>CAZPJM010000059.1:0-20700 GCA_964586865.1 uncultured Enterobacteriaceae bacterium
GAAGAGGAGGAGCTGGAGCTCCCCGACGACCTGGACCTGGAGACCACCAGCAGCGCGGCGGCTCCGGCGGGCGCCAGCGACCTGCCCCCGCGGCCGCCCCTCAGCGCCATCGACATCATGGTGAAGAGCAACGCCTCCCTCAAGCGGTGCTTCTTCGAGGAGCAGCGCCGCAACGGCTCGCTGCCCGCCAAGCTCGACATCCCCTTCACCATCACCCCGTCGGGCGACGCCACCGACATCAGCATCAAGCAGCGGAAGTACGCGGACACCGAGCTCGAGTCCTGCCTGATCCGCTCCATCCGGGCCATCCCCTTCCCGCCGAGCCAGAAGGGCACCACCCTCACCTTCCCGCTGGTGCTCCAGCAGTAGCGGCCCGATCCGGGCCCCCGCCGTGCGTGACGCTCCCGTGCCGGTCCTCCCCCGGCCACGGCGGCGACGTTACGGGGCGCCCGGCCCGGACCGGCCCGTCGCCGGCCCGCGCCCCGCCCCGAGGGCCGCATGGACGTCCGCAACATCGCCATCATCGCCCACGTCGACCACGGCAAGACCACGCTCGTCGACGGGCTCCTCCGCCAGTGCCACGCCTTCCAGGAGCACGAGGCCGTCCAGGACCGGGTCATGGACAGCATGGACCTGGAGCGGGAGCGCGGCATCACCATCGCCGCCAAGAACACCGCCGTCTTCTACGAGGGCGTGAAGATCAACATCGTGGACACCCCCGGCCACGCCGACTTCGGCGGCGAGGTGGAGCGGGTGCTCTCCATGGTGGACGGCGCCATGCTCCTCGTCGATGCCTCCGAGGGCCCGCTGCCCCAGACCCGCTACGTCCTCGGCAAGGCCATGGAAGCCGGCCTCGTGCTGGTGGTGGTCATCAACAAGATCGACCGCGCCGATGCCCGCCCCGACGAGGTCCTCCAGGAGATCTACGACCTCTTCATCGACCTCGACGCCGGCGAGGACCAGCTCGACTTCCCGGTGCTCTACGCGGCCGCCCGCGACGGGATCAGCAAGCACGAGCTCGACGACGCGGACGCCGACTTCCGGCCCATCCTGGACACCATCGTCGATCACGTCCCGCCCCCGGCCGACGTGGACGAGCCCGAGGCGCGGCTGCTGGTCACCAACCTGGACTACGACCCCTACGTGGGCCGGCTCTGCCTGGGCCGCCTGCGGGGGACGGCCCTGCGCAAGAACCAGCAGTGCACCTGGTTCGGCGAGAACACCCGCAAGAACGTGCGCCCCCAGCTCATCTACACCTGGCGCGGCCTCAAGCGGCACGAGGTGGACGAGGCCGAGCCCGGCGACATCGTGGCCATCGCCGGCATCCCCGAGATCACGGTCGGCGACACGCTGGCCACCGGCGAGGAGCCCGAGGCCCTGCCCCGCGTCCGCGTCGACGAGCCCACCATCGGCATGCGCTTCGGCATCAACACGAGCCCCCTGTCGGGCCGCGAGGGCAAGTACCTGACCACCCGGCAGATCCGCGAGCGCATCGACCGGGAGCTGCTCGCGAACGTCTCCCTCAAGATCGAGGAGGAGGCCGACGGGGACGGCCTGATGGTCTATGGCCGGGGCGAGCTGCAGCTCGCCATCCTCATCGAGCAGATGCGCCGCGAGGGCTTCGAGCTGACCATCGGCCGGCCGAGCGTGGTCCGGCGCGAGGTGGACGGCGTGCTCTGCGAGCCCTTCGAGCAGGCCATCCTGGACGTGCCCGACGACGCCGTCGGCGCGGTGACCCAGAAGATGTCGGGCCGCAGGGGCCAGCTCCTGGACATGCGCATGGACGGCTCGGGCCGCACCCGGATCACCTACCGCATCCCCAGCCGCGGCCTCATCGGCTACCGCAGCGAGATGCTCACCGACACCCGCGGCGAGGGGATCCTCAACACGCTCTTCGACGGCTGGGACGCGGACACGGGCTTCATCCAGGGCCGCCAGAACGGCACCCTGGTGAGCGACCGGACCGGCAAGGCCACCACCTACTCCCTCTACAACCTCCTCCCCCGGGGCGAGCTGTTCATCGAGCCCGGCGACGAGGTCTACGAGGGCATGATCGTGGGCATCCACAAGCGGACCAACGACCTCAACGTCAACGTGGTCAAGGCCAAGCAGCTGACCAACATCCGCTCCGCCGGCGCCGACGAGAAGCAGCTCCTGCCCCCGCCCCGCGAGCTCACCCTCGAATCGGCGATGGAGTTCATCGACGACGACGAGTGCATCGAGATCACCCCCACCCGGATCCGCCTGCGCAAGCTCACGCTCAAGGCCAACCAGCGCTCGGTGGTCCGGGGCGAGAAGCGGGCGGGGTAGACCCATCGGCGAGGCCCCGCGACGCCAGGCGCGCCGGGCGCCCCTCGGGCGCCTCCTGCGCTATGCCGGCCCCCACCGGTCCACCGTGGCCTGGGCGGTGGCCTTCTCGATCCTCAACAAGATCGCCGATCTGGCCCCGCCCCTCCTCATCGGTCTCGCCGTCGACACGGTGGTGGAGCAGCAGGACAGCTTCCTGGCCTCCCTCGGGCTGGCCACCGTCACCGCCCAGCTCGTGGCGCTCGCCGTCCTCACCGTGGTGGTGTGGGGCCTCGAGTCGGTCTTCGAGTACCTGCTCCAGACCACCTGGCGGAACCTGGCCCAGACGCTTCAGCACGAGCTGCGCCTGGACGCGGTCGACCATGTGCAGCGGCTCGGCCTGGGCTGGTTCGCCGAGCAGCGCACCGGGCGGCTGCTGGCCATCCTCAACGACGACGTGAACCAGCTCGAGCGCTTCCTGGACGGCGGGGCCAACGACCTCATCCAGGTGAGCACCACCGTCGTGACCGTGGGGGCGGTCTTCTTCTGGGTGAGCCCCTCGGTGGCGGTGCTGGCCATCCTGCCCACCCCCCTCATCCTGTGGGGCAGCTTCCTGTTCCAGCGCCGGATCGCCCCCCGCTACGCCGACGTGCGGGAGCGGGCCAGCCTGCTCGGGGCTCAGCTCGCCGCCAACCTGGAAGGGGTCGAGACCATCAAGGCCTTCGTCGCCGAGGGGCGCGAGGTGGAGCGGATCCGCGCCCTCTCCGACGCCTACCGGAGCGCCAATCGCAAGGCCATCGTCCTGTCGAGCGCCTTCTCGCCCCTCATCCGCATGGCCATCGTCCTGGGCTTCACCGCCACGGTGGTGTGGGGCGGCTGGCTGACGGTCACCGGGGCGGTGGCGGTGGGCTCCTACTCGGTGCTGGTCTTCCTCACCCAGCGGCTGCTCTGGCCGCTCACCCGGCTCGGCCAGACCGTCGACCTCTACCAGCGGGCCATGGCGTCCACCGATCGGATCCTGGACCTGCTCGACGAGCCCGGCGCCGAGGACGAGGACGGCCGGGACCTGCCCACCCCCCTCGAGGGCCGGGTGCGCTTCGAGGGGGTGCGCTTCGCCTACCCGGGCCGCCCGCCGGTGCTGCACGGCATCGACCTCACCCTCGAGCCCGGCCGGGTGACCGCCGTGGTGGGCCCCACCGGGGCCGGCAAGTCCACCCTGCTGCGGCTGCTGCTGCGCTTCCACGACCCCACCGAGGGGCGGATCACCCTCGACGGGGTCGACGTGCGCGAGCTGTCGCGCCCGGCCCTGCGCCAGGCGGTGGGCCTGGTGAGCCAGCGGGTGTTCCTCTTCGACGGGACCGTGGCCGAGAACCTCCGCTACGGCGCCCCCGACGCCCCCGATGAAGCCCTGCGCGCCGCCGCCCACGCCGCCGAGGCCCACCCCTTCATCGAGGCCCTCCCCGAGGGCTACGAGACCCGGATCGGCGAGCGGGGCCAGCAGCTCTCGGGCGGCCAGCGGCAGCGCCTCTCCATCGCCCGGGCCCTGCTCCGCGACCCGCCCGTCCTGGTGCTGGACGAGGCCACCAGCGCGGTCGACAACGAGACCGAGGCCGCCATCCAGCGCAGCCTCACCCGGGCTGCCGCGGGCCGGACCACCCTGGTGATCGCCCACCGCCTCTCCACCATCCGGCACGCCGATCGCATCGTGGTGCTCGACGAGGGCCGGGTGGTCGAGGCGGGCAGCCACGAGGAGCTGGTGGCGGCGAGGGGCCTGTACGCCCGCCTGTGGGCGGTCCAGACCGGCGAGGCCGCGGGGGACCGTCGCTGAACGGATCCCAATCGGGGCCTCTTGGCGATGTGTTCCCCCATACGCACGGACCTTCCAACGCTCTGGCTATCCACAGTCCGGGCGGACTCCAAAAAAAAGGCTGTGGGATCCAGCGCATGACCCGATCGTGGGAGTGGGCGGCCTCCCACGATCCCCACGTTTTCCACAGGTTGCGCACATCCTATGGAGGATAGATCTAGAGTTGGCATGTCAAGACCTGGGAGTGCCCATGAGACCTCATCCATCGTGTCTGTCCCCAGATCCATCCCCAGGCTGGGGATGAAGTCTTGGCTTGACGAGTCAATAGGTCTCAGCCGCCCACCAGCGCCCGGTGGCGAAGGTGATGATCGACCAGGACCAGCAGGACCATGGCCTCCACCATCGGCACGGCCCGGGGCAGGACGCAGGGGTCGTGCCGTCCCTTCGGCCGCACGGTCGTGGCCCGGCCCTCCCGGTCCACCGTCTCCTGGGTGCGGAAGATGGTGGAGACCGGCTTGAAGGCCACCTCGACCTCGATGGGCATCCCATTGCTGATCCCGCCCTGGACCCCGCCGGACCGGTTGGTCCGGGTCCGCACGACCCCGTCCGTGCCGGTCTCGAAGACGTCGTTGTGGGCGGAGCCGGTGAGGAAGGTCCCGTCGAAGCCGCTGCCGATGGCGAAGCCCTTGCTGGCCGGGAGGCTGAGGAGCGCCCGGGCCAGGTCGGCCTCGAGCTTGTCGAACACCGGATCGCCGAGCCCGGCCGGCACCCCGCGGGCCACGCACCGCACCGTGCCACCCACCGTGTCGCCCTCGGCGCGCACCTGGCGGATCCGGGCCTCCATCCGCGCGGCGGCCTCGGGATCGGGGCACCGCACCGGGTGCGCATCCACCCCGGACCGGCTCACGGTGGCCGGATCCACCCGGGCCGCCTCGTGCTGCACCCGATCCACCCAGGCCACCACTTCGACGCCGAGCGGGGCGAGCACCTGCCGGGCCACCGCGCCGGCCGCCACCCGGCTCACCGTCTCCCGGGCCGAGGCCCGACCACCGCCGGCCCAGGCCCGCAGCCCGTACTTGGCCTCGTAGGTGTAGTCGGCGTGGGAGGGGCGGTAGCGGTCCTTGAAGTCGGCGTAGGCCTTGGGATCGGCGTCCTTGTTGGGCACCAGGAAGGAGAGGGGGGTCCCGAGCGTGCGGCCCTCGAAGAGGCCGGACAGCACCTGGATCCGGTCGGCCTCCCGGCGGGGCGTGGTCAGGTCGGACTGGCCGGGGCGCCGGCGGTCGAGCTCGGCCTGGACGGCGTCGAGGTCGAGCGCGAGCCCAGGGGGGCAGCCCTCCACGATGCCGCCGACGGCGCCGCCGTGGCTCTCGCCGAAGGTGGTGACCCGGAAGAGGTGGCCGAAGGTGGAGCCCATGCTGCCCTCCTGGGGCCTCATGGCCGGCCCCGGCCCGACAGGGTACGCCGCGATCCGCCCGCCGTGGGCCGCACCACCGGGCCGGGAGACCCCGCCGTGGACCTGGACCGCGACACCCTCGATGCCCTCGACTGGCCGGTCCTCGTCCAGGCCCTGGCCGAGCGCGCGCGCACCCCGCTGGGTCGCCGGGCGGCGCAAGCGCTGGCCCCGCTGCCCCTCGAGGCGATCCACGCCTGCTTCGACGCGGTGGACGAGCTGACCGCCCTCGCCGAGGAGGAGGGCGCCGACGTGCCCGTCGGTGGGGTGGACGACATCGGGCGCCTGGTCCTGCGCGCCAGCAAGGGCGAGGTGCTGGACGGGGCCGAGCTCCGCCAGGCCGGGGCCACCCTGGGCGCGCTCCGGGACCTGCAGTGGTTCCTGGTGAGCCACGCCGAGGCCTGCCCGGTGCTGGGGCGGCTGGGCGAGGCCATCCGGGTTGACGACGTGCTGGCCGACGAGCTCCTGGTCGCCTTCGAGAACACGGGCGAGCTCTCGGCCCGCACCTACCCCGAGCTGGGGGATCTGCGGCGCCGCATCCAGGACCTCCACGGCGCCATCCGCGACACCCTCCAGTCGCTCCTCACCGGCGACGACCTCCAGGACCTGCTGCAGGACCGCTTCGTCACCCAGCGCAACGACCGGTACGTCCTGCCCATCAAGGCCCACGCCAAGCGCTGGGACCTGGGCATCGTCCACGGCACCTCGGGCACGGGGCAGACCGTCTACGTCGAGCCCAAGCAGGTGGTGGACCTGAACAACCGGCTGCGCCTGGCCGAGGGCGAGCTGGAGCAGGCCGAGCGTCGGATCCTCACCCGGCTCTCGGCCGAGCTGGGGCGCGAGCACGACGCCCTGGCGGACAGCCTCGAGGCCGCCACCCACATCGACCTGCACGTGGCGCGGCGGGCCCTGGCCCGGGATCTGGGCGCCACCCGGCCCATCGTCCGCGACGACGGCGTGGTCCGGCTCCACGACGCCCGGCACCCGGTGCTGGTGCTGCGCGGCGTCGAGGTGGTGGGCAATGACCTGGCCGTCACCCCCGAGCAGCCGGCCCTGGTGGTCTCGGGCCCCAACGCCGGCGGCAAGACGGTCAGCCTCAAGACGGTGGCCCTGTGCGCCCTGCTGGTGCGGGTGGGGGCCTTCGTGCCGGCCGCGGCGGGCGCCCGGGTGGACCGCTTCGGCACCGTGCTCGCCGCCATCGGCGATGCCCAATCCGTCGAGGGCGACCTTTCGAGCTTCTCGGGCCACCTGATGGTCCTCTCGGAGATGATCCGCCGGGCCGGCCCCGGCACCCTGCTGCTCCTCGACGAGATCGCCAGCGGCACCGACCCGGCCCAGGGGGCCGCCCTGGCCCAGGCGGTGCTCGAGCGCCTCCTCGACGCCCACGCCCGCCTGGTGGTCACCACCCACTTCGCCCGCCTGAAGGCCCTGCCCGAGACCGATTCCCGCTTCGCGGGCGCCGCCATGGAGTACGCCGACGGGGCGCCCACCTACCGGGTGGTGGCGGGGGGCTCGGGCGAGAGCCACGCCCTGGCCATCGCCGCGCGCATGGGCCTGGACCCGGCGCTGCTGGAGCGCGCACGGGCGGTCCTGGGCGAGGGGGAGGGCGAGCTGGTGGAGACCCTCGAGCGGCTGGACGCAGCCCGGGGCGAGGCCGAGGCGGCCCGCCGGGAGGCCCGGGAGCACGCCCGCTCCCTGGCCCGCCGGGAGGCCGAGGTGGCCCGGCGCGAGAAGGCCTTGAAGGTGCGGGCCGCCGCCCTGGAGCGCCAGGCCGCCGCCTCCTACCTGGACCGGCTCTCGGCCGCCGAGAAGGCCATCGGCGCCGTGGTGGCCGAGCTCCAGAAGCATCCCTCCCACGAGGGCGTCGATCGGGCCCGGGCCACGGTGGACGCCCTGCGCCACCTGGTGCCCGACGCCGGCCCCGACGAGGACGAGGCCCTCGCGCCCCCCGCCGAGCTGGGCGCGGGCGATCGGGTGCGCCTGCTCCAGCTCGGCGGCGAGGGCGAGGTGGTGGACACCTCGGGCGATCAGGTGCGGGTCCGGACCAGCAGCGGCATGACGGTCCGCATGCCCCGCGCCCAGGTGGCCCGGCTCGGCGATCCTCGGCCCCGACCCGCGCCGGCACCCCGTCCCACCAGGCCGGCCCGGGGCCCCGTCGGGCCCGCCCCCCCCCTCGATCAGGTGCTCCGCCTGCCGGGCAACACCCTCGATCTCCGGGGCAAGCGGGTGGACGAGTCCCTCGACGCCATCGAGGCCTTCCTGGATCGGGCGCTGCGGGACGGCCGGGAGCACATCTTCGTGCTGCACGGCCACGGCACCGGCGCCCTCAAGCGCGCGGTGCGGGACTGGCTCGGCAAGGCCCGCAGCATCGCCGCCCACGCCCCCGCCACCGCCGAGCAGGGCGGCGACGCCTACACGGTGGCCAGGCTCGCCTGACCCCCCCCCCCTGGCCTGCGCCGGGGACGGCCGCCGGGCTACGGATCGCGCCCTGCCCGGAGGCCCCGTGCCCCCCTCCTTCGCGCCCGCCACCATCACCCACCGCGTCGACTGGGACGAGGGCCTCTTCACCCTCACCCTGGACCGCGCCGCCGACTTCCGGGCCGGCCAGTTCCTCACCCTCTCCCGGGACCCGGACGGCGGCCGCCATGCCCGGCGGGCCTACTCCATCGCCTCGGCACCGGGGGCACCGCTCGAGTTCTTCATCGTCGAGGTGGAGGACGGCCAGGTGAGCCCCGGTCTCCGGGCCCTCCAGCCGGGCGATCCCCTCTGGACCACCACCCGGGGCAAGGGCCTGTTCACCCTCGACGATGTGCCGCCGGGCCGCGAGCTGTGGATGGTCGCCACCGGCACGGGCCTGGCGCCCTACCTGTCCATGATCCGCGAGGGCTCCGTCTTCCAGGCCCACGAGCGGGTCATCCTGGCCTATGGGGCCCGCCACCGGAGCCACCTGGCCTACCTGGACGAGCTGGCGGCCCACGCCGATCGCCAGCCCCTCACCGTCCTCACCCTCACCAGCCGCGAGCCGGCCGGGGACGGCCATCTGGCGGGTCGGGTCACCGCGCGCTTCGAGGATGGGGCCCTCGAAGACGCCGCCGGGGCCCGGGTCGCCCCCGACCGCAGCCACGTGCTGCTCTGCGGCAACCCGGCCATGATCGCCGACATGATGGCCCTCCTCGAGGCCCGCGGCCTGACCCGCCACACCCGCCGGAGCCCCGGGCACGTCACCACCGAGAAGTACTGGTAGGGAGCCTCATCCCGCCAGCAGGAAGCGGCGGAGGTCGCGATGGACTGGATCCTGGTGATCGGGCTCGGGGTGCTGGCCGGCGGGGTGACCACGGTGGCCGGCATGGGCGGCGGCATGCTGCTGGTGGCGGCCCTGGCCCTGATGCTGGACCCGCTCACCGCCCTGTCGGCCACCGCCATCGGCCTGCTGGTGGGCAACCTCCACCGGGTCTGGATGTACCGGCAGACCCTGTCGTGGACGGCGGCGGGGCCCATGGTGGCGGGGGCGGTCCCGGGGGCGCTGCTGGCCGGCCTGGTGATCGCCTGGCTGCCGACCTGGCTCCTGTTCGGGCTCATGCTGGCGCTCGGGGTGCTGGGCGCGGTCCGCCAGCTCGGCGGCTGGACCTTCAGCCCGCCGGCCTGGTCGGGGGTGCCCCTCGGGGTGGTGACGGGCACGGTGACCGCCACCAGCGGCGGGGGCGGGCTGCTGGTGGCCCCCTGGGTCCTGAGCCACGGCCTGGTGGGCGGCGGCTACGTCGGCACGGTGGGCCTCATCGCTGCGAGCCTGCACATCGCGCGCATCGTGGCGTACGGGCTGGGGGGCGCCTCGGGGGTCCAGGCCTGGGCGTACGGCGCGGTGCTGGCGGTCTTGTCGCCGGTGGGCAACCTGCTCGGCCACGCGGTGCGGGAGCGCCTCGACGAGCCCACCCAGCGTTGGGTCCAGGTGGGGGCGCTGGCGCTGCTGCTGGGGATCGCCGCCGTGGGCCTGGCAGGGAGCGCCTGGATGGGCGGGTAGCGTCCTGCCCTGGGGGTGCGAAGCGGGCGCCCTACAGCCCGGCATCCACCCCCACGTGGAGCTGCAGCCCCAGGGGGCTCACGCCCAGATCGACCCGCACCGGACGACCCACCGCCGGCGGCGGCATGAAGCGCAGCCCCACCCCGGCGCCGGGGACCGGGCCGTCGGGCGTCGCCCCCACGTCGGCGAAGACCGCCGCCCACAAGACGCCCACCACCGGATGGCGCCCCTCGACCGAGGCGAGGCCCACCACCGGGCCGGCCCCGGCCCCGGCGGGCAGCCCCCGGAGGCCCTGGCTGCCCCCCAGGAAGGGCACCCGAGAGCCGGGCTGGTCGGGCGCCCGCACCGCCTGCCCCGAGAGGCGCCCCACCACCTGTCCCCGACCCACCGGCCCGCCCGCCCGGACCTCGGCGCCGATGCCCACCCGCCCGTAGTCCGCCAGCCCCGGCACGCTGGCGTCCAGATCCAGCCGGGCCACGGCCCCACGCCACCGCAGCCCGTCCTCGGTGGGGCGCCGGGCCCACACCCCCACGGCGCCGCGCGCACCGTGGCCGGCCACCAGGGTCGAGGGGGACCCCGGATCGCTGTCCCAGCGCAGCACCGGGCGGACATCCACCCACACGGGCCCCCACCACCGACGCGGCCCGGCCTCCACCCGCAGCCGCCCGATGGGCGCCCACCCCTCGCCATCCCAGAACCGGGTCCGCGCCCCGTCCACCACCGCCCAGCCCTGCCACGGCCCGGGGGGCGTGCCCACCGAGAGCCGACCCAGGCCACCCGAGGTGGCGGCGGCGCCTTGCAGATCCACGATCCAGCGGCGTCGCAGGCCGTCCGCGGTCGACCAGGCCCCGCTCACCCCGACCCCGAGCGCCGGATCCGCCACCAGGCCCACCGCGAGGACCGTGGGCGGCACCGGGAAGAGATCGACCCCCGGCGCGGCCAGGCCCCGCCCGAGCCCGGTGGATCGGGCCACGTCGGGCACGGCCACCGGCGGGGTGTCCGGGATGGGCTGCCCGGGCACCCGGACCGGGGGGGCCTCGGGACGGGCCTCGAGCCAGGCCCGGCGGGCCGCCACCCGCGCCGGGAAGACCTCCTCCAGGGCGTCGAGGCCCCGCCGGGCCAGCTCCAGGTTGCGCCCCAGGGCCGGGGAGGGGCCGAAGAGGTAGACGTCGACGAAGGCGAGCTGGCACCAGGGATCGGCCGGCGGGCAGGCGCGGCTGTCCCGGTTGAGCCCCCCGGCCCGCACCAGCGGCGAGAGGGTGGTGCCGGCCCGCAGCAGGCGGATCCGGGCGCGGATCCGGAGGGAGCGGGCCACCGGGTCCTCCCCGTCGGCCCGGCGCAGGGCCCGTCGCCAGGCCCGGGCGCCTCGACCGCGTCGACCCCCCCACCACGCGGCGTCGCCGTCCTGGAGCGCCGCGTCGGCGGGGACGAGGGCCTGGGGCACCGAGGGTCCCGGGCCGCCGGCCACCGCCAGGGCCACCAGCAGGAGCGGGCCGATGGCGCCCTCAGCCGTCGGCGAGGAGCAGGTCGACCGTGCGCTGGTCGGCGCCGGGGAAGTCGTAGAGGGGCAGCTCGTCGGGGAGCGCCCACGCCAGCGCCCGGACCCGCAGGGTGCGCGGCGGGGCCGCGAGGCGCGCCCGGTAGACGGTGAGCACCAGGTCGTAGTGGTCGTAGGCGTGGTGGACCTCCAGCACCGGAGCCCCCACCTCGGCCCGCACCCCGAGGCGGTCCGCCAGGCACCGGACGAGGGCGTCCTGGTCGGACTCCCCCTCCCGGACCCGGCCGCCGGGGAACTCCCACAGCTCGGGCAGGCTGGCCGTGTGCAGGCGCTGGGTGATCAGGTAGCGGCCCTCCTCGAGCACCTCGGCGCTGACGACACGGATGGCGGGGCGCGCGGCCTCGGACATGCAAGCCTCCCGGAAGCAGGCCGACGGTCCCTAACCCTCCTCCCGGTTACCAGGGCGACCCGCTTGGAGCCGGCCCGTGGACCTCGACGCCCTCGCCACCCTGGAGCCCGCCACCCTGCGGACCCTCCTCCCGGCCTTCCTGGCCGGGCACCTGGACGATCCGGAGGCCGCCGACCGCAACCGGGAGCGCATGAGCGCCCTCGTGGCCGACTGGGACGACGCCACCTGCCGCTCCCTGGTGGCCCACCTGGCCGCCCTCGGCGACGGCATCCAGGTCTTCGAGCCCCACCCCGCCGCCCGGGAGCTGTCCCGGGCCTGGTGCCGGGACGTGCTCCTCGATCCCCACCTCGATGGCGAGGCCCACCTCGCCGAGGCCGCCGCCACCGGCCGGCCGGTGGTGGTGATCTGCAACCACCGCTCCTACCTGGACAGCACCGCCATCGACGCCGTGCTGGCGTGGGCGGGGCACCGCGACGTGGCCGACGCCCTCGTGAGCCTGGCCGGCCCCAAGGTCTACGCCGACGCCTTCCGCCGGGTCGCCACCGCCTGCCTGGCCACCCTGCCCGTCCCCCAGTCCACCCAGCTCGCCCACACCGCCGACCTCCCACCCCGCGAGCTGGCCCGCCGGGCCATCCGCGCCCTGCGCGCCGGGCGCGAGGCCCTCGCGAGCGGGCGCCACCTGCTGGTCTACCCCGAGGGCGCCCGCAGCCGGGACGGACGCTTGGGCCCGTTCCTCCCAGGCGTCGCCCGCTACCTCGACCAGGACGAAACCATCGTGGTCCCCGCCGCCCTGGTGGGCACCGAGGCCCGCATGCCGGTGGGACGGACGGCCCTCCTCCCGGGTACCCTGTCCCTCCGCTTCGGCGCCCCGCTGCCCGTCTCGGAGCACGGGGGGCCCCGCGCGGTCCTCGAACGCGCCCACCAGGCCGTCGCCGACCTCCTGCCGCCCGACGCCACACCCGCATGAGCCCGTCCCGCCAGCCCGAATCCCCGGCTCCCGCCCTCCTGGTGGCGCCGCACCCCTGCGCCCGCCGGAGGCGCCGGTGAGCACCCCCGTCGAGACCTGCTGCGAGGATCCGCAGCTCCGCTGGGAGAGCCGGCAGATCGTCGATCGCTTCGCCGACGTGCTGGCCTGTGCCAACTGCCGCCGGACCCACAAGGTCGAGGACTGGGCCATCTCCATCGCCCCGCCCGATCCGGAGCGGTGCGTGAACTGCGGCGGCGACCTGATGGTGGACACGAGCCGGTCGCGCCACGCCGCGCCCACCGGCGAGCTCCGCTGCGCGGCCTGCCACCTCACGCCGAAAGAGTCGCGCAAGCTGCACAGCAAGCTGGCGCGCCTCCACCCCTCGGGGCGCTTCCTCGAGGCCGCCCGCGCCGCCACCGAGGGCGGCCGGGTGGTCCTGGGCTTCAAGCTCGCCACCGCCCACCTGGCCTACGAGGGGGATGACGTGGACGCCCGCATGCTCCGCCTGCAGGGGCTCGAGGCCCTCGGCATGGTGGAGCCGGCCCTCGAAGAGGCCTGGCGCTGGCTGGACGAGGGTGGCCCCTCCACGGTGCTCTCCACCATCGCCGGGCTCGAGGCGTCGCGCGGCAACATGGAGGCCACCGTCGAGGCGCTGGAGCGCGGCCTGCGGATGGACCCGCAGAACCTGTCCATGTGGACGGACTACGCCGAGATCCAGGCCCACTTCGACGACCGGGACGGGGCCCTGGCCTCGGCCGGCTACGGCCTGAACGACCCCCGCTACAAGCAGCGCTGCCTCGACGTCATCGCCACGGTGGCCGAGCGCGCCTACGCCGAGGAGGACCTGGAGGGCGCCCTCGACGCGGTCAACCGGGCCGGCGCCGCCAAGCAGGACAGCGTGGACATCGCCTGGATCACCGCCCGGATCGCCGCCCGCCTCCGCCAGTGGGACGAGGCCGAGGCCTGGCTGCAGGTCACCCTGGAGCTCGATCCGGACCACCGGCAGGCCCAGGAGGCCCTCGCCCGGATCAAGCCCCGCGAGAAGCGGCGTGGCTGGTTCGGCTGGCTCGGCGGCGGCGGGGACGGGTGATGCCGATGGCCCCCGGGGGCCGACCATGAGCGCGCTGCGGCTGTGGCGGGCCCACGGGCTCGGCAACGACTACCTGGTGCTCGAGGAGGGCCCCCCCCTGGGGCCCGACCTGGTGCGTGCGCTGTGTGATCGTCACCGCGGCCCCGGAGGCGACGGAATCCTCGAGCCCACACCGACCGACCGGGCCGACCACGGCGTGCGCATCTGGAACCCCGACGGCTCCGTGGCCGAGAAGTCCGGCAATGGCCTGCGGATCTTCGCGGCCTGGGTCGGCCGGCGCACCGGGCGGTCGTCCTTCACCCTCGACACCGGGCACGACCGGGTCGAGGCCCGGCTGGGACCGCCCGTCACCCTCTCCATGGGACGGGCCACCCCCGAGCCCGCCGCGGTCCCCCTGCGGGCCGAGCGCCCGGTGGTGGACGCCCGGTGGACCCTCTCGGGGCACCCGGTGTCGGCCACCGTCGTCTCGGTGGGCAACCCCCACTGCGTCCTCTTCGTCGATGCTGCCGACCTGGACGCGCTGCCCTGGCGGGACTGGGGGCAGGCCCTCGAGACCGACCCCCGCTTCCCCCGCCGGACCAACGTCCAGGTGGCGCGGATCCGCGAGGACGGGGGCGTCGACATCCGGATCTGGGAGCGCGGCGCCGGTCCCACCCTCGCCTCGGGCAGCTCCTCGTGCGCCGTCGCCGCGGCCGCCGTCCTCACGGGGCGCCTGCCCCCGGGGCCCATCGCGGCCCACATGCCGGGTGGGATCCTGCGGATCACCGTCTCCCCAACGCTCGACCTGGAGCTGGCCGGCCCGGTGGAGGGGATCGCCACCCTGGTCGTCGAAGACGACTGGCTCCAGGCCCGCGGCTTCCGGGACCGGCCATGATCGCCCTCGTGCCCCTGCTGGCCCTGGCGAGCCCCGACCGCCCCCTCCCCCGACTGGGCGAGGCCCTCGAGAGCCGCCGCTACTGGACCGTCGAGGGCGACGGCCCGGTCCGCCCCAAGTGGCGGAACCGCCGCGGCCGGGTCCAGGCGTGGACCTGGCCCGACGGCATCATCGAGCACTACATCCGCTACGAGAAGGGCGTCCCGGTGGCCCTCCACCGCTTCGACGCGGGCGGGCGCCCCCGCACGACCACCGCCCTCGAGGACGGCGCCCCCGTCCGGGTGACCGTCCACGGCCTCGAGGATGTCGAGGTGGAGGTGGGATCCTGGACCGAGGTGCGCTTCGAGGGGGTGGCGCTCCGGGTGCCCGGGCCCGGCCGCTCCACCGCCGAGGGCCTGGCCTGGGACCTTCCCCACGGCCGCCTGGCCGTCCGGTGGATCGACGCCCCCGCCGAGGCCCTCACCGACCCCGCCTTCGCCGCCGACCTGGCCCGGGCCTGCGCCTGCGACGTCCAGGACCGCGCGGCCACCTGGCTCGACAGCCGCCCCGCCGTCCGCTTCCGCGCCTGGGTGCCCCACCCCGACGCCCCCCGCACCGCCGAGCTGTGGGCGGTGCCCATCGCCGATCGGGTCCTCCTGATGGGCCTGACCGTCGCCGGCCAGGATCTGCACGCGGTGGACCCCCGCCTCGCCACCGGCCGCGCCATCGCCGCCCTCCTGCGCTTCCCCGAGGACGCCCCGTGATCCTGCACGATCCCCGCAACCCGATCGCGGTCCGCCACGCCGAGGCGCTCCACCAGGCCCTGGCGGGTCGCTCCGTCGAGGGCGCCACCGTGGTCATCGGCGGGGATGGCTTCCTCCTGCACACCGTGGCCGAGCGCGGCCTGGACCGGACCTATGTGGGCCTGAACGCCGGCCGGGTGGGCTTCCTCCTCAACGACGTGAGCGACTGGGGGCGGACCGCCGACGCCCTGGCCGAGGGCACCTGGACGCCCTGGGACTTCCCGGTGCTCGAGGCGCGGTGCGAGGACCTGGAGGGGCGGGTCCACACCGCCCGGGCCGTCAACGACGTCTACCTGGAGCGCGCCAGCGGGCAGACGGCCCGCCTCGGGGTCACCGTCGATGGCGCCCGGGTCGTGGAGACGCTGGTGGCCGACGGCGTCGTCGTCTCCACCGCCCTGGGCTCCACGGCCTACAACTTCTCGGCCGGGGGGCCCGCCTGCCACCCCACCCTGCGGGTCCTCAATGTGACCCCCATCTGCCCGCACCTGCCGCGCCTGCCGCCGTTCGCCCTGCCGGAGACCAGCCGCATCGACCTCGAGGTCCAGGCCGCCGAGCGCCGACCGGTGCGCTGCGTCGCCGACGGCCGGCAGGTGGCCCGGGTCCGCCACCTGACCATCCGGGTGGGCGAGGGCACCCTCACCCTGGCCGTGCTGGACGGGCACGACTTCACGGCCCGGATGGTGCGGAAGATCCTCCACCCATGAGCGGACCGCCCCCACCGCCGTCGCTCGGGACCCTGGTGTGGCGCGACTTCCTGGCCGCCCTGGCGACCCGGGTGGCCGTGGCCATCTGGGGCTTCGTGCTCGTCTTCGAGCTCATCGGCCGCCTCGGCGGGGCCCAGGCGGCGGCCATCCACGCCTACGGCTCCGGCAACCTGTTGCTCATCGCGCTCGCCGGCAATGCGGTGGCCCTCCCCTTCCTCGCCTGGCGGCTGTGGAGCCTGCGCCGCGTCTTCGCCGACGGCGTGGCGGTGCCGGGCAAGGTCACCGAGGCCCGCAGCCAGCAGGCCACGTGGACCGTCTGGGTCGAGTACCGCTTCGAAGGCGAGATCCACGAGGTCCGCAACGCGGTCAAGCGGCCGGGGGAGCCCCCCCGGGAGGGCACCCCCGTCACGGTGGTCGTCCACCCCGCCGCCCCCTCCCGCGGCCTGGTCGCCGAGCTCTACGCCGCGTCCTGATCGGCCGACTCGCGGTCGTCGCCGGGGGCCCGGCCGCTGATCCGCCACCCCGCCGCCCACGCCAGCGGCAGCAGCAGGGAGCCGACCGCGGCGATGGTGGTCAGGCCGATGACCACCAGCAGGCCGAGGGCCGAGATCCCCCGGGCGTCTGCGAGGGTGAGGGCGCCGAAGGAGGCCACGGTGGTGGTGGTGGAGACCAGCGCCGAGACGCCGGTGGTCCGCCAGGCGCGTCGCACCCCGCCGGGGCCCTCCTCGCGGAGCCGGTGGTGGAGGTGGATGACCACGTCGACGCCGATCCCGAGGAGGATGGGCACCCCGACCAGGTTGACGATGGTGAGGGGGATGCGGAAGGTCGCCAGCATGACGCCCGCCCAGACGAGCCCGGCCAGCAGCGTGCCCACCGCGCCCACGGTGAACAGGGGCTTGCGCAGGTCGATGGCGGTCAGCAGGGCCACCAGCAGCAAGGCCAGGGCGCCCACGATGGGGATGTCGCCCTGGACGGTGTCGTAGAGGAGCCCCTGCAGGGCGGGCGAGCCGGCCACCCGGGCCTCGGGCACCAGCTCCTGGACCGAGGCCGTGAGGGCCAGCGCATTGCGGAAGTCCCAGATGTTGCCGTCGGGCAGGACCACGAGCTGGGCCGCATCGCCGGCCCCCATCACCTCGAGGAGCCCGCGGGGCAGGTCGTCGGCGGTGAGGGGCTCGGGGTCCAGGTCGCGAAGCGGCATCAGGGCCTCGA
The DNA here is from genome assembly GCA_964586865.1 of uncultured Enterobacteriaceae bacterium. Lineage (GTDB taxonomy): Bacteria > Myxococcota_A > UBA796 > UBA796 > REDI01. Next base: position 17,095 of record CAZPJM010000059.1, read on the forward strand.
CCATGGGCCGGGCCGGCGAGGCGTGGACATGGCGGAGCCCCGGATCCCGCACCACCTCGGCGAGCTCGCGAAGCAGCGCCACCCGTCGGTCCTGGTCGCTCGGCAGCACGTTCTCCGAACTCACCGTCCCCGAGGCGAAGGGGAGATCCCCGCGCTCCACGGCCTGGTCCAGACGCTCCTGGGCCCGGTTGCGGGCGGCCTCGTCGGAGAAGCGCAGCACGAGCGGGCTGTAGGACTGCTCGGCCAGCTCCCGCTCGAGGGGGGAGAGCTCGTCGTAGGCCTGACCCTCGGCGCGCAGCGAGGAGACGTCGTAGTCGAAGGTCAGGTCGGGCAGGACGGCGGCGCCGGCCACCCCGGTGGCGATGACCGCCACCATCAGGCCCACCGGCGCGAGGCGGTAGGTGGAGCTGGACGGGGTGTCGGGGGGGTTGGCCCCGGGCAGGGCACGCCGGGGCGCCGGGTCGAGCCAGCTCACGAGGACCGGCAGCCCCACCAGCATGACGGCCAGGCAGGCGAGCAGCCCGAAGGCCAGCATGAGCCCGAAGTGGACGAAGCCCAGGAAGGAGGCCGCCATCAGGGCCAGGAAGCCCGCCGCCGAGGTCAGCCCGGCGGTGACGCTGGGCGGACCGGTCCGATCCCAGGCCCGGGCCAGGGCCAGCTCGAGGGGCAGCCCCTGGGTGCGGAGCTCGCGGTAGCGCCCGAACAGGTGCACCGCGAAGTCGATGCCGAGCCCGATGAGCACGGGCACCCCCGCCGCGGTGAAGGAGTCCAGGTGCCCCACCGTCAGGGCGATGAGCCCCAGGGTCCAGATGTTGGCGACGACGATGGGCACGAAGACGATGACGACCGCGCGCAGGTCCCGGAAGGCCAGGGTGAGGATGAAGAGCACCGCCACCGCCGCCAGCCCGCTGGTCCAGCCGAAGTCCCGCTGGAGGGTCCGGATGTCTTCGACGACGTGGCGGTAGGCCCCGCCCAGCCACACCAGCCGCGCACCGTGTTCCTCGGGCGGATGGTCCCGGAGCACCTGCTGGACCTGGTCGTAGAAGGCCCGGGCGAAGGCGCGGTCCTGGGCGGTGCCGGTCGGCCGGACCAACAGCCGCACCGTCCGTCCCGACCCGCCCAGCAGATCGCTGTCCCGGGCCCGGGCGAGCCGCTCGGTGGTCTCGCGCATCTGGAGGAGCCGCTGCAGGATGACCGGGTTCAAGGCCTGACCCATGGCCACCGCCCCCCGCAGGCGCTCGGTCAGGCGGGCCAGGTCGTCGGGGTCGAGCTGCAGCAGGCCGAGGCGGTAGGCCAGGTCCGGCTCGACCCGGTGATGGACGAAGTCGACCTGGGGCAGGGCCTCGAGGGCCTGCCCGAGCTCCTCCACGTAGGCCTGCAGCCGCTCGGCCTCGGGATCGAGCGCGCCCTCGGCGCCGGAGGCCCCCGCGGTCCCGGCGGACGCCTCGGCCCCGTCGTCCACCACGAAGCCCAGGGTGAGCACGTCCACCCCGCCCTCCTGGGCCAGCTCGGTGGAGGCCTCCACCACCGGGGCGTCCTGGGGCATCATGGAGAGCAGGTCATTGTCGACCTGGGGAGGCAGGCCCACCACCCCGGCCACCGCCGTCAGGACGAGGAGGACGGCGGCCACCACCAGCCGGTGACGGACCGCCAGCACGGCGAGGCGCCCATAGGGGCCCAGGGGCTCGGTCGAGGGATCGTCCATGGCCGCGGCACGTAGCCCGGGGGGCGCCACCTCACCCCCTGCGAAGGCCCCCTCGGTGACGCGGCCCTCAAGGCCTCCCGCGTCGATTCCGATCCCGGGGGGGAGCAGCGCGCGTCCGGCCCCAGGGGGTCGCGATGCCTTCCAGCGACGACACGATCGACAACGTGGTGCCCTTCCCGGGACCGACCCGCCGTGGCGACCGGCCCCGGGGCGGCTTCGCTCCCGATTCGGTCCCCGAGCGCCTGCTGGTGGACCTGCTGACGCCGTCCTTCCCCCCGGCCGACGAGGACGAGGGGGTCAGGGACGATCCCGAGACGTCGGACGCCCCCACAGCCGGGGCAGGCGGAGCTGGGCGCCCAGGCGGGCGGTGAGGCCCACCCCGGATCGCCGGCTCGGATCGCTCGTGTACTCGAGCGCCGGCTGCCCCAGGTCCTGCCGCCAGGGGGCCCCGCCGCCCAGCGGAGCGACCACCTCGACCTGCCCGGTGAGGGAGAGGTGCTCGCTCACGTCGAGCTCCACCCCGGGGCCCACCATCAGGACGGTGGCCCGCACCGGGGGCGGATCCTCGAGGGCCTCGACGGCGATCTCGATGGCCTCGGCCACGGAGGGTCCGACCCAGCGCCCGAGCAGCACGGAGCCGGTGGGCCGCACCGGCCAGGTCGGAAAGGGCGCCGCCGTCACCCGGGCCCCCACCAGCGCCGTCCCCCGGGTCAGGCGCTCCGCGTCGTCCGGCACCCGGGCCTCGCCCACGGTCTCGCGGTGGAGCCGCACGTAGACCGGCGAGAGCCGGCTCTGGAACACCCCGGTCACGTCGAGCCACGGAAGCACCCCGAGCCCGACCTCCACATCGCCCGACAGGGTGGTGCCGCCGATCCGCTCCTGCCAGGCGTCCACCTGCACCACCGTCCCCGTGGCCGCGTCGATGGCCCAGCGCCCGTCGTAGTCCACCCGCCACGGCCCGCCGCCGAAGGCGAACGCCCCACGGACCAGGATCTGCCCGGCCCGCCCCCGCATCCGTCCGCGCCAGGTCTCGACGTCGACCCCGGCGTTCCGCATCCGCTGGAACTGGGCGGGGGTCATGTCGTACCGCTCCCAGGGCGGCACCTCGCGGGTGCGCAGCTCGGCGATGTCCCGGCCGGTCAGGCGCGGGGCGTCCACCGCCCGGTCGCGCTCCCGGACCTCGAGGGCTCCCAGCTCGGCCTCGAGGGCCTCGAGGCTGGCCGCCAGCAGGGCCTTGCGCTCGGCTTCCCGGGCGGCGGCGTCGGGGGAGGGGCCGGGCCCGCGCAGGTCCTGGGGATCGGTGCCCTCCGTGGAGAGCCGGTCGATGAGATCGGCCACCGCATCGGCGTAGTCGTCGACGGGGGCGCCGGGCACCACCCGGGCCTGGAAGCGCAGGACCACGGTGGCCGAGGCCACGTCGACGATGCCCGTGTCCACGACCACGGCCTGGTCGGGATCCTGGGGGATGGCGGTCACCCGGCCCGACACGGCCCAGTCGGCCCCGGCCCGGTCGGCGATGACGTAGGCACAGCCCGCCTCGCGATCGGCGGGGCACGCATCCAGGTAGACCTCGGCGGAGTAGTCCTCGAAGGCGGGCACCTCGTCGAGGCGCACCACCAGGTGGCGGGTCGCCAGGGCCCGGGCCAGGGCGCGCTCCACCAGGCGGGCCTGGGGCTGCAGGGCGCGGTCCGGCGCCCGGAAGACGCTCACGAACACGGGGTCGAGGGTGAAGACCCCGGGCTCGAAGCCGGTGGGTGGCGCCGGCGGGCCGTCGTCCTGGGCCAGGGCCGGCGCGGCCAGGAGGAGGACGGCCAGCAAGCCGGGCAGGCAGCGCCGCACCGCGCCCCCTACCGCCGCACCACCCGCCGGCCCTGGCCCAGGACAGATCGGAAGAGCACACG
>CAZPJM010000060.1:0-20273 GCA_964586865.1 uncultured Enterobacteriaceae bacterium
GTCAGTATGCACACTGTCACGCTAATGTCCTCTCTGTTGTGATCATCTGGCCCACCCCCCCCGCGGCGACGTCTACGCCTGCGCGGTCCTCCTCCTCGAGACCATGCTCGGCCGGATCTGGCCGCGGAACCTGCCCGCCGATCGCGTGCTCCCCTACCTGCGCCACGTGATCCCCGACCTGCCCCCCGCCGCCATGGCCCCCCTCGACGCGGCCCTCCACCCCGAGGCCATGGCCCGGCCCGCCAACGGCCGGAAGTGGCTCGCCCGGTGGGAGGCGGTGGCCCGGTTCGAGTCCGGACGCGCCGTCCTCGACCACGCCGCGCCCCGGCCGCTGGCCGTCGGCTACGACACCCACGTCGGCCACATGAAGATCCTCCAGACCCAGACCAACCAGGATGCCCTGACCCTGGGCAGCCGGGGCACCACCCACCTGCTCTGTGTCTGCGACGGGATCAGCACCGCCAACGCCGGCTCGGGCGACGTGGCGAGCGGGATCACCACCAACGTGGTGGCCAGCCTGTGGGAGCAGAACCTCTCGCGCCTGCAGGACGCCGACGACTTCTCGGCCGAGGCCTTCGTCGAGCGGGCGCTCTCCATGGCCAACCGGGCGGTGTGCGAGGCGGCGCTGCGCTTCGCGGGCGGCGATCTGACCGGGCGGGTGCCCATGGGCACCACGGCGGTGGTGGCCCTCATCCGGGGCAGCCGGGTCCAGCTCGGCTGGCTCGGGGACTCGCGCGCCTACGTGGTGGGCCCGTACGGGGCCTCCCTGCTCACCGCCGACATGAACCAGGCCGGCGAGCGGCTCAAGGCCTGGCACCGGGGCGACGAGCTGGTCTGGGACCCGGCCGGCTTCGCCCTGGTCGGCTACGTCGGCCACTTCAACGAGGACTACCGCCCCGAGTCGCTGGTGCCGCGCCAGATCGCCTTCACCCTCCGGCCCGGGGAGCGGCTGGTGCTGTGCAGCGACGGGGTCAGCGACTACGTCAGCGTCCATCACCCCGGCGTGGCCGAGGTGCTGCACACCTGCACCTGGGAGGTGGAGCCCATCGAGGCCGCGCCGGCCCTGGTGGCGGCCGCCAACCGCGGCGGCGGGGGCGACAACTGCACCGCGGTGGTCGCGGCGCTCCTCCCCCGGGGCGACGACGAGACCCAGGAGCTGCCGGCGCGGTGAGGGCCCCCCACCTCCCGAGCCGGGGAGGGCGAGCGGACCGGACCGGGCGCCGGGCCGCGCGGGGACCGGGTCGGGCTAGACTGGGCGGGTCGTGACCCTGCCGGACGCCATCGCCGAAGGGACCCGCATCGGTCCCTACACGGTCCGCCGCACCATCGGGCGCGGGGCCACCGCCCTCGTGGTGCTGGCCCGCGGCGCCCAGGGCGACGAGGTGGCGGTCAAGGTCCGCCGCCGTGGGGTGCCCGCCGCCGACCGCCGCTTCCTCCGGGAGTTCGAGTCCATGCGCACCCTCCGGCTCCCGGGCGTGGTGCGGGTCTTCGAGGCCGGGATCGACGCGCGGCACGTCTGGTTCAGCATGGAGTACGTCCGCGGCATCGATGTGGTCGCCCACACCCGGGTGGCGACGGGGCGGGAGCGGGTCGCCCGGGCCCTCGACGTGGGCGTGCAGCTCCTCGACGTGCTCGCCGCCCTGCACGCCGCCGGGCTGGCCCACCGGGACATCAAGCCCAGCAATGTGCTGGTGGACGACCGGGGCAAGGTGCAGGTGCTCGACTTCGGCATCGGCCGCTTCTTCGATCGCGGCTCCCGGACCGACGGCGAGGAGGCCTCGGGCACCCTGCCCTACATGGCGCCGGAGCAGCTCGCCGGGCTCGGCGGTGACCACGCGGTGGATCTCTTCGCCACCGGCCTGATGCTCCACGAGGCCCTGGCGGGGGCCCGCCCGGCGCCGGCAAACCCCCTCGGCTGGGTCACGCGGACCTGCCTCGAGCGGCTCGAGCCCCTCGCGATGCGCCTGCCCGAGGTGCCGCGACGCCTCTCCCGGTTGGTCGAGGATCTCCTCCACGTGGATCCCCGACGCCGCCCCAGCGCCCAGGCCGCCGCGGGGACCCTGCGCCGGGTGGGGGCCGAGCCCGACAGCCACGACTGGCCCGAGCCCCCCTTCGTGGATCCGGGGCCGTGGTGGGAGCGGCTGGAGGGGCGCCTCGGGGATCCGGGCGAGCGCTTCGTGCAGGTGCTGGACGGCCCCGCCGGCAGCGGCCGACGCCGGGCGGTCGAGCAGCTCCAGCGTCATGCCCTGCTGCAGGGGGTCCGCACCCTCCACGTGACCTGCGACGCCACCCGGGTGGGCGGCCCCATCCGCGAGGCCCTCGAGGCGGTGCTGGGCGACGGTGGGGACGAGACTCGCGTCCGCCGCATCGTCGGGGGCGGAAGCGGCGCCCTGCGGCAGATGTGGCCCCACCTGCCGCTGCCGGCCGGCCCCTCCGAAGAGCCCGTGCCCACCATGACCCGGGTGGCCGAGGCCGCCGCCGAGCTCCTGGCCCGCGCCGCCGCCGAGTCGGACCTGCTGCTGGTCATCCACGCCCTCGAGCAGGTGGATGCCCTCTCGGCCCGGGCCCTGCACCGCCTGGCGATCCGCGCCGACGAGGCCCTGGGGATGGTCCTCCTCCACGACCCCCGGTGGGCCACCCCCCTCTCCGAGCGGGTCATCGGCGGCCTCGAGGCCCGGCACGGCGCCGGACATCTCCGGGTCCCCCCGCTGGACGCCCGCGCCGCCGACGCCGTGCGTCGGGCCGTCAGCCCCGAGGCCCCCGTCGCGGGCGGCGGCCCCACCAGCCCCCAGCGCGCGGTCGAGGAGGGCTACGCCGCCCTGGCCGCCTTCCGTGGCGAGCCCTGGCGGGCACCGGGGGCCCACCTCTGGCCCCTGGCGGTCCACGAGCCCCTGCCCGTCGATGTCCTGACCGAGCTCGTGGGGGATGGGATCCGAACCAGCCCCTGGGTACGGGCCCACGGCGGGAGCCTGGCGCTGGCGGGGGACACGGCCCGGCGCGCCGCCCGCAGCCGCCTGGCCGATCTGCCCCGCGCCGCGCGCACCCTGGCCGAGACCTGGAGCCGGCTGGATCCGGACGCCCCCGCCGCCGATCTCGCCCGGCTCTACCTGCTCGGCGGCCGGCCCGAGGATGCCCGTCCCCACGTGGTGCGGGCGGCCCTCGCCGCCCTGGTGGGCGGGCGCTACGCCGTCTCGCGGCAGTGGCTCTTCCTGGTGGACACCCTGCCCGAGGATCCGGCCGCCGCCACCGACTTCCCGCTCGCCGCCGCCAAGGCCCGGGTCGCCCTGGTGACCGAGGCCGAGCAGCCGCGGGACCTGCTGGTGGAGGCCTGCGAGGCCGCTGCCCGCACCGAGCCCCACCGCGCCGAGGCCGATCTGCTGCGCGCCACCTACCGCCTCCGGCAGGGGGCCGTCCGCCCGGCCCTGGTGGCGGCCCTGCGCATCGCCTCGCCCGGGAGGGCGCCCACCCGCCGGCTGGCCGTGGATGCTCTGGTCCTCGCCACCCGCTGTCGGCTCCGCCTCGGGCACCTGGACGATGCGCGGGCCCAGCTCACCCGCGCCGAGGCCCTCCTGGCCGGGGCCCCCCAGGACCCCCTGCCCCGTCACCTGGAGGACGAGGTGGCCCTGCTGCGCGCCGAGCTCCTCCTGCGCACCGAGGAGCTGGACGCCGCCGGGGCCCAGGCCGAGGCCCTGCTCCTGCACGCCCACCGGCGGGACCACCTGCACGACCACGCCCGGGCCGCCCACCTGCTCGCCCGGGTCCTCCGGCTGGTGGGCCGGCGACGGCGTGCCGAGTCCCTGGCCCGCACCGCCGTCACCGACGCGGTCGAGACCGGGGATCTGGGCCTCGAGGCCATGGCCTCGCTCACCCTGGCCACGCTGCTGGTGGAGCGGGGCGATGCGGGGGCCGCCCGGCGCCTGCTCGACGACGCCATCCGACGCCTCCGCAGCCTGCGCCAGGAGGATCTCCTGCCCCGGGCCCTGCGCGTGGCGCTCCAGGTCGCGGTGGCCCACAACGACGCCCACACCGCCGACGTGGCCCTGGCCACCTTCCGCGACGACCCCACGGCCGATCCCGAGGCCCCCGCCGTGCTCGTCCGGTGGTGGCGCGGCCGGGGCGATCTGGAGGCGGCCCTCTCCGTGCCCGGGCCCACTCCAGGCAGCTGGGCCCACCTGCTCTGGCAGGCCGAGCGCGCCCGGGTCCACTTGGTGGCGGGCGATCCCTCCCTGGCCGCCCGGGAGGCGGCCCGCGCCCGGTCCCGGGCCGCGGATCAGGGCTTCGACGAAGTGGAGCTGTACGCCCGCCTGTTGCAGCAGGCCGCCCTCCACGTCCACACCGACACCTGGGACCCCACCGTGCGCGAGGCCGCTGCCGGCACCTGGACCGAGCTCTGCTTCGGTGCGCTGGAGCTGGACGCCCGGCGTCGGGCGGCCGACGGGGATCACGCCGGGGCCACCAGCCGCTGGCAGGCCTTGCGGGCCCGCTGCGAGGAGCTCGGGTACCATCCCGGGTGGGAGGAGGCGGCCGGATGGCTCGACGCCTCTCCCTGATCCGCCAGGTGGGCGCCTTCGCGGGAGTGGCCCTGCTGGTCTCCCTCCTGGCGCTGGTGGCCCTCCCCGGGTACCGGTCCGATCGGGTGCGCGCCCTTCACGGCACCATCCCCGTGGAAGCGAGCCACCAGGGGACCTCCCTCGGGACCGCCGAGCTGGACCTGCCCGGCCAGTTCGCCCTCGCCGGCCTGCCCCCCGACGCCCGGATCCGCGCCCGCTGGGAGGTCCACCTGCCCCCGGACCAGGTCGACCCGTGGGCGGTGTGGGTGGAGCGACCCCAGTACGCCGCCCGCCTGACCTGGGATGGCCAGCTCATCGGACGCGCTGGCGACCTGGACGGCCCCCGCCGCTCGGAGCGGGGGATCCTGGCCCCGGTGCCGGTGGGCGACCAGGGGATCCACGTGCTCGAGCTGGTGGTCCAGGGCGACTACGGCAAGGGGGCGGTGCTGGGCCGCGTCCTCCACGGTCCCCTGGACGAGCTCCTGCGCCTGTCCCGGTGGGCCGAGGCCGAGAAGGTCGGCCTGGTGCTCCTCCTCTCGGCCCTCGGGCTGCTCCACCTGGTCCTGGCGGCCCGCCGCCCCTCCCGGCCCACCAACCTCTTCCTGGGCCTGCTCTGCCTGGATCTGGCCGTCTACCTGTTCTTCCGGACCGACCTCTCCACGAGCTACGTCCCCGAGGCCCTCCCGGGGCTCCGGATCCGGCGGTTCACGACCGCCTGGATCGTCCCGCTGGCCCTGGGCGTCGCCGCCACCTTCGACCGCAAGCGCGCCCCCAGGTGGGTGGAGTGGGTGGCCGCCGCCATGGCCATGTTCTCCCTGGGGGCCTTCATCCTGCCGCCCGACGGGCTCACCATCCTCGAGGTCGCCCTGGACGCGGCGCTGTTCATCGGGGCCCTGGTCTTCGTCGTCGTCATCACGCCGGTGGCCTGGCGGGGTCGGGCTGGGGCCATGGTGCTGGTCCTGGCCACCGTCTTCCCGGTCGCCTTCGGCGCCCTCTCGGAGATCCTGGTCACCAACGGCCTCGCCGCGGGGAGCTCCCACCTGCTGGTCACCGTGGGCACCTTCGCCATCGGCGCCACCATCGCCCTCGGCGTCCGGGACGCCACCCAGTCCGAGCGGCACGACCGCTTCCTGGCCAGCAGCGCCGACGCCATGCTGGCCGTGGGTCCGGACCTGGCCATCGAGAGCGTGAACCCCGCGGCCCGCCGTCTCTTCGGCTCCGACGTGATCGGCGCTCCCCTCCCCGAGCTGGTGGAGGCCGAGGACCGTCCGCTGCTCGAGGCCCACGTCCGCCCCGACGCCCACCGCCCCGACCACGCCGAGTTCCGGCTCTCGGACAGCGACCTCATCCTCGAGTCGGTGAGCACGCCCCTCGACAACCGGACCCAGCTCCTGGTGGTGCGGGACGTGACCCGGCGGCGCCGACTGGACCAGGGCATGCTCCAGGCCGCCCGCATGGAGACCCTGGCGGTCCTGGTGGGCGGCGTGGCCCACGACTTCAACAACCTGCTCGGCACCCTGCTGGCGCACGTGGGCTTCCTGCAGGTCAGCCTCTCCTCCAGCAGCAAGCTCCAGCAGCGCCTGGGCCGCATGGAGACCACCATCGAGCGGGCGAGCGTCCTCACGCGCCGCCTCCTCGCCCTGTCCGGAGGCTCGGGCGGCACCCTGGTCCCCGTGGACCTGGCCCGCATCGCCGAGGCTTCGGCCAGCCTGGTGCGGACCACCCTCCCCGAGGGCCAGCACCTGGAGCTGGACGTGCCGGCCAGCCTGCCCGAGGTGGCGGCCTCGGCCACCGACCTGGAGCACGTGCTGGTGAACCTGATGGTCAACGCCCGGGACGCCATGGGGCAGGCGGGCACCCAGCGGGTGGTGGCGCGGCCCTTCGCCACCGACGAGGGGGCCCGTGGTGTGCTCATCGCCGTGGAGGACGAGGGCCCCGGGGTCCCGCTCGAGCTCCGCGAGAAGATCTTCACCCCCTTCTTCACCACCAAGGACCCCCGCCGCGGCACCGGGCTGGGGCTCGCGGTGGCGACCCAGATCGTGCGCGAGCACCACGGGCGGCTCTGGGTCGAGGACCGGCCCGGCGGGGGCGCCCGCTTCTGCATCGCCCTGCACGAGGCCCGGTTGCTCGACGTGGCCGAGGCCCCCGCCCCCACCGGCCTGCGCGTGCTCCTCGTCGAGGACGAGGCGGTGCTCCGCGACACCTTCGCCCATGCCCTCTCCAAGGCCGGGCACCGGGTGATCGCCCTGCCCGACGGCTCGGCGGCGCTGGGGCACGTGGAGCAGGAGGCCCCCGACATCCTGGTGACCGACGTGCTCATGCCGGGCCTGAACGGGGTGGACCTGGCCCGCCTGGTGCGCGGTCGCCACCCCCACGTCCCGGTGCTCCTGGTCTCGGGCTACATCCCCGACGACCGGATCCTGGACGACGACCCCATGGTCCACCGTCTGGACAAGCCGGTCCGCGCCAGCCGACTGGTCGCCACGGTGGGCAGGCTGGCCCGCCAGGCCAAGCGCCGCGCCGACGGCCAGGACACCCGGGACGAGACCGCCTTCCCCCCCCTCGAGGACATCACCTGGGAGAGCGTGCGGTGGGGCTCGCCGGCGCCCCCCCCGACCAGCGGATGGTCTCCGGGGCGGTCGGCCGGGACCCCCAGCGGCGCCCCCGCCAGGGAGGCCGGCGGGGACGAGGCCGGCGATCAGGCCGAGGAGCCCACCGGGGCATAGGGCCGGGACGCCTCGACCTGGAGGATCCGCTCGGACCCGGTGCACCACCCGGTGAGGCGGCCGCCATAGACACAGCCCGTGTCCAGGCCCACGATCCAGGGTCGACCGTCCCGATCCCGGCGGACCAGGCCCCGTCGGGCGTCGTGGCCGAAGCACACCGGCGGACCCTCGTAGACCGTCCACCACAGGGGCTGGTCCTCGCGGTCATCGGGCCAGCGGCGCCGGTACAGGAAGCCCCGCCGCGTGGTCCGCTCGGGATCGCCGGAGGGGTGGAGGCCGGCGTGGACCACCCGGTAGCGCCCCTCCTGCAGGCACAGGGGGAGCCCGCGCAGCCACCCCTCCCAGTCGGGCCAGGCCGCGTCGAGGGCGGCGCAGACCCGAGCCGCGTGCGCATCACCGGGACGACGTCCCTCCCGGTGGGCGAGCAGCCGCTCGTCGTGGTTGCCCAGCACCGACGCCATGCCGTGCTGCCGGATCAGGTGCATCACCCCGGCCGGGTCGGGCCCCTTGGTGAAGAGGTCTCCGACGAGGACGATCCGGTCGGCGTGGGCCCGGTCCACCAGCGTCGCCAGCTCGGTGGCGCAGCCATGGACATCGCCGATGATGAGGGTCTCCACCCGCCGCTCACCGCCGCCGTCGGCGGAGGACCAGGGCCCCCAGGCCGAGCCCCAGGACGGCCCCCACCGGGGCCGCCGGCGCGTGCTGGCAGCCATCGCCCATGCTGAAGCCGCGCACATTGCCCTCGCGGGTGTCGAGCACGCCCTCGACGGTCTCCTCGCCCCCCAGGCCGCCCACGGTCAGCGCCACCCGGTAGGTGCCGCTCTCGGGCAGCCGGACCCGCGGCTCCCAGACCTGCACCTCTTCGACGAGGGTGTCGGAGGCGTCGTAGATCGCCCACCGCACCCGGTCCTGGCACCCGGTGGTGCTCACGTCGGACCGGTTGAGCAGCCGGTACTCCAGCCCGCCCAGGCGCTCGGGCTCGAAGGCGGGCCGCGGTACATCGCACGCGGTGACGTGGTCGAAGCGCTCCACCTCGAGCGAGACCGGCCCGCACAGGGGGTGGGTGCCGTCCACCTCGACCCGGACCTTGTAGTTGTCCTCGTCCTCGTAGGTGTGCCCGACCGGGTCGCCGCTGGACCGTCCGCCGTCGCCGAAGTCCCACCGGGCCTCGTCCACCCGGGTCGCCCCGTCGCCCTCGAGGGCGCAGGTGACGTCGAGGGGCACCACCCCGGCCACGGCGCCGTCCGAGGAAGGGCCACCGGCGTTCTCGCAGGTGAAGTCGACCCAGGGCCCATAGAGGGCGTTCAGCCCGGCGCGGTCATCCGCGCTGGGGATCCGGACGGTACACGGCTCGGTGGGACGGTTCATGACCGCACCGGGGACGGGGCTGGGCCCCAGGCCCAGACGGTCGCCGATGAGCCCCTGCAGGCCCAGGGTGAGGGCGATGTCACCCACGCAGTCGGCTCGGGATGCCTCCTCGTCCGTGACCCAGCCGATGCCGCTGTTCACCACCCAGCCCCGCAGGGACTGACGCCGGTACTCCCGGCCGTCGCGAACGTAGACCACCTCGTCGCTGGGCTCGCGGAACAAGGGCCGGTAGGGCGGGCCGAAGGCGCCCAGGTCGGCGAACGCCAGATGCAGGGTGCCCTCGGGGACGTCGGCCGGGTCCGGATGGTCGACGACCCCCCCGAAGCGGGTCTCGATCCCGCACGAGGCGTCATCCCACCGGCCGAGGGCGGTCTGCACCGCGTCGAGCACCTCCTCCTCGGTCATGCCTGGAACGAAGGCCCCGGCCTGCACCGTCACCGTGAAGGGGCGGTCGTCGGGCGCCACGACCCGGCCGGTGTGCCGCCAGGCGTGCGCCGGGATCGCCGAGAGCAGGCCGAGGGCGACGAGGGATCGGGACATGGGACCTCCCAGGAGCAAGGGAACCCACGCGGCCCCACACCGTCAAGGGTGGGGCGTCGGGCCGGTGGGTTCACCATCAGGCCAGCGTGGGGCCGTCCCAACCGCGCACGGCCTGCCGGACCATCTCGAGCCGGTCCTGGCCCCAGAAGAGCTGGTCGCCCACGACGAAGGACGGGACCCCGCACACCCCGGCGGCCCGGGCCCGCTCGGTGTTGGCCACGAGCCGGGCCTTCACCGCCGGATCGCGGGTGCCCTCCACCAGGCCCGCCCCGTCCAGGCCCGCCTCGTCCAGGACCTGGCGCAACACGTCGGGATCGCCGATGTCCCGATCCTCGGCCCAGGCCGCCCGGTACAGGTGGTGGGTGGCCTCGGGCGCCTGCAGCGCCACGCGGAGGGGCGCGACGGTCCGCAGCGGGAAGTGGGACGGCATGCGGAAGGGCACCTCCCAGTGCCGCGCCCAGTCCTGCATGTCCCGGGCGTAGTAGCGGGCCTTGTTGGCGTTCATCGCCATCATGGGGACGATGGGCGTCCCGATCTCCCGGAACAGGGCGCCGAGCAGGAACGGCACCCAGCTCACCGTGGTCCCCTCGTCCCGGGCGAGGCGCTCCACCTGGGTGGATGCCAGGTAGGAGAAGGGGCTGGCAAAGTCGTGGAAGAAGGTGATGGGCCGCGGGGAGGGGCTGCGGGGGCGCGGAGCGGGCGCAGGCCACGCCACCCCCAGGTGACGCGCCACCAGGGGCGCCCGGTCGGCCCCCCACCAGAAGCGATCGGTGCCGTCCTCGTCGGTGAGGCGCCAGATGGGGACCCCGAAGCCCCCCAGCTCCGCCGCCTCGGCGGTGGTCTCGTGGAGCCGGGCCTTGACCGAGGGGTCCCGCCGCACGCTCGGATCCACCCCGTGGGCCCGGGCCAGGGCGTCCAGGGTGGGTTCGTGGGCGATGTCCCCGTGCTCCACCCAGTAGGTCCGGTAGAGGGCCCGGGTGAGGGCGGGCCGGGCCGCCTCGGGCGCGCCCAGGAGCAGCCGCATGGCCTCGACCGAGCGGACGGGGTGTCGGGGGTGCCAGGACGCCTCGACCCCCAGCAGATCCGCCTGCCGCAGCATGTCGAGGGCATTGAGTCGGGCCTTGGCCGGCGGCATGGCGCGGGCGGGCTCCTGGGGGGCCTCGAGGTGCCGGAACAGCCCTCCGAGAAGGATGGGGCGCCACACGAGGCGCACCCCCGCCGCCTCGGCCAGCCGGGGGGCCAGGGTGCTGCCCAGGTAGGCATAGGGGCAGACGACGTCGTAGTAGAAGGTGAGGGTGCGCATGGTGCCCCGGGGCGCGGGTGGCTCGCACCCCTATCCCACACCGGCGGCCCCGCCCGACCCGCCACTCCACGACCTGCCGGGGTGGACCCGGATCGTCGCTCGCCATCCGGCCGGGGATCCCGTACGCTGGCAGGACCGCCCCGGAGAGCCCGTGCGCCCGCTCCTACCCCTGTCGCTCCTGGCCCTCCTGGGCTGCAGCGAGACCCGCCTGTCGAGCCAGTCCGACCTCACCGACGTGACCGACACGGACGCCGACGGCGGCGGGACCGACGGGGGCGGGGACGACGACGCGGAAGAAGACTGCAACGGCATCGACGACGACGGCGATGGTCTGGTGGACGAGGGCCACCCGGACGTGGACGGGGATGGGGTGGCCGACTGCGTCGACCGGGACTGCACCCTCGAGAGCGCGGCGCCGGGTACGGTCGAGCCCAATCCGGACTGCCTCGCCCCCGATGTGGACATCACCGACCCCTGGAACGTGGCCATCGAGTGGCAGTACACCGTGAAGGCCGGCAACGGCGTCATCGTCATGCCGGCCGTGGGGAACCTGACCGACGACGACGGCGACGGTGACATCGACCAGCACGACGATCCCGACATCGTCTTCACCACCTGGGGGAGCCACCACACCCTGGTGGCGCTCCACGGCGACGGCTCGGGCGAGATCTTCGAGGTCTCGGGCTACGACGGCAACGCGGGCGTGGCCATCGCGGACATCGACCGGGACGGCGAGCCCGAGATCATCACCGCGACCCCCGACGACCGCATCGTGGCCCTGTCCGCCGACGGCACCGAGGAGTGGCGCACCGGCCGCTATCCCTTCCAGATGTACCCCCAGCCCACCGTGGCCGACCTGGAGGGCGACGGCGACGTGGAGGTGATCTTCGACGTCGCCATCGTCGAGGGTCGGGATGGCAGCCCCGTCACCACCCTCGAGGGCATGGTCTCGTCCTGGCGGGCCCCGGCCGTGGCCGACGTGAACGCCGACGGGGTGCAGGAGATCCTGCTGGGCGAGCACGCCTACCGGCCCGACGGCTCCATCCTCTTCAGCACGCGCTTCCGCGGAACCACCGGCTTCGGCGACAGCACCTTCGCGGCCGTGGCCGACATCGACGGGGACATCGGGGGCGAGAGCTTCTGGG
Source organism: uncultured Enterobacteriaceae bacterium (assembly GCA_964586865.1). GTDB lineage: Bacteria > Myxococcota_A > UBA796 > UBA796 > REDI01. Next base: position 11,633 of record CAZPJM010000060.1, read on the forward strand.
TGACCGGCCAACAGATGCACATCCACGACGACGACGGCACCCTGCTGCGCTCGGTGGCGCTCAACCCGGGCTCGAGCCGTCCAGGGCCGCCCTCGGTGGCCGACTTCGACGGGGACGGCGAGGTCGAGGTGGCGGTCCCGGCCAGCCGACAGATCGAGATGTTCGAGACCGACGGCCGCAGGCTGTGGTCCCGTCCGGTCCAGGACACCTCCGGGATCGCCGGGGTCAGCGGCTACGATGTCGACGCTGACGGCATCTACGAGGTGCTCTACGCCGACGAGGTGAGCCTCCGGGTCTTCGATGGGGCCTCGGGGGACGTCCTCTACACCGACAGCAACCACAGCTCGGCCACCCTGTGGGAGTACCCGGTGGTGGCCGACGTGGACAACGACGGCTCGGCCGAGATCGTCATCGCCTCCAATGGCGCGGTGTGGCGGGGCATCACCGTGCTGGGCCACGCCGGCGATGGCTGGGCCAAGTCGGGGTCCACCTGGTCGCTCCACGACTTCGCCATGACCAACATCCACCCGGACGGCTCGGTGCCCAGCCCGGCGCCCCGGTCCTGGGACCTCTACAACGTCTTCCGCGCCCGCCCCACCGTGGACGATGCGGCCGCCGACCTCTCGCCGCGGGTGGTGGACGCCTGCATCGCCGGGTGCGCCGACGAGAGCCCGGTGCGCATCGCCGTGCAGGTCGAGAACCGGGGGGGCCTGCCCATGGAGCCGGGGGTGTGGGTGGCCCTGTACAGCCTCGACGGCGCCACCGAGACGCTCATCGACGCGCTCCAGGTGCCCGAGGCCATCGAGAGCGGGGAGACCTCCGCCACCCTCGAGTTCTCCTTCCCCGCCGCCCACCTGGGCCCGGACGGGGTGCGCCTGCGGGTGGACGACGACGGCAGCGGGGTGGGGATGCGCTTCGAGTGCGACGAGGACAACAACACGCTGGACCTGAGCGACTGGCCCTGTTGATCCGGCCGCACGGCGGCCCGCGGCCTTGACCAGGGCAGCCCCGGCGCGCACAGTAGCGAGACCGGAGCGCCCATGGCCGATGTGCCCAGCAACACCCCCCGTGGCACCCGCACCATCCGCCGGATCCTGGACGCCGCCACCCAGTCCTTCGGCGAGCGGGGCTTCCGCGGGGCCTCCATGTCGGCGGTGGCCAAGGCGGCGGGCGTCTCGAAGGGCCTGCTCCACTACCACTTCAAGAACAAGGACGAGCTGCTCCTCGAGGCGCAGCGCGTGGCCTTCCGCCGGATCCACGACGAGTTCGACGCCCGCTTCGAGCAGGGCGACGTGGGGATGGACACCGCCCTCGAGGCCCTGGACGCCCTCTGGGAGAGCGTCCGCGAGGTGCGCTCCTGGGCGCCCTTCCTCCTCGAGACCATGTCCCTCACGGCCCAGTACGGCCCGGTCCGCCGTCACCTGGACACCTTCTACGACGAGGTGATGGAGCTGCTCGAGAGCGGCGTGCGCAAGGTCTTCGAGGCCGAGGCCGAGCACATGCCCATCCCACCGGACCGGCTCGCCTTCATCGTCCGGACCACCATCCACGGCCTGGTGGTGGAGCTGGCCTTCGCCCGGTCGGCCGAGGATCTGGAGCGGCTCGACCAGCTCTACCGCGACCTGCGCTTCGTCTTCAGCCAGGTGGCGGTCCAGCCCGCCCCCGTCCGCGCCGACGGGCCCCCCACCGGCCCCGACGCCGGGTCCGCGGAGCCGGGCCCGGGCTGAGCCGACCCGCCAGCGACCGGCTCGGGATGGGCCGGTGCGCTTCCCTGAGCGATGCTGGGGCGCCCCGGAGGCCAGATGGCGCATCGCTTCTCCCCCCAGTACCGCAAGCAGGGCCTGCCCCCCGGCACCCCGCGCTACACCGGTCAGTCCGAGATCGCCACGACCATCCGGGCCATCGACCTGCCGGGTGGCGACGCCCGCTCCCACGAGCGCCTGTCCGTGGAGGAGGCGGTGCAGCTGGCCCACGAGGAGAGCCTGACCTGGATCGACGTGCGCGGTCTCGCCTCGGAGGGCGTGATCAACGAGCTCTGCCGGGGCCTCGGCATCCACCCGCTGGCCGCCGAGGATGTGCTCCAGGTGGGCACCCGCCCCAAGGTGGAGCTCTTCGACCGTCACCTGCTGGTGATCCTCAAGATGGTGCACCTGGACCTGGAGGACGACGACTACCAGGTGCGGGTGGAGCACGTCCCGCTGGTGCTCGGCCGCGGCTTCGTGGTGAGCTTCCAGGAGTGGGGCGAGGATCCCTTCGACGGGGTGCGCCGGCAGCTCCTGCAGGGGCTGGGCGGCCTGCGCCGGGGCGGCTCGGGCCGGCTCGTGCATGCCCTGATCGATGCTGTCGTGGACGATGCCTTCGAGGCCATCGAGGAGCTGGGGCGGAGCATCGAGGACCTGGAGGAGCGGCTCCTCGAGAATCCCCCGGAGGACGCCCTCCAGTGGATCCAGGAGCAGCGCACCGTCACCCTGCTCCTGCGTCGGGCGGTCCGCCCGGTGCGGGACGTGCTGCTCCAGCTCCGCAAGGTGGAGTCGGACCTGCTGCCGGGCCGGCTGGAGGCCTACTGGAACGACGTGGACGACCACGTGGTCCAGGTGCTGGAGACCCTGGAGCTCTACCGGGAGATGGTCATGGGGATGGTCGAGCTGTACCACACCAGCGCCAGCGCCCGGCTCAACGACACCATGCGCGTGCTGACGCTGATCAGCGTGCTCTTCCTCCCCCTCTCCTTCCTCACCGGGCTGTACGGGATGAACTTCGTCTACATGCCCGAGCTGCAGCTCGAGTGGGGCTACTTCGCCCTGCTGGGCGTGATGGTGGCCATCGCCGCCGGCCTGGCCGGCTGGTTCCGGTGGAGGGGCTGGCTGTAGGGGCTGGCTGTAGGGGCGGCCACCGGCCTCACGCCGCCTCGGAGAGCTCCTGGAGGAAGGCCGAGAGGGTCTCATAGCAGCCACCCGGGAGGGGCCGGATGGCGGCGCCCAGGATCCAGACCTCGCTGTCGGGCAGGCCTGGCCAGGCCGCTCGGGCCCAGCGGCGCAGGCCGCCCTCCCAGGGGGTCGCGGCCAGCGGATCGGTCCGGACCCACGTGGACAGGGCCTCGCGCTGGGCCGCATCCAGCCCGGCGGCGCCCACCACCTCGCCCCGGTGCACGACCGCCCCGGCGGGGGCGCTCAGCAAGAGGGCGGCGCGGGTGGCCACCTCGTCGGCGTCGGGAAGGGTGTGCATCACGGCCCTCGGGGCATCGGACCGTGCCATAGCCCCCATGACCCCCCGCCGCCCGTTCATCCCCGTGGCGGCTGGGGGGCGGATCCGGTCAGGGCGCGGTGCGGACCAGACGAACGCCGACGCTGTCATTGCGGAAGTCGGGACCCGCATCACCCCGGTTCGCCACCCGCACGAACTCGTCGGTGTTGGACCAGTCGCCACCCCGGATGGTGCGGGTGGTCCCCGAGCCGGGCCCCTCCGGATCCACATCCGTGCCGGTGACCGTCGGGTAGGTGCCGTACCAGTCCCACACCCACTCCTCGACGTTGCCGCTCATGTCGCAGAGGCCGAAGCCGTTCGTGTCCTTGTCGCAGACCGGCTGCGTGGCGCTGCTGCTGTTGGTCGCGTACCAGGCCACGTCGCCCACCGTGTTGCTGCCCGCGAAGGCGAAGGACTCTCCGCCGCGCGCCGCCAGCTCCCACTCGGCCTCGGTGGGGAGGCGATAGCCGTCGCAGTCGTAGATGGAGGTCAGGCTGGAGTCCAGGCTGACCGACGTGCACTCGTAGGCCGTGGACGCCGTGCCCCCGCCGAGGGTGCCGGTGCAGCCCGTCAGGACGTAGCACTCCGTGTAGCCCTCCTCGGCACTGGCCGCGTTGGCCAGCTCGAGGGCCTCGTACCAGTTGATGCTCTCCACCGGACAGTCGGTCCCGCAGCCCGTGAAGCTGGAGGGGCTGGTGCCCATCAGGTCGCTCCACTGCTGCTGGGTGACCTCGGCCTCCGCCATCAGGTAGTCGCCGGTGATCTCCACCGAGCGCGTCGGCGTCTCGTCGGCCGGGCAGGCGCTCATGGACGACAGGACATCGTCGACGGGGTCGCAGCCCATCGTGAAGGTGTCCGCCGTGATGCTGACCAGGCGACCGACGGTGCTCAGGATCTCCACCGGCGTGCTGGTCTCCGGGTCGGAGAGGTTGTTGGCGGCCTCTCCGTCGTCGGCCTCGACGCGACAGGACCACTCCTCGCCGATGGCGGTCTCCGAAGCCAGCAGGGTAGCCGACGTGGCCCCGCCGCTGACCACCACCGCCGGTTGTTCCACCGTGTCCACGATCCAGACCACGTTGTAGGAGACCGAGTCTCCGTCGTCATCGGTGGACGCGGTCCAGGTGCAGCTCAGGTCCTTGGAGACCACCGGCTCGGCGGGCGACACGGAGACGTCGGTGGGGGCGGTGGGAGCCACGTTCGGGATCTGGTACCGGCTGGAGGTGACGGTGGTGGATCCGGAGGTGATCTCCACATAGACCCAGTCGTACCGGACGAAGTTCAGGCTGGGCAGGGTCGCGGAGGTGGCGCCCGAGATGGCGCTGCCCGCGGCGCTCGCCGAGGTCGCCGAGAACCACTGCAGCGTCTCGGTCGGGGCCGCGTCCGCCGGGTCCGGGTCGTCCACCGCGTAGCTCACGGTGACATCGACGTCGGCACCCCCCGGGTCGGCCTGGCTGAGGGTCACGCCGGTGATCCGCGGAGCGGCATCCGCCACCACGACCGAGGCCGTCTGGGGGCCCACCGTCGCGACGCCATCGGTGGCCTCCACCTCGACGGCCACCGTGTCGCCCTTGTCGAAGGCCGTGCTGCCGTCCAGCGTCATGTCCGAGTAGGTGGTCGTGGCGCTGGTGTCCGCGTCGGTGACGGTCCAGGTGATGGTGTCGATGCTGAGGGTGTCCCCCTCGTCGATGTCCGAGCCCACCAGGGTCACCGAGGCGATGGAGTCGGTCTCGAGCGTGCCGGGGTTGATGGTGACCCCGGTGAAGGTGGGGGCGGTGTTCGAGATGGTGAGCCCGGCGGACTCCACCTCGGCGCCCTCGTCATCGCCGTCGTCGGGCGTGACGGCGATGGTGACCAGGTCGTCCCGCTTGAACTTCTCGGGCGTGGTGCCGTCGTCCAGGTCCATGGCCGACGCCCCCGCCACGCCGGTGCCCGAGGAGTCGGTCACCCCGATGGCGGTGCCGCCCACGCGCCACTCGTAGTCGTAGCTGTAGGTGACCGTGTCGCCGTCGTCGGCGTCGGCGTCGCTGACCACCAGGTTGACCGTGAGGGTGTCGTTCTCGAAGGCCTCGGTCTCGTTGATCTCGACGGTGGTGAGCGTGGGCGGGGTGTTGGCGATGGTGACCGTGCTGTCGGCCGTGGCCGTGACGATGTCCCCGCTGTCGTCCAGGGTGACCTCGACGTCGATGACGTCGGCCTTGTCGAAGTTGGTGTCGGCCAGGGTGTCGCTGGTGCCCGTGTCGACCGTCGAGGTGGTCCCCCCGCCCTCGTCGTCCACCGTCCACACCCAGCTGGGCGTGGGCGCGTCGCCGTCGGCGTCGGTGAAGGTGACGGTCGCCTGCAGGTCGATGAGGGTGCCCGTCACGCTCCCGGTGGCGGGTGAGATGGTGACCGCGGTGATGACCGGCGGCGTATTCGCCACGGTCGCCGTGGCCTCCTGGGCGGTGCCGTCATCGAGACCATCGGTGGGCGTCACGCGCGCCCGCACCACGTCGTCCTTCACGAACTCCGCGCTGTCCAGGGTGTCGCTGGTGGTCCCGCCCGAGGGGCTCAGGCGCACCGAGCGCACCGCCGTGCCGTTGACGAACCAGTCGAAGACCAGGGTGACCGGATCGCCGTCGGCGTCGGTGGCCGAGGCGCTGGACACGCTGGCGGTCAGGTCATCGGTGGTGGTGGGCGCGGCGTCCGACAGGGTGACCGCCCCCACCTCGGGCGCCGAGTTGCGGATGGTGACGGTGCTCGAGGTGACCGGCGTGCCCTGGTCGTCCCCGTCGTCGGGGGTGATCTGGCAGTAGACGGTGTCACCGGCGTCGAAGTGGGTGTCGGTGATGGTGTCGCCGGTGATGGAGGCGGCGCCGTTGACGTACCACTGGTAGACGTCGACCACCATGTCGCCGGGGTCGTCATCGGTGCGGCCCACATCGTCGCACTCGATGATGCTCCCCTCGGCCGCCGGCTCGGGGCTGATGTCGAGGCTGGCGCTGGCGATGCTCGGCACGTCGTTCACCACCTCGACCGTGGCCGACGCCACCGGGTCCGAGTCGGTGGTGCCGTCGTTCACCGTCACCTCGACGTAGACGTCGTCGAGCTTGTCGAAGTGATCCACCCCCTCGAGGGTGTCATCCGTCTCGCCGGAGACGAGACCCCCGTTCACGTACCAGGCGAAGGTCGCGGTCAGGCCGGAGACGTCGCCCGGGTCGGCGTCGGTGGCCGTCCAGGTGGCGGTGATGTCGTCATCGGTGCCGGGGGAGGTGGTGGAGAGGCTGACCGAGGTGACCTCGGGCTTGCTGTTCTGGATGGTCACGCCGGCGGCGGGAACGGCCGCACCGGGCGTGGTGCCGTCGGTGGGGGTGACGAGGACGCTGACCACGTTGCCCTTCGCGAAGGCGCTGTCGGGCAGGGTGGCCCCGGTGCCCACCTCGGAGCCGCCGATCCGCCAGGAGTAGTCGAAGGTCACCCCGTCGCCGTCCGGATCGGTGGCGGCGCCGAGGGTGACCGCCAGGGTGTCGCCCTCGGTGGGCGAGGCTGGGGTGATGGTGGCCGACGCCAGGGTGGGCGCCGCATTCGCCACCTCGGTGGCGGCGGAGGAGACGGCGGTGCCCAGGTCGATGCCATCGTCGGGGGTGACGGTGCACACGACCTCGTCCCCACGGTCGTAGAAGGTCCCGGTGAGGGTGGCGCCGGTCTCGCTCACCACCACGCCGTCCACCGTCCACTGGTAGACGTAGCCAGGGGTGTCGCTGGCGTCGGCGTCGGACCAGCCCACCGGGTCGCAGGTGATGCCCGTGGCCTCGGTGAAGCCCACCGGGGTCAGGTCGACCGAGGTGATGGAGGGCACGGTGTTGACGACGGTGATGGGACCCGCCGAGCCGGTGGCGCCGTCGACGGTGCTGTCATTCGGGGTCGCCACGACCGCGATGGTGTCGCCGCGGACGAACTCGCTGCTGTCCAGGGTGTCGCCGGTGACCCCGGTGAGGACGGAGCCGTTGACGCTCCAGGTCCAGCTCACGGTCACCGTGTCGCCGCCGTCGGGGTCGTCCGTGGTGGCGGTGGCCACCACGTCCTCGTCGGTGGTGGGGTCGGTCGGCGAGAGGGTGACGCTGGTGACCTCGGGGGGGCTGTTGCCGACCCGGGCGGTGAGGGAGGAGACCGGATCGCCGTCGATGGTGCCGTCATTGGGCGTGACGGTCAGGATGATCTCCTCACCCTCGTCGAACTCGGTGCTGGGCAGGGAGGTGTCGGTGGAGACCTCGCTGCCGCCGACCGACCAGGACCAGGCGAAGGTGATGGGATCGCCGTCGTCATCGGTGGCGGCGCCGAGGGTGGCGGTGAGGGTGTCGCCCTCGGTGGGCGTGAGCGTGGAGAGGGTGACGCTGGCCAGCTCGGGGGGCGTGTTGTCCACGCTCACCGGCGCCGAGGTGAGGCGGGTCCCGGTGTCCTCGCCGTCGAAGGCCGTGGCGGTGCAGGTGACCGCGTCCCCCTTGTCGAAGGCGGCGCCCGTGAGGGTGGACCCGGTGCCCACGGTGGACCCGCCGATGGTCCATTCGTAGCGGTAGGCCTCGGTGTCGTCGTCGTCGTCGTCCCAGCCGGTGGGGCTGCAGGTCAGCGTGGTCGACTCGGTGATCCCCGTCGAGGGGGTGATGCTCACCGCCGTGAAGGTGGGGGCCGTGTTCACGCTCCGGATGGAGGCGCTCGTGAAGTCCGCCCCGTCCTCGTCGCCGTCGTTCGGCGTCACCACCACGTAGATGGTCTGGTTCTTGTCGAACTCGCTGGCGTCGAGGGTGTTGTCGGTCGACGTGGCGACCACGCCGTCCACGTACCAGGTGTAGGTGAAGCCGACCGTGTCCGCGGCGTCCTCGTCGGAGGCGGTGGGGGTGGCCACCACGGCGTCGGTGGTGGTGGGCCGGGTGGGCGCCAGGGTGACGGCGGTGATCTCGGGGGGCGTGTTCGCCACCTCGGCCGTGTCCGAGCGCACCGGGTCGCCCGCCCCCACATCGTCGTTGGGGGTCACCTCGACGTAGATCTCCTGGCCCTTGGCGAAGAGGCTGCTGTCCAGCTCCGAGTCGGTGGACACCGAGGACCCGCCGACGAACCACTCGTAGTCGAAGGTGATGGTGTCGCCGTCGACATCGTTCGCGCCGACGATGGTGGCGGCCACCGTGTCGCCCTCGACGGGGGCCAGGTTCGTCAGGCTGACGCTGTCGATGGTGGGCAGCGTATTGTCCACGATGATGCGGCCCGACTCGACCGCGGTGCCGTCATCGTCGCCGTCGGTGGGGACGATCTCGCAGTAGACCTCGTCGCCGCGGCCGAAGAAGTCGCCGTCCAGGGTGTTGCCCCGGCCCGCCACCGCGCCGTCGACGTACCAGGTGTAGCGGTAGTCCTCGTCGTCCTCGTCGGC
>CAZPJM010000061.1:0-19767 GCA_964586865.1 uncultured Enterobacteriaceae bacterium
CACTCTTTCCCTACACGACGCTCTTCCGATCTGGTGCTGGCGGAGCGACGCACCCGCTGCCCGGCCGGCGCGCCCTGCCTCACCGAGACCCGCGGGCCGCTGGCGGGCGCCACGGTCTCGGGCTTCGTGGGGGCCGGGGCCTGGACCCGGGACGGGCCCCACCGCCTGCGGTGGCGGGGCGGCCTGCGGGTGCGCAGCCTGCCCGGCCGCACCTTCCACGCCGCCCTGGAGCTGGGGGCCGCCTGGTGGCGGCGTCGCGGGCTCCGCCTGGATCAGTCGCCGTAGACCTCGCGGAGGCGGTCCGCGTACCAGAGGCTGAACACATCGTCCTCGTCGATCTCGGCGAAGAGCTTCTCGGCGTCGTCCTCGAAGCCCAGGGCCAGCGCCACGCCCCCGTGCACCATCATCCAGTGCGAGGCCAGGGTGATCCCCGGGCCGTGCTGCTCGCCCGTCCGCCGGAGCGAGGCGATGGCGGCGTCGGTCTGGCCATCCAGGAGCTGCAGCGCCGCCAGGGTGTGCAGCCGGCTGGAGTTGGCGTCGACCTCGGTGGCCTTCTCGATCCAGGGCAGCGCCTCGGCGGCGGGGATGCCGCCACGGGGGGCGTGCCAGGCCAGGCTGTTGAGCAGGCCGGGGTTGCTGCCCCCGCGGGAGAGGATGTCCTTCGCGAAGGCCACGCCGCGCTCGGGGTCCACCTGCAGGGTCCACCGCAGCACCACCGGGTCCAGGTGGCGCACGTCGCCCGCCGCCGCTTCGTAGGCCCGGACCCGCTCCTCGAGGGTGTCCAGGTCCTCGAGCTCGCCCAGGGCGTCGAGCTCCATCTGCTGGTAGGCCCGCTCGCCCGGGAAGGCCTCGGTGAGGGCGCGGGCCTGGGAGACCACCGCGTCCCACGCCTCCTCCCGCGATTCCACGTCGATCCGCGCCCGGCCCAGAGCGGCCTTCTGCAGGGCGTTGAGGTCGTTCGAAGGCAGGGCACGCAGGTCCCGCGCCGCGCGCGGCCCGGCGAAGACCACGGCCGCACGGCGCAGGGCGTTGTCATCGGCGCTCTGGCCCGGCGTCCAGAACATGAGGCCCGGGTGCCGTCCGTGCGGTCCGCGATCGGCGGTGGATCGACCGGCCTGCTCGGCGGCCCAGTCGAGCCACTGGCGGGCCGCGGCCTCGTCGCCCTTGTCGAGGCGGGCCAGGGCCTCGGCGCCCATGTCGGCCACCCGGTTCCCCACCGCCCGGAGGCGCGGGCGGCCGCCCTCGTGGACCAGGTGGGCCGCCACGTTGGTGCCGGCCCCCAGGGCGGAGGTGAAGACCACGCGGTAGCCCGTGTCCTTGTCGCCCGAGACGCTCTCCACCTCGAGCAGCGAGGCGGCGAAGTCGAGCATGGCCTGCCCCTGGAAGCCCGGCGCGCTCATGTCGGCCGAGAGCTCGTCCAGCAGCTCCTCGAAGGCCTGGTCGTCCTTGCGCAGGGCCTTGGCCACCATCCCCGAGAGGCGCTCGGCCTTCTGGTCCTCGTCCAGGTCGGGATCGAGGGCCACGAGGGTCGCCTCGAGGCTCGCCGCCGCCGGCGCCTCGAGGGTCTTCAGGCGGTCTTCGTACGGGGTCAGCCGCGACACGATGCTCGCGAAGACCCGCGCGCGCTGGGGGTCGCCCGAGAGGCCCACCACCGCCTCGGCGAGGCCGCCGGCCGCCTCGTACTCCCGCGCATTGATGGCCAGGACCACCGCCTCGGAGAGGACCCGGGCCCGCTCCTCGGCCTGGGGCACCCGGCGCTGGGCGTCGGCCACCCCGGCCCGGGGGCCGTCCACGATGGCCAGGGCGGCCACCTGGTGCGCCGCGATGCTGATGGTGTCGCGATCCTGCAGCTCGTGGGCGGCGATCTCCTCCCAGCGGTCCTGGCGGGCCAGGAGCTGGAGGCGAAGCTGGCTCATGGTGGTCGTGCGCTCCCCGGCCTCCTCCTCCCAGGCATCGAGGACCTCCAGCGCGTCGTCGACGCCTTCGGCGGTGGGGAAGCTGCCGTACTCGTCGGTGGCGAGCAGCCGGATCCGGGCCGGCTTCCAGCCGTGCTCCCCGTCGATCCGGTCCAGCTCGGCGTAGACCTCACGGGCGCGCTCGATGTCGAAGTAGGGGGGCCGGTCGGCCTGGCCGGCCCGGTTCGACAGGGTGACCACCCCGAGCAGGCTCCAGGCGGTCTCGTCGTCGGGCCAGGCCTCGACCAGCTCCTCGGCGGCGCGTCGGGCGGCGTCGAGCTGCCCGGTCTGTCGGAGGACCGTGACCCGGTTGTAGCGCGCCGGCTTGTTGTCCAGGCCGGCGTAGTGGGTGAGGGCGCCGGTCCAGTCACCCTGCTCGGCCATCTTCATGCCCGGCTCCACCAGGGTCACCTCGTGGAACTCCCGCTCCACCCGGGACCAGGCCTTCCGGAAGGCCTTCACGTCGTCGACCGGCACCTCGACCTGGTCGAGCTCGAAGCGGTAGACGGCCTCGAGCTCGGTCTCGGAGGGCTCGCGCACCGTGGCCGTGAAGTGCAGCGGCCCGATGTGGATGTCGTGCTCGACCGGCTTGCGGTCGGGCTCGTACAGCGGGTCCCACCGGAAGGTCCAGGTGTCCTCGATGACCTGGGGCCACAGGTAGACGGGCTCCTCGCGGTCCTCGATGGGGTCGTCCTCGTCGGGGGCGCGGAAGAGCCAGTCGGGGACGTCCTCGAGGGCCCCCTGGGGCGTGAGCTCCACCGCCACCCCGCTCCCGTCGGTCTCGAGCACCCCCACCTCGCCGAAGTCCACCTGGAAGGTGTAGGGGGTCGACAGGTCGCGGGGCGCGTTGAACGTGAGCTCCGCCGGGCCGTCGGCGCTCCAGGTCTCGGCGATCCACTCGTCCCAGCCCTTCTGCACCTCTTCGGTGTCGGTGACGTCGTTGCCCTCGCGGAGCTGCAGGTCGTAGGAGCCGGCGGCGGATCGCACCTCGCGGACCCGGACCGCCCCGAGGGCGGGCACCTCGTAGATCCGCTGCCAGCGCTTCACGCCGTCGGTGGGGTGGGGGAGCTGGAGCAGCTCGGCCCCGTCGTCGAAGAGGACCAGGCTGTGCCGGCCCTGCAGGCCGCGGGGGATCACCCCCGGCAGCGCATGCTCGAGGGTGGCGTCGATCCACATGGGCTCGCCGTCGGGGCCCTCGGGGACGTGCACGATGGCGTGGTTGAACCCGGCCAGGCCGGGGACGTCGGGGTGGATGGCGGGCTTGGGCCAGGTGCGGATGAGCGCCAGGTGGGCGTCGATGCCCACCGCGGTGAGCAGCGAGGAGAGCAGCACCGCCTTGTCCTTGCAGTCGCCGTAGCCGCGCTCGATGATCTCGCCCGCCGGCCAGGCCACGATGGCCCGCTGCCCGAACTCGAGCCCGGTGTAGCGGACCCGGTCCCGCACCATGGTGATGGCGGCGGTCAGGCGCTCCCCCTTGGGCGTCTGCTCCAGCTCGGCGACCCAGTCGGCGATGGCCTCCGGATCGGAGGGCTCCTGGAGGGCGGCGTAGCGGGCGCCGGCCTCCTCCCAGGAGCCGTGGGTGCTCCAGAGGAGCTGCTCGCTGAACAGGGGGCGGCTCGGCTCGGCGTCCACGATGGCCTCGACGATGGGCACGTCCTCGCGGGCCACCACCACGCCCTGGCGACCCTTCTCGCGGAGCTTGTCCACGTCCAGGTCGGGATCGGTGTCCTCCCCGAGGGCCCAGGTGAAGGGCACGTCCTTGGGGACCGAGACCTCGACCCGGAGGTTGGCCAGCGGCCGGTCCTCGCTCAGGTAGAAGGCCCCCCGGGCCCCACCGGCCACGAAGGGGGCGTGGTCCCGGTGGATGACCACCTGCTCCACCACGCTGCCGGGGACCAGGTTGGGCAGGGGGGCCTGCAGCTCTTGGGCATCGTCGAGGAGGTTGCCCCCGCTGCTGCCGCTGCCGCCCTCGCGGATGGTGCTCGGGTCGAGCTCGGTGACGGTGCCGTCGGGCGCGATGACCCGCGCCCGCACCTCGGGCTTCTCCTCGTGCCAGGGGGCCCAGCCGGTGTGGAGCGTGCCCCAGGCCTCGACGGCGCCGGGGGTGTGGACGGCGAAGACCCGCCGCCAGGTCAGGGTGGTGCGGCCCTCCTCGTCCACCGTGACCCGCTCCTCCTGGAGGAGCTGGGTGGTCCCCTCGTGCCGCTCGCCGTCGGCCACGGCCTTCAGCAGGGTCTTCGGAGACACCGAGAAGTCGGGCTCCTCGACCCACTTGTCGAGGGCGTGGGCCGCGGTGGGCAGGGCCAGGATCGCGACGAGGGACAGGGCGGCGGTGCGCAGCATGAAGGCTCCCGAGGCCGATGGGACGCCATCCTACCGACTGGGTTCCCGCCCGTCCCGCCGCACGCCGTGGCGGTGAGATCCGTGTGCGTCAGACCCCTTCCAGGGTGTCGGCGCTGTCCTCCACCGCGCGCTCCTCGAAGGTGACCCGCTCGCCATCCAGGGTGGCGTGGAGGTGCCGGGTGCGGCCGGGCGCCCCCTCGAGGAGGCGCTCGCCCAGCGGCTCGCCCACCAGCGTGTCGATGGCGCGGAGGGCGGGGCGGGCGCCGTAGGCCGGGTCGGCACGGCGGGTGGCGCAGGCCACCACCACCTCGGGATCCCAGGTGAGGTGAACCCCTTCGCCCCGCGCCCGCTCGGCCAGGCGCTCCAGGTGGAGGACCACCACCGCCTCGAGGTGGGGGCCCTCGAGCGGCCGGAAGGGGACCACCTCGTCGATGCGGTTGAGCAGCTCGGGGCGGAAGCGATCCTTCACCCCGTCGAGGAGGAGGCCCGTGTCGAGCCCGTCCGGGCGCCCCCCGAAGCCCACCCGGCCGCGGGTGGCGACCTCGGTGCCGGCGTTGCTGGTGAGGATGAAGAGGGCCTCACGGGCGTCGACCTGGCGGCCCTCGGCGTCGGTGACGTGCCCCTCGTCGAAGAGGGAGAGGAACAGGGTCTGGACCTCGGGGTGGGCCTTCTCGAACTCGTCGAGGAGGACGACCGCGTAGGGCCGCCGGCGGAGCTGGCCGGTGAGCTGGCCGGGCTCGCCGTGGCCGGCGTAGCCGGGGGGGGCGCCGATGAGCCGGCTCATGGTGAACTTCTCGGCGTACTCGCTCATGTCGAGGCGGATGAAGGCGTTGCCCTCGGGGAAGAGGTAGTCGGCCAGCCGGCGGGCCAGCTCGGTCTTGCCCACGCCGCTCGGGCCGGCGAACAGGAAGACGCCGCGCGGCTTGTCCGGGTCGCGGAGGCCGGAGCGGCACAGGCGCACGCTGCGGGCCAGCCGGGCGATGGCCGGGTCCTGCCCCTTCACCACGGCACCCAGGCTCTCCTCGATGCACCGCAGCCGGTCGCGCTCCTCTTCGGTCAGCTGACCCACCGGGATGCCGGTGCGGTCGGAGAGCACCTTGGCCACGAGGGTGCTGGTCACCACCGGGTGCCCCTCCAGGCTGGCCTCGGCGCAGGCCTCGTCGAGCAGGTCGAGGGCCTTGTCGGGCAGGTGGCGGTCGGGGACGAAGCGCACCGCGAGCTGGACACAGGCGCGGAGGGCCGCGTCGTCCACCTCGACGTCGTGGTGGTCGGTGTAGCGGTGCACCAGGCGGCGCAGGAGCTCCAGCGCCTCGCCGTCGGAGGGCTCCTCGATGTGGACCGGCTGGAAGCGGCGCTCCAGGGCCGAGTCGGCCTCGATGTTCTTGCGGAACTCGGCCAGGGTGGTGGCGCCGATGACCGTGATGTCGCCGCGGGCCAGGGCCGGCTTGAGGATGTTGGCCGCGTCGAGGGAGCCGCCCTCGGTGCGCCCGGCCCCGACGAGGGTGTGGATCTCGTCGATGAAGAGGACCACGCCGGGGGTGTCCCGCGCCTCCTCCACCAGCTTCTTCAGGCGATCCTCGAAGGTGCCCCGGTACTTGGTCCCGGCCACCAGGCTGCCCATGGAGAGCTCGATGACCCGCAGGTGGCGCAGCCGCTCCGGCACGTCATCCTCGACGAGGGCGCGCGCGAGCCCCTCGACCACGGCCGTCTTGCCCACGCCGGGATCGCCCAGGAGCAGCGGGTTGGCCTTCTGCCGCCGCACCAGGGTCTTCATGACGGCGCGGATCTCGTCGACCCGGCCGATGATCTCGCCGAGCTCGCCGTCGCGGGCCAGGGCGGTCAGGTCGCGGCCCTGCTCGTCGAGGGTGGGGGTGGCGCTCTCGCCGGCCTCGGTGTCGCTCGCGCCGCGGCTGCCGGAGGAGCTGCCGCCGCCGCGGCGGAGCTGGGCCTCGCAGTAGGACTTGCCGTCGAGGGCGAACTGTGAGCGACGATCGATCTCGAGGGCCTGGTTCCACAGCGGCAGGGCCTCGTCGAAGCGGTGCAGGGCGTTCAGGCTCGCGGCCTTGCCCTGGACGGCGAAGGCGTGCTTCGGCTCCTGGGCCAGGGCCTTGTCGAACCAGGCGAGCGACTCGCGGTACTGCCCCAGCATCCGCATGCACTCGGCGCGGCCCGCCAGGGCGTAGAGGTAGTCCTGGCGGATGGCCAGGGCCCGGTCGTAGGCGTCGATGGCCTGGGTGTAGCGCTCGGACTTGCGGTGGGCCTCGCCGATGTTGGTGGCGGCCTGGTAGCAGCGGGCGTCGACCTGCAGGCACTCCTCGTAGGCTTCGATGGCCCGGGCGTACTGCTTCTGGTCCTCGTGGAGCATCCCCAGCCGGAGGAGCGGCTCGGACCAGGTGGGATCGTGTCGCGCCGCATCCTTGAAGGAGGCCGCGGCGGCGTTGAAGTCGCCGGCCTTGCGGAGGGCCCGCCCCCGGTCGAGGGCGTCGCGGGCGGCGCGGCGATCGCCGGGCTCGGGGCGGTGGCGCAGGCCGGCGGGGGCCTGGGCATTGCAGTGGGCGAGGCCGCGCTGGACGAAGCCGCTGCTGGGGTTCTCCTCGCGGGCCATCCGCCACAGGGGCCGGGCCTCCTCGAAGCGGTGCAGGGCGTTGAGGGTGGCGGCCTTGCCGCACAGGGCGAAGTAGTGCCGCGGCTGGGCGAGCAGCGCCCGGTCGAACCAGGTGAGGGCGGTCTCGAAGCGGCCCAGCAGGCGCAGGGCCTCGGCCTTGCCGGCGACGGCGCGCAGGTCATCGGGGGCCAGCTCGAGGGCGTCGTCGTAGGCGCGCACCGCTGCGTCCAGGTCGGAGAGCTTGCGCAGGCTGTCGGCGCGGTGGATGGCCGCCTCGGAGTGGTCGCTGCGCCGCAGCAGGCAGGCCTCGAAGGCCCGGACCGCCTGGTGGTACTGCCGATCCTCCTCCCAGGCGACGCCCTGCAGGAACCACGGCTCCTCCCAGTCCGGATCGGCCTCGGTGGCCTTGCGGAGGGCGGCGATGGCGTCGCGGGTCCGGCCCTGCTGGAGGTAGGCGCGACCCACGTCGAAGTGGGCGCGGGCCCGGGATCGACCGGGGTCGGCCTCGCGGCGGCCCGGGCGGCGGGAGAGCCCCTCCTCGCTGGCGTGCAGGCCCTCGAGGGCGAAGCGGGCCCCCGGATCCAGGTCCAGGCTGCGCCGCCACAGCGGGATGGCGTCGGCGAAGCGCTCCATGGCGTTGAGGGTGGCGGCCTTGCCCCGCAGCGCGAAGGCGTGGGTCGGCTTGTGGGCCAGGGCCCGGTCGAAGGCGGCGATGGCCTCGTCGTTGCGGCCGAGCATGCGCAGGGTCTCGGCGCGACCGGACAGGGCGTAGACGTAGGACGGGTCGAGCTGGAGGGCGCGGTCGTAGGCGGCGAGGGCCTCCTCGAAGCGGTCGGCCTTGCGCAGGGTCTCGGCGACCGAGCAGGCCGCGTCGACCCGGTCGGGCTCGAGGCGCAGGACCGCCCGGTAGGCCTCGCACGCCTCGATCCACCGGCCGGCCGACTCCAGGGTGGTGGCGAGCTCGCCCAGGACCTCGACCCGCTCGGGCTCCAGCTCGAGGGACTCGCGGTAGGTCTCGATGGCCTCGTGGTGACGCTCATCGCCGGCCAGGGCCCGGGCCCACTCGGCCCGGCTCTCGGCGGCCAGGCCGCGGCTCGAGAGCACCGGCGGCGCGGGGGGCGGGTGGATCTGCCAGCCCCCGGCGCGCTGCTCCCGGAGGCGGCGGCGGGTCTCGTCGCGGCCTTGCAGCGCGAAGGTGGAGCGGGGCTCGATGGCCAGCGCCTCGGCCCACAGGGGCAGGGCCTCGTCGAAGCGGTGCAGGGCGTTGAGGGTGGCGGCCTTGCCGCGGAGGGCGAAGGCGTGCTCCGGGTGCACCTCGAGGGCGGCGTCGAACCACGGCAGGGCGTCCTCGTAGCGGCCGAGCATGCGCAGGGTCTCGCCCTTGCCGGCGAGGGCGAAGAGGTGCCCGGGATGCGCGCTCAGGGCGTCCTCGTAGGCGGAGAGGGCGGCGTGGTGGCAGCGGGCCTGGCGGAGGGCCTCGGCCAGCCCCACCGCGACCTCGGGGTGGTCGCCGCGCAGGGTCCGGGCGTGGCGCCAGGCATCGACGGCCAGCGACCACCGGCGGCGGGCCTCCTGGCATCGGGCGAGGCGGCAGGTGGCGTCCAGGTCGGTGCGGTCGGCTTCCACGGCGCGCTGGTAGGCCTCGGCGGCCAGCGCGTAGTCGCCGGCGGCCTCGAACCGCTGGGCCTCCTCGAGGTGGGGCCGTGCCTGGTCGCGCCTGCTCATGGATGCTCCGGACCTTGGAGGGCCTCTCGGATCGCCCCCCCGTCGGTTGGAGCGTGGGGGCGTGAGAGGCCGTACCCGGGTGGACGGACGGGGGAGGTGCCGACTGTAGACCCCCGCCCGCCTCAGCGTGCCCCGGGGGGCGGCCCCCGCGCCACCTCCCCAGACGCCTCGGTGCCCCGCGTGACGGCCTGGGACGCTGGGAGGCGGCCTACCGGCTGGACAGGTGGGGGTCGCCCACCATGTGCGCCGGGGGCGTGACGCCAAGCTGTCGGAGCAGGCTCGGGGCCACGTCCAGGGTGCTCACCACGGGGCGGCCGGCGGCGTGGGCGGGCGCGCGGGGGTCCCACATCACCAGGCTGCCCTCGGGCACGTGGTAGGCGTTGCAGTTGGCGCTGTCCTGGATCTCGACCGTGTCGAAGCCCGCCGCCTCGAAGGGCACGGTGCGGCCCCGCCAGGTGACGGTGCGGTCCTGCACGTCGAAGAGCGTGCCCGGGTGAAGCCGGAACACCCCGTGCTCCAGCTCCTTCCAGGGCAGGGGCCCGTGCTCGCCGATCTCGACGCCCTCGTCGAGGGCCCGGGCGAAGGGGGCGCGCCAGGCCGGGTCCAGCTTGAGGATGACGCGGGGCAGCATGGCCGGTCGCCGGCTCCAGGCCTCGTCGGGCAGCCCCAGGAAGGCCAGGAAGCGGGGCACGTCCACGAGCTGCACCTGGGTCTTGACCACCTCGGCCGTGGTGGCGGCCTGGCCCATGCTGCTCGTCACCCACACGACCGCGCCGGTCCGCCGGGCGTGGTCCATGACCCGGCCGAGCATCCGGTCGAAGCGGGCCATGGTCCAGCCGATCTCGTGCTCGAAGGTGCTGCGCCAGTCGTCGGTGTAGGCGTAGTCGTCGTAGTCGTCGGGGTAGCGCGCGGCCCAGTACCGGTGCATCGAGCTGGCCACGTGGTTCGTGAAGAAGGTGGCGAAGGCGGGGCGGGTGCGCTCCAGGGCGTCCATGAAGATGTCGAAGGCCAGGATGGACTGCCAGGTCCGGCGTCGTACCTTGCGCGCGGCGTTCCGACGCTCGGCGGCGAGCTGGCGCACCAGCCCCAGGGCGGTCCGGGGGCGGATCCCGAGCCGGGGGGCGGCGGCCAGGAAGCGCGCGGCGCTGCCCAGGGGCACCCCCCCGTCCACGTTGCGCGCGCTGTCGCGGCTCATCTCGAGGTTGAAGGCCTGAAACGCCTCGAGGCGGCGCGGCAGGGCGTCCGGGGCCGAGGCGAAGACGTCGGGCAGGTAGAAGGCGTAGTCCTCGGCGTTGGCGGGCAGGGGGAAGGTGTGGAGGGAGCCGCCGATCCCGACGGGCACGCCGGCCTGCACGAGCAGGTGCCACAGGGGCGGGTAGGCCGTGTCCACCTCGCCAAGGTCCTGCCCGAAGTCGGAGATGGTGTGTTCCTCGTCGCTGACGCCGCGGTGCACCGTGGGCCAGGTGATCCAGGGGGAGAGCGCGGTGTCGGGGGCCGCGGTGGCGAAGGAGCGCCCCGTGGCCAGCAGGGTCGCCAGGTGGCTGTCGGGCCGCTCGCGCGCGATGTCGTCGAGGATCCGCCAGGGCACCTCGTTGAGCTCGAACAGGACGATCCGCTGGGACATGGGCCTCCCTCGCGGACGGCCTAACGCGGCGCCGAGCCCGCCCGCTGTCGCGGCCCATCGTCCCGGTCCCACGGCGGTCGAGGGGGCGAGGCCCGGGCCTCAGACGTCGAGGGCCTCGGCGTCGCGCAGGGTGTCGGCCTCTTCCATCAAGAAGCGGTACCGGGGCGCCGGGTCCTTGCCCATGAGGTGGGCCAGGGTGGTGTTCGCCCGCATGATGTCGGGGACCTCCACCCGGAGCAGGCGCCGGGTGGTGGGGTCGAGGGTGGTCTCGAACAGGGTGCGGGGCGGCATCTCGCCCAGGCCCTTGAAGCGGGTGATCTCGGGACGGGCGCGGGGGGGGAGATCGGCCAGCACCCGGTCCCGGTCCCGGTCGTCCCGGGCCCACCAGGTCTTCTTGCCCACGTTGATCCGGTACAGGGGCGGCTGGGCCAGGAAGACGTAGCCGTCCTCGACCAAGGGGCGGAGGTAGCGGTAGAAGAAGGTCAGCAGCAGGGTCGTGATGTGGTGCCCATCGCTGTCGGCGTCCATGAGCAGGATGACCCGCCCGTACCGGAGCCGATCCTCGCGGTAGTCCTCGCCCAGGCCGCAGCCCAGCGCGGTGACGATGTTGGACAGCTCCTCGTTGGCCAGGATCCGCTTCAGGGAGGCCTGCTCGGCGTTGAGGACCTTGCCGCGGAGGGGAAGGACGGCCTGGGTGCGGCGGTCTCGGCCCTGCTTGGCGGAGCCGCCGGCCGAGTCGCCCTCGACGATGAGCAGCTCGGTGGTGGCCGGGTCCGAGCTGGAGCAGTCCGCGAGCTTGCCCGGCAGGTTGAGGCGGCTCGAGGTGGCCGACTTGCGCCGCACCTTGGTGGCGGCCTCCCGGCTGGCCTGGCGCGCCCGGGCGGCCTGGACGGCGCGCAGCACGATGGCCTCGCCGCGGGACTTGTTGTCGTGCAGCCACTGCTCGAGCACCGGGCGGAGGGTCCCGTCCACCGTGCCGCGGGCGTCGGGGTTGTTGAGCCGGTCCTTGGTCTGGCCCTGGAACTGGGGCTCGGTGCAGTAGTACGAGAGGATGGCGACGACGCCCTCGCGGAGGTCGTCGGGGGTGAGGGAGACGTTGCGCGGCGCCAGGTCGTGGGTGGCCGAGAAGCTGCGCACCGCCTTGACGACCGCATCCCGCAGGCCGTGCTCGTGGGTGCCGCCCCCGCCAGTGGGGATGCCGTTGACGAAGCTGCGCCAGTGCTCCCGCGGCGACTCGGTCCAGGTCA
This sequence comes from uncultured Enterobacteriaceae bacterium, assembly GCA_964586865.1. Taxonomy (GTDB): domain Bacteria; phylum Myxococcota_A; class UBA796; order UBA796; genus REDI01. The sequence continues at coordinate 11,500 of CAZPJM010000061.1, forward strand.
TGGCCAGCTCGAGCCGCCAGGTGTCGCCCTCCCCCTCGCGGGTGATGGAGAAGGGGGCGTCCACCACCGGCCGCACGCCCAGGCGCTCCCCGGTGGCGTCCAGGTAGTCGAGCAGCCCCCCCTCGTGCTCGAGCTCGTGGGTGACGCCGTTGACCCGGTCCCGGAACACCACCTTGAGGCCGCGGTGCAGGTAGGTCTTCTGCTCGAGGGTCTCCCGGATGGTGTCGGGGTCGAAGGCCGTGTCCTCGAAGATGGACGGATCGGGGGTGAAGGTGATGGTGGTCCCGCTGCCCCGGGCCGGGCCCTCCTCGCGGACGGGCGCCCGTGGGACCCCGCGCCGGTACTCCTGCACGAAGCTGGACCCGCCCCGGCGCACCCGGGCGGTGAGCCGGGCCGAGAGGGCGTTGACCACGCTGCTGCCCACCCCGTGCAGGCCGCCCGAGGTCTTGTAGTTGTCCCCGTCGAACTTCCCGCCGGCGTGGAGGGTGGTGAAGATGACCTGGAGGGCGCTGACCTTCTCGGTGGGGTGCTCGTCCACGGGGATGCCCCGGCCGTTGTCCTCGACGGTGACGGTGCTGCCGTCCTCGTGGAGGGTGACGAGGATGCGGCTGGCGTGGCCGTTCATGGCCTCGTCCACCGAGTTGTCGACGATCTCCCACAGCAGGTGGTGCAGGCCGTCGGCGCCGGTGCCCCCGATGTACATCCCGGGCCGCTTGCGGACGGGCTCCAGGCCCTTGAGGACGGCGATCTGCCGTGCGTCGTAGCCCTTCGCGGGACTCATGCCGCACCCCCGTCGTCGGGCTGGCCGCCGCTGCCCTCATCCACCGGTGCGTCGTCGCCCTCTTCCTCGGCTTCCTCGGCTTCCTCCTCGGGCACGGGCAGGCGCCAGACCTCGGGCTCCCGGACCCAGGTGTCGATGGAGCCGCGGCGCAGGATGATCCCGCCCTTGTTGCCCCGGCTTCCCCCGAACTTGCCCTCCCGGACCACCACCTCGCGGCCGAAGGAGGTGATGACCGTGGGGCCGTCGCTGCGGTCGCGGACGATGCCGGCGGCCATGGCGCGGGCGTCGTCGGGGAGCTTGATGCCGGTGACCCCCTTGCCGGCCGCCTTGAGCAGGGGGGCGTCGTCGGCGGGGAAGACCAGCGCGTTGCCGCCCGAGGAGACGACGGCCAGCCGATCGCCGGGCTCCACCGGCAGGACCGTCAGCACCGCATCGCCCTTGCGGAGCCGGGCGAACATGCGCCCCCGCTTGTTGGAGGGCTCGGCGTGGTCGGCCAGGCTGAATCGCAGGACCCGGCCGCCCTCGGTGAGGGCCGCGGCCCATGGGCGGGGGGGATCGTCCTCGCCCACGCCCTCCTGGGCGTCCTCGCCGTCGGGCCAGTGCCGCGCGTCCATCGAGAGGGCCCCCACCACCCGCTCCCCGTCCTCGAAGTCGAAGCGGGCCTGGACCGGCTCGCCGTAGCCGCTGGTGGCGGGCACGTCGTCGACCCGGAGCACGTAGGCCCGGCCCGAGGATCCCATCACGGCCAGGGTCGAGCGGGTGGAGGCCTCGAGGAGCCACCCGATCTCGTCGCCGTCGCGGATGCGGATCCGGTCCAGCTCGCTGAAGCTGCCCTGCCGCTTGATCCAGCCGTCCCGGGTCAGCACCACGAAGGCGGTCTCGTCGACGATGTAGGCGTTCTCGTCGAAGGTGAGCGCCCGGGCCGGCGCCCCGACGGTGGTGCGGCGCTCGTCGGCGTAGAGCTTGCGCAGCTCGACGAGCTCCTCGCGGACCACCCCCCACAGGGCGCTCTCGCTGGCCAGCAGCGCCTCGATGCGCGTGGCCTCGGCCCGCTTCTCCTCGAGCTCCTCCAGGACGAGCTGGATCTCGAGCTGGGCCAGCTTGTAGAGGCGCAGCTCCAGGATGGCGTCGGCCTGGGCATCGGAGAGGTCGAAGCCGTCGATGAGCCGCTCGTGGGCGTCCCGCCGCCCCTGGCTGCCCCGGATGAGGGCGATGGCCTCGTCGAGGGCGTCGAACAGGATGGCGAAGCCCTCGAGGACGTGGATCCGCTCCCGCAGCTTGGAGAGCTCGTGCTCGAAGCGGCGACGGACGGTCTCGAGGCGGAAGTCGAGCCAGTGTCGCAGGACCTGCCGCAGGTCGAGCCGGGAGGGGCGGGTGAGCTCGGTGCCCGGGACCGGCACCAGGGCCGTCAGATTCATGGGGAAGGTGGACTGGAGCGGCGTCTTCTTGAAGAGATAGGCCATCGCCGTCTCGGCCGAGGCACCCTGCTTGAGCTCGAGCACCACCCGGATGTCCTCGGCGGACTCGTCGCGGACGTCCACCACCTGGGGCAGGTTCCGGGCGCCCACCTCGGCGCCGACCTTCTCGATGACCTTGGCCTTGTTCTGACCGTAGGGGATGCTCGTGAGGATGATCCGGCGGCGCCGGCCCTCCTGCTCCTCGTGCCAGTCCGCCCGGATGCGGAAGCTCCCCGAGCCCTCCTCGTAGAAGGTGCGGATCTCGTCGGGATCGTTGAGGAGGCGCCCCCCGATGGGGAAGTCGGGGCCGCGGATGTGCTCCAGCAGATCGGCCACGGTGGCGTCGGGGTGGTCGACCAGATGCACGGCCGCGTCCATCACCTCGCCCAGGTTGTGCGGCGGGATGCGGGTGGCCATGCCGACGGCGATCCCCTCGCTGCCGTTGACGAGGAGCTGGGGGATCTGGGCCGGCAGGACCAGGGGCTCGAAGCGCTGCCCATCGTAGTTGGGCCGGAAGTCGACCGTGCCCTTGCCGATCTCCGAGAGGAGCTCGATGGCCAGGGGCGCCAGCCGGCACTCGGTGTAGCGCATGGCGGCCGCGCCATCGCCGTCCAGGCTGCCGAAGTTGCCCTGCCCGTCCACGAGGGGCGCCCGCAGGCTGAAGGGCTGGGCCATGCGGACCAGGGCGTCGTAGATGGACTGGTCGCCGTGGGGGTGGAACTTGCCCATCACGTCGCCCACGACGGCGGCGCACTTGCGGTAGCGGGAGTCCGGGCGCAGGCCCAGCTCGCGGAACATGGTGTAGAGGATCCGGCGCTGCACGGGCTTGAGGCCGTCGCGCACGTCGGGGAGGGCGCGGCTCGTGACGACCGAGAGCGCGTAGGTCAGGTAGCGCTCACGGGTCGCCTCGTGCAGGGGGACGGGCTGCACGTCGGGCATGGAGGGGCTCCGAGGGACGGTCGCGGAGGGACGGGGCGGGAGGGGGCGGGACGGGGAGTGCGGGAGGGGCCGGCAGCTTAGCATGACGGCTCGATGGGGTCGGATCGGGCCACGGGGGGTTCGTCGGTGCACCCCGGGGGGGCCGGGCCTCCTCGGCGCTCGCCCGCCCTCAGCCGCGCTCGACGGTGACCCCGGCGCTCGAGAGGGCCTCGACCATGTCGACCATCTGCGATCGGACGGGGGTGTGGGCCAGCCGCTCGCCGGACGGCGCCAGAAGGACGAAGCCATGGCCGCCCTTGACCCGGATCGCCGCCACTTCGACGAGGTCACCGGGGAGCAGGGTCACGCTGCGAGACAGAGCCGGCACGTTCAGGCCCTTCCAGGTCGTGAGCCGACCGGATCTCGGCTGGTAGGTGAAGCCGGAGCGGCTGGCCAGGGTGCCGGCACCGAGGAGGAGCCAGAGTACCGCTGCGAGGCCGATCCAGGGGCCGCCATCCCGCCACGCCAGGTAGGTCGTGATCAGGGGCAGGAAGCTCAGGACGGGGACGAAGCCCAGCAGCTGGAGGCTGACGTAGGCCCCTCGGGCCCCCACCGGGTCCAGGTCCGATCCGGAGGCCGATTCCGAGGGACCGCCCGGCAGCATCGCTCTGGCCTGGTCGAACTCGTCGACTGCGGTGCGCCAGGCCTGACCGTCCCGGCCGAGCTGTTCGAGCGGCTCCCCCGACAAGCCGAGCTCGACCCCCACCGCGCGCAAGAAGCTGGAGGCGTCACGGGCCTCGTGAGACCCCACGACGGTCGGCTGCCCCGATCCGGACGCGGACACGACGTGCTTCAGCAGCTCCGCGCCGCCGTGGGGACCGAGTCGCCAGCTCCACATGTGGGCGTCGCCGTGTCGATGGGTCAGCGCGGCGAACGCGGTCTCACCCACCTCCCGGGGGGCCGGCATGCGGATGGCGGCCAGCTGCCAGGGGCCCAGGGACCGGGAGCCCATGGGCTCGAGCGCCTGCCAGGCGTGGTGCTCCGGGGCGCCCGGGATGGGTCCGAGCCGGCCGGGGGGCACGGACTGCCCGACGCGGCGGGATGCGGCTCGCCAGAGCTCCATCAGGATCCCCGCCGCGGCCTCACCGCGCGGGTGAGCCAGGATGGCCAGGGCCCGTCTCGGATCGCGGTGGAACCAGTCGGGCAGCTCGCGCGAGAGCAGGCCGTCTACGATGGGCCGCACCGGAGGACTCCGAAGCCGTGGAGGTGTTCGTGGAGGAGGCGCTCGGAGAACCGCTGCCGCCCGTTCGAGGCGTGCGCCCCTATCGCACCGGCCAGGGGTTCACCTTCCGTCACGAGGGCAGCGGCCTGTGGCTCCGCGCCGCCCCCCGCGAGGATGGTACGGCTCCCGAGTGGCCACCCCCGGTGCTGGACGCCATCGCCGCCTACGCCTCGGAGGTCCCCGTCCGGGCGGGCCACACCCTCGCGCTCGGCGACTTCCAGCCCGGAGCCACGCTCGCGGCGGCCGCGCTGCGGGAGGCCTCCGGCTCCGCGGGCCTCCAGGTGACACCGCTCACCCGATTCGAGCTGCGCCTGGCCCGCGTGGTGGGTGCGGAGGCCGTCCTGCGGGCCGTGGACGCGGTCTGGCCCCACGGTCACGTCACCGCCGACCGACTGGACCTGGTCGGCGCCAGCGTGCACGCCGACGTGCTCGAAGACGGGGTGCGCACCCTCACCTTCGACAGCGTGATGGAGGACGGCCGACCGGACCTCCTGTACGTGGGTCCCATGGTCGTCTACTGGCTGAACGACACGAAACAGCAGTGCGTGGAGAGCGGCACCGATCTGCGGCTGCGCACGACGGGCGTCACCCACCGGTTCACGACCCGCGACGTGGTCGCCGACGACGAGCGGGTGCACCGGTTCTCCGACGTGAAGTGGCGCAGCCTGCCTCGCATCTACGCGCCGGCCGCCTCGCTCATCGGCCCGGTGCGGGTCATGGCTCCGGCGTACTTCCATCTGTACACGGGCTTCCCGAAGCTGTTCTTCACGCTGGCCGCTGCCGTGGAACGTGACCTGCAGCAAGGCGGCCGGCCCGCGGGATCCCGCGCCCTGAAGGCCTCCGAGCCCGTGCAGGTGTCGCCCGATCTGGCGCCCAGGCTCCGCGCGGCGCTGGCCGGCGAGGAGTGGATGACGGCCCTCCAGCTGCTCGCCCTGGAGGGCCCGGTCGACCTGCGTGAGCAGGCGGAGCGGATCTGGGAACAGGCCGTCTCCGAGAGACAGGCCCGCACGGGGCTGAAGAAGCTGGCCCCGCGGCTGCCCGCCGAGCTGCGCGCCCTGGTCGACCAGCGCCGGTGAGCGGTGGAGCCGCGACGGCGCGGGGTGTGCGCGCATGGCCGGGGAGCGGCCGGGCGTGCCATCGGGACCTCCCCATCTATGCCTGCGGAGCACGGGTTTTATAGCCTGTGGACCCCGGGAGGGACCCGTGCTCGTCCAGTCTGCCCAGATCGTGACCATCCCGCTGGCGCTCGTGCTCCTGACGCTGCTCGCGGCCCCCCGGGCCCTGGCGTGCGGCGCGGGCGACACGGATGGGGACACCGTCCCCGACGCCGTGGAGGACCTGGACGGCGACGGGGACTGCCTGGATCACGACACCGACGGCGATGGGATCCCCGACTTCCGGGACCCGGACGATGACGGGGACGGGCTCGAGACGGCCCTGGAGGACTACGACTCCCGGGGGGGCCGGCCCGGCAATGGGGACCCCACCGATGACGACTTCGACTGGGACAAGACCCCCGACTACCTGGACAGCGACGATGACGGGGACGGGCTCCCCACGGCCCGGGAGCACGCGCTGGACCTGGCCCACGACGGCGTGGACGACCGGAACCATCGGAACCTGGACTCGGACGATGACAACGTCGCCGACGAAGCGGAGTGGGACTGGTGGGCCCACGCCGCCGGGACCAGCCCCGATCTCGCCGCCGGACCCCTGGACAGCGACCGCGACGGCGTGCCCGATCTGCTGGACGACGACGACGACAACGACGGCATCCCCACCCTGCACGAGGGGACCCGGGACGTGGAGATGTCCGGACCCGAGCCCACCCCGGTCGGGGGCTGCCGGTCCGAGGAGTGGCTGGGCCCGTGCGAGCACTGCGTCACCGAGGCGCCCGACGGGATTCCCAACCACCTGGACCTGGACAGCGACGGCGACGGGGTCCCGGACGCCGATGAGGACACGGACCTGGATCTCGACGGGCTTCGGGACTTCCAGGACTGCATGGACTGCTGGATACCCCACGCGGGTGATCTGGACGAAGACGGCCTCCTCGGCATCATCGAGCGCGATATGCTGGGCACCTCGGACTGCACGTTCGACACCGATGGGGACGGCCTCTCGGACGGCGTCGAGGTGATCTCGCTGGGAGTGGGGGTCTGGGAGCACCTGGACACGGATCGGGACGGGACCTTCGACGTCTTCGACCCGGACGACGACGGCGACACGGTCCTGAACCGCTTCGAGGAGGCCGATCCGAACGGGGACGGAAACCCGCGCGATGCGCGGGACACGAACGGGGACGGCGTGGCCGATTACCTGGACGACGACGACGACGGCGATGGCTTCCCGACCGACGAGGAGGGGGCCGATCCGAACGGCGATGGCGATCCGGAGGACGCCCTGGACACGGACGGCGACGGCCTTCCCGACTACCTGGACCCGGAGGATGACCGGGAGGACACGGGGGAGACCGGCGACACGGGGGAGACCGGCGACACGGGGGAGGCGCCCGACACCGACATGCCGGTGGACCCCGACGACCCCATCGACACGGCCGAGGGCGCGGGAGCCGGGGAGTGCGGCTGCCGTGCGGGTCCCGCGGGCCTGCCGGCCGGCGCCGCGCTGGGGATCATCCTGGCGCTGTGGGCCCGTCGCCGGAGGTGATGCCGCGGCGTCGGCGGTCGGTGGGGCGCCACTCAGCGACCTCGTCCTTCGGCCAGACCGGGCAGGCGAAGGTGGTGGCCTTCAGGCCCGCGTCGAAGTCGGTGATCCCGTTGGTCTTCGCATAGATGGTCTTGCGGTTCTGGAGGGCGAAGTAGAGCCGGAAGGGGAAGAGGCTCTTCACCACGACCACGTCGGCGGACCAGGGAGAGAGGCCGAGCTGGGTGTAGAAGCGCGGCTGCATCACCATGGCGGCACCCTCGGTCAGGCACAGGGTGAGCCGCCCCACGTCGACGACCACGATGCGGCCGAAGCCGTCGACCTCCTGGGCGCTGCGCACCACCGCCCGGATGGGCACCGGGGCGTTGCGCTCCGGGTCGAGGCGGCCGCCCACCGTGAGCGCGACCGGTCGGCCCGGGGGCTCGTCCCACAGGGTCTCGATGGCCACCGGGTCGCGGAGGGGCAGGAGGACCTGGAGATCCGTGCCCTCCTCGAGGAAGGCGCGCAGGAGGGCGGTGTTCTCGCCCGTGCCCCCGGCCCCCACCATGTCGGAGGCGTCGGACATGCAGACCGTGCCGAGCTTGCGCAGGACCCGCGCCTGGCGGGCCTGGGCGATGGCCTCGCTGGCCGAGGGCAGGGTGGGGGGCTGTCGGTGGCGGACCGACCAGGCCAGCTCCGCCAGCTCCTCGGCGATCCGCTCGGCCAGCTCGGGATCGTCATCGGTGATCACGTGGGTGGACCAGCCCATCTCGGCGTGGTCGAGCCAGAGGTGGCAGTTGAAGAGGCTCACATAGAGCACCCGCGGATCCCGCTCCTGCCGCTTCATCCACCGGTAGATCCGCCGCATGGGGGGGAGGAAGTCCATCGTCGTGCCCCCGCCGAGCACCAGCGGCAGGCTGCGCCAGGCGGTGGTGGGGCGGATCTCGCCCAGCACCGTGCGGCAGAGGATCTCGCCCACCCGCCGCCCCACCCGGGCGTGGTCCCGGTGGGGGTTGGTGCGGTAGGCGCCGATGAGCGTGTTGCCATCGACCTTGCGCAGGGTGAGGTTGGCGTGCAGGTCCATCGTGACGCCCACCGGCACCTCGGGCCCCACCCGCGCGCGGACCGCCGCGAGGAGCCGCCCCTCCGGGTCGTCCAGGTCGCGGACGCAGAGCGCGCCGTGCAGG
>CAZPJM010000062.1:0-19762 GCA_964586865.1 uncultured Enterobacteriaceae bacterium
CCTGCCCGCCGATCGCAGCCTCGCGCCGGACGAGGCGTGGGCCAGCTCCCGGGCCTGCCGGGCGTGCCACCCGGATGCCTGGTCCACCTGGCACGACAGCTACCACCGCACCATGACCCAGCGGGCCAGCCCCCACGCCGTGCTGGCTCCCTGGGAGGGCACCCTCGAGGCCGACGGCCGGACCTACCACCTGCGGCGCGACGGCGAGCGCTTCCTGGTGGATGTCCCGGCTCCGGGGACCACCGGCGCGTCCCCCGAGGACCGCCGCACCGTTCCGGTGGTCATGACCACCGGCTCGCATCACCTCCAGCTGTACTGGATCCCGCTTCCCTGGGCGGACGCCGCCGACGCCCCGGGGGCGTGGGAGGCCTTCCGGGCCCACTGCGCCGACTGCCACGACGCGGGCGACGAGGCCGCCCCGGTCTCCATGCCCCGGGCCCACACCGTCGGGGACGTCCAGGTCCACGAGCGCGTCACGGTCCGTCCACCCCGTCTGGTGGGCGGAGGCCTCACCCCGCCCCAGGTCCGGGACGTGCTGGACGATCCGGCCCACCGCGCCCTGCACGATCCCCTCGACCGCGAGACCCGCGCCGCCGTCGAGGCGTGGACCATCCAGGTCCAGGCCCCCGGGCGCCTCCAGCAGTTCCCCTTCGGCTGGTGGATCCGGGAGGGCCGATGGGTCCATGAGGAGGACACCTTCCTCCAGCCCGCCGAGGAGGGCCCGAGCCACGAGCCCTGGGAGCAGACCTGGTCCGAGGCCTGCGACCAGTGCCACAGCGTCGGCCCCGAGACCACCTTCCGCCCCGAGGGGCCCCACCGCGACGCGCGCGTGGCCGAGCTGGGCATCGCCTGTGAGGCCTGCCACGGACCCGCCCGCGCCCACGCGGAGCGCTACCGCGACCCGCTCGCCCGCTATGTGGAGCGTCTCGACGGCGATCCCGCCGAGGACATCGTCAACCCGGCGAGGCTCCCGCCGGACCGGGCCACCGCGGTCTGCGCTCAGTGCCACGCCGAGCTCGTCCACCACGACCCCGAGCACGGCCGCTTCCAGGTCGGCGAGCCCCTCGACCGGTGGGCCCGCCTGCTCACCTACGAGACGCCGCCCTACCCGGACTGGCTCCAGCCCCTCGTGGACGACGACCCCCGGGTGCTGGCCAATGCCTTCTGGCGGGACGGGACCCTCCGGGTGGCGGGGCGCAACACCAATGGCATGGCCCTCTCCGGGTGCGCCACCCGGGGCGAGATGAGCTGCCTGACCTGCCATGACATGCACGGCGCCGATCCCGACGACCAGCTCCGCCCCGCCGCCACCGGCGACGCGGTCTGCTCCGAGTGCCACCCCGACGTGGCCAAAGCCGGCGAGGCCCACACCCACCACCCCCCGGACAGCCCGGGTGCGCGGTGCATGAACTGCCACATGCCCCACACCACCCTCGGCCTGCTCGGTGCCATGCGCAGCCACCGGATCGACAGCCCCAGCGCCGACCGGGCCCATCGCACCGGCCGCCCCGACGCCTGCAGCCTGTGCCACCTGGACCGGCCCCTGACGTGGACGGCTGGCCACCTGGCGGACTGGTATGGGCAGCCCGCCCCGCGGATCGGGGGCGACGGCCGCGCGGCGGCGGTGGACGGGCTCCTCCGGGGCGACGCGGCCCAGCGGGCGGTCTGGGCGTGGCACCTGGGGTGGGCCCCGGCCCGCGAGGCGTCGGGGGAGGACTGGCAGCCCGCCCTCCTCGCCCACACCCTCGACGATCCCTACGCGGCCGTCCGGGCCATCGCCGGCCAGTCCCTGAAGCGGCACCCGGGCTACGAGGGCGTCGACTACGACTTCACCGCCCCCCCCGAGCAGCGCCGTGCCCGGGCTCGGGAGGTGCTCGAGCGGTGGTCGGCCACCGAGCCGGCCTCCCGCCCCACCGTCCTCGTGGGACCGGACGGCCTCGACGAAGACCTGATCCGGCTCATGCAGCTGGTGCGGGACGACCGGCCGGTGATCGTGGCCGAGTAGGGACTCACGCCCGGAACGCCGCCACCGCCGCCCCCGACACCCCGACCAGCAGGGCGAGCCCGCCCACGGGCACCAGCAGGATCCCGAGCCCCGGATCCGTGCCGTGCAGCCACAGCCCGCCCAGCAGGAAGCCCGCCGGGAGAAGCACCGTGGCCGCGCGGATCCCCCAGGACGCCACCCGCGCCGGCGACCCGGACGACAGGTGCCCCGAGGTGGCGGCGAGGGCCAGGTTCACCAGGCCCAGCAGCGTGCCGTGGGCGTGGCCCAGGGTGAGGAGGAGGCGGCGGTTCTCGGCGCCCACGTCCAGGTACCAGGCCACCTTGAAACCGTGGAGGGCCTCGAGGACCAGGCCGAGGCTCAGGAAGACCGCCAGCGCCACCCACCCGAAGCGGGCGTGGGTCCGGGCCAGGCCATCCATGCCACCTCCGGCCGGCCCGTTAACCCGCGGCGTCAGCCCGACAGGCCGGTCAGTCCTCGCGGACCTGGCGCAGGGCGGTGATCTGCCGGGTGATCACCTCGTAGTCGTCGCCGCGCGCCCGGGCCTCGCCCACGTTCTGGTGGCCCACATAGAGCTCGAGGGTGTCGGCGCCGAGCTCGTCGAGCTGGTCCCACACGCCGTTGTCGATGCGGAAGGAGGTCAGTCCGGTGGTGGTGCAGGTGAGGACCTGGCGGACCTGGCCGCCGTTGACCTGCCGGAGCTGGACGAAGCTCTCGTCCCATCCCGAGGCGGTCCACGAGACCTCGACGGGGTTGCCGCGCTGGAGCGTGCGCTCCCACTCGTCCTCGCGCGAGCCGTCCAGGTAGACCAGCCCGGCCTCGCCTGTCGCGGGGCTCCGGACCCCCTCCAGCGGCCCGGCCTCACGGAGGATGAGCCCGTCCCCCGCGAAGTCCGACACCGTCTCACAGCCGCCCGCCGGGCTGTTCCGGTCGGTCCAGAGGCCCGTGGTCGCCGGATCGAGCCGGCCATCGGTCCCGGCCAGCTCCCACCGGGGCTCGCCGTCGAGGCGGGGGATCGCCTCGCCCTCGACGCGGTTCTCCTCGGGGAAGAGGCGGGTCTCGAGGGAGCAGCTCTGGACCCCCGCCGGGAGGGAACGATCGGGGAGGGCGCCCGGTGCGTACTCGAGGCTCACCTGGACGCTCTCGACACCCAGCCACTCCTGGCCAGACCAGTCGCAGGTGTTGGTGAAGAGCGTACCGACGAGCCGGCCCTCGGTGCCGCCGCCGCAGGCGACGAGGACGAGGACGAGGGGGACGAGGGGTCGGATCACGGAGCCTCCCAGGAACGAGGTCGTATCGGCCCGGGCGACGGGGCGGGGTCACCCCTTCGTCAAACGCGGGACATGGCCCGCGCGGGGCTGCCCACGAACGGTGGGCCGCATTACACGATGGACCCCGCCCGGAGGTGCCCCCGTGTCCGCCGAACACCCCTTCGTCGATCCGCGCGAGCTGGTGCGCCAGGCCGGCGTCCAGCCCTCGGGCATCGTGCTCCGCAACCCAGGGGTGCACGCCCTGTACGACCTGGCCGTCCAGGCGGGCCAGGCGACGGTCCTCGCCAACGGAGCCCTCCGCCAGGACACGAGCCCCTACTTCGGCCGGGCGGCGCGCTCGTCCTTCTACGTGCGCGATCCCTCCATCCAGGTCGAGGGGCGCGGCCTCGACGAGCTCATCGCCTGGGGCAACCCGGCGGCCCACGCCTTCGACAACATGCCCATCCCCCTGGCCACCTGGGACAAGCTGCTGGCCCGGGTCAAGGAGCACCTCTCCGACGCGGACCGCCTCTTCGTCAACGACGGCTGGTCCGGACGCACCGCGCGCACCCGCCTGCCCGTTCGCGTCATCACCGACCGGGCCGTGGGCGCCCTCTTCGCCCACAACATCTTCCTCCGGCCCGACCGCGACGAGCTCATCGGGTTCGAGCCGGGCTGGACCCTCCTCCACGCCCCCGATGTCCAGGCCGACGCCGAGGACCGGACCAACGGCGAGGCCTTCATCCTCACCCACCTGGGCCTGGGGATGACCATCGTGGGGGGCACCCGGTACAATGGGCAGATCAAGAAGGCCATCTTCGCGGTCCAGAACCTGCGCCTGCCGCTGAAGGGGATCCTCACCATGCACGCCGGCGCCAGCGAGGGCGACAGTGGCCGCTGCGCCATCCACGCCGGGCTCTCGGGCACGGGCAAGACCACCCTCTCCAACACGGGCCACCCCGTGGCCGACGACCAGATCGTGGTGGACATCGAGGACGAGCCCGACCGGGTGATCACCAACATGGAGGGCGGTCAGTACGCCAAGACGGAGAACCTCCGCCGGGACAAGGAGCCCGAGGTCTACGATGCCATCCGGTACGGCACCACCGCCGAGAACCTGAAGGTCGGCCCGGATGGGCATCCCGACTTCTCCGACAGCTCCATCACGGCCAACGGCCGCGTGGGCTATCCGCTCGAGTACGTACCCACCGCCAAGGCCTCCGGCGCCAGCAAGGCCCCGGACTGCATCACCTTCCTGACCGCCGATGGCTTCGGCGTCCTGCCGCCCCTCTCGCGCCTCTCCACCCCCGCGGCCATGGCCCACTTCGCCCTCGGCTTCACCTCGAAGATGCCCGGAACCGAGAAGCACATCACCGAGCCGGTGCCGACGTTCTCGGCCTTCTTCGGTCTGCCCTTCATGCCGCTGAAGCCGCGGTACTACACCGACCTGCTGGCCCGGGTCATCGAGCACGGCGCGACCCAGGTCTGGCTGGTGAACACGGGCTGGCTGGGTCCGGCGCGGCCGGGGCGCAAGCGCGTGGACATCCTGGTGAGCAAGGCCATCATCAATGCGGTCCGAGACGGTCACGTGGACCTCTCGGAGGACAACTTCACCTATGACGCGCGCTTCCGGCTCGAGGTGCCGCGCGAGGTGCCCGGGGTGGATCCCCAGCTCCTCGATCCCCGGAACGCCTGGGAGGACAGCGCGGCCTACGAGGAGACGGCCGACAAGCTCGCCGCCATCTTCGCCGGCCAGGCGGCCACCATGGATCTGCCGCCCGAGGTCCGCGCCGCGGTGCCCGAGCCCCTCCGTCGGCGGGACGACCCCGCCCGGTAGCCGCCCGTCTTCGGCGGTCGTCCTCGGCGGTCGTCCTCGGCGGTCGTGGAGGGGCGGCCCGCGCGCGGCTCCGGACGGTCGCGCCCTACCAAATCTGGCGGTTGGGCCCGGCCAGGCGCTCGAAGAGCCAGTAGAGGCCGCGACTCATGAGGACGTGGCGGAGGCCCCACAGCGGCGAGCGCGCCTCGGCCGGGGTGATGGTGCCGTCGAGGACGTCCTCGAGCGCCTCGGCGGCGTGGCCGGCCAGCACCTCGATGAAGCGGGCGCCCAGCTCGGCCGAGGCCCCGGCCGGTGCGCCGGCATAGGTGTGGGCCCCGAAGAAGCGGTAGCTGTCCAGGAAGGGGGCCAGCGGGCCCTTGCTGCCGCCGGTCTGCGCCCGCCAGTCCTCCATCGTCCACCGGGGCAGGGCGCTCGGGTCCCGCACCCGATCCCCCAGCAGGTGGAGCATCATGCTGGTCTCGACGTAGCCACCGTGGGCATCGCCGCGCAGGGCCTCCGGATCGGCCCCCTCGACGTGGGCCAGGACGTGGTCGAGGTCGTGCCCGCCGTCGCGGGTGAGGCGGGAGAGGAGGAGCGAGAACACGCTCATGGCCGCGGTCCCGTGCCGCCGGTTCACCCGGTGCAGGGCGTGCTCGATGGCCGAGATGTGGCGGGGCCCCCCGTGGAAGTTCCACACCCAGAGGTGCCGGAAGCCCTGGGCGCCCAGGGTGCGGCCCAGGTCCTCCAGGATCCGGCGGAGGGTGTGGGGCCGGAACTGGAGCGAGCCCACCGAGGGCAGCACGTCGGCGGCCATCCAGATCCCGGGCAGGTGGACGAAGGTCATCTCGGGGCGGCGCTGCTTCACGCGGCGGACGGTGGCCCGGAGCAGCCCCTCGGACTCGGCCAGGTCGGTGGTGAGGGGGAGGTGCGGACCGTGGACCTCGAGGGGGGAGGCCGAGACCACCACCACGGTCCGGTCACGGTCGAGGGCGTCGACCTCGGGACCGGTGAGGTGGGTCCACTCGAGCAGGGTTTCGGGTGCGGCGTTCACAGGGCCTCTCTCCCGGCGAGGAGGGCCGGGTGCGGGGGGATGGGGTCGGGGCCGAGGGGCTCCGGGGTGCCCGGACGATCAGGCGGACATGACCAGGAAGCCGCCGGCGCCGGCCGCCTTCTCGGCGAAGGTCACCCAGCTCTGCACCGTCTCGTTCGGGACGTTGCGCAGGCCCTCGACGATGCTCTCGCACTCCTCGGGGGTCACGTGCCAGGGGTGATCGGCGGCGAACTTGAAGAGCGGCGGCTTGCCGTTGGGGCCCCGCACGCGCCGGTCCCGGGCGGTCAGGCGCATCCAGGTGGCCTGCCAGCTCTCGTAGCTGGGGGAGGAGGTGGGGGGCGGCTCGTCGACCCGCATCCGGCGGCAGACCCGGTTGGTCCAGCGGTTCAGGTCGGGGGTGCGCATGTCGGTGTCCACCACCCCCAGGTTCTTCATGACGTCCACCAGCGCGGCGAGCTCGTCGGAGGAGAGGCGGATGTCCAGATCCCCCTCGGGGCTGCGGAACTGCACCACGTCGGCCCCGTTGATGCGGAAGCTCATGGTGCCGGTGGCGTAGGGGTCGCCAGCGGGACGGAACAGGCCGACCTCGAGGGGGGCCTCGCAGACCAGCCGCGCCTCGCCGTGCAGGACGATCCGGAAGTCGCCCTCGATCTCGAGGTTGTCGAACCGGGCCTCGCGGGCCTGGGTCTTGCGGTTCTCGAACAGGACCACCGAGTGCTCGCCCACGTCGACGCGCTCGACGGTGACCGCATCGTGGGCGCTCACCCGCAGGACGAAGCCGTGGCAGGGCCCGCCCCGGTTCACGACGGTGAGGGGCTGGGTGAAGGGGCCGGGCCGCAGGTCGAGCTGGAACTCCTTGAGGGAGAGCACCGGCGGATCGGCGGCCTTGGGGGCCTCGCCGATGTGGACGTCGAGGGGCGAGGTGCTCCAGGCGCCCTCGGCGAAGGTGCCGACCACGGCCACACGCCCGTCGCAGACCATGAAGCGGGAGCGGTCGGGGCTGACGCCGGTGGCCACGTCGACCTGGTCGAGTCCCCGGGTCGCGAGGCGCTCCAGGACCTCGAGGTTGGCCGGATCCACGCGCCGGACGCCGAACTCGCCCTCGAAGAGACCGGCGTGGAGGACGGAGCCGTCCGCGAGCACCTGGAGGGGGCCCTTGGCGCCGGTGGAGGTGACCGCGCCCCGGTGGGCTCCGGTGGGGCCGAAGCGGACGAGAACGCCCTCGCGGCCCTGGACCACGAGCTGCACCAGGAAGCCGGTGCGGGTGGCGATGGCGTCGAGCTGGACCTCGGGCTGGGTGGGGACCCGGATGGGCTGGGCCAGCTCGTCGGCGCCCTTGCGGAGGGCGGTGATGATGCCCGTGCCGTGATCGGCCAGGCACACCCCCCATGGGCTCGAGGTCAGGGTGACGCCGCGCTGGCCCTGCCCGAGCTTGCGGCCCCGGCTGAAGGGCGCATTGCCCGGGAGCCAAAGGTCGCGGAAGTCGGTGCGGACCGCCTTGGGGACGGCGAACTCCTGCCCCCACACCCAGCCCTCGTCGGCCTGGCGGAGCAGCATGAGGCGCGCACCGGCCCGTCGGGACGGCATGCGGACGCCCACGACGCGGCCGTCGGGGCAGTGGGCCACGGCGACGCAGTCGGCCGGGACGGTGCTGCCGAGCACCCGGGCGCACCAGCGGGCCGAGGGGGCGCCGGCTTCGTGGTGGTGGGAGTCTTCCGTCTGTACCGTGAGCCCGTCGAGGGTCTCGATCACGTGGGTCGTTCCATCGGTCCAGACGCGCATAGATCCACTCCCATCACACCAGCAGGCTGCGGGGGCCGCCGTTCCCGGCTTCGGGCCCGGCCCCGGACGCCGCGGGATCCGCCGCGTGCAGGGCCGCCGGAGGGCGCTCGTCCGAGCTTGCCCCCAGGTCCCGCCGAGGTAACACGGGCAGCTGTGAGATGGGGGACCGACCCGGTGTGGTCGGGTGGAGATTTCGTCAGCGTGGGGCCTCCTCCCGCCGCGGGGTCCTGGCTGGATACGGCTCCCCCCGAGGGTGTCGCGGGGCGTGCTAGGGTGGGGACGGAGGTGCGGTGGCCGACGCCCCGCCTGGCATGAACCGGATCCTGGTCGTCGAGGACCAGGAGCTCGTCCAGCGGGCGGTGGTGCGGATGATGCCCTCCGACTTCCAGGTCGACGTGGCCGCCAGCCACGCCGAGGCCCTCGCGGCGCTCGAGGCGGGCACGCCCTACGCGATCGCCCTCATCGACCAGGGCCTCCCCGATGGCGACGGCGTCCGGCTCGCCCGCCGTGCCCGCGCCGACTTCCACGTCGCAGGCGTGATCATGAGTGGCGATGTCCGGCCCCCCGGCATGGACCTGCCCTGGCTCGAGAAGCCCTTCCAGCGGGATCAGCTCGAGAGCGTCCTCCGGGCCGCCCTGCCGGCGCCGCCGGGGGGGCCCTCGGAGGATCCCCCACCTTCTTCTTGAGATCTCCGTTTCTCCCCGCTACGATGCGGGCTCGGAGGTTGCCATGCGCGTGTCCACGATCCTGCCCGCCCTGCTGGTCCTGGTGGTCGGTTGTGCCGCCGAGGTGGACGCCCCCTTCGACGGCGACCAGGACGGCCTCCTCGACCACGAGGAGGAAGAGGCCCGCACCGATCCGGCCAACCCCGACTCGGACGGGGACAACCACCTCGACGGCGATGAGTGGCTCGCCGGCACCGATCCGCTGGATCCGGACGACCACCCCTACCACGGTGGGTGGACCATCGACGGCGACTGCCGGGGCTCCATCCAGGCCAGCGGTGGGGCCGACGCGGGCGACGTGGCCACCGGCTTCCGGCTGCTGGATCAGCACGGCGACCGGGTGAAGCTGCACGACTTCTGCGGGCAGGTGGTGGTCCTGAAGCGGTCCACCGGCTGGTGTGGGGCCTGCCGCGGCTCCGAGCCCGACCTGGTCGCGCTGTTCGACAGCTACCGAGACCGCGGCCTCATGGCGATCACCCTCCTCTCCGAGACCGACGCCAGGGAGGCCCCCGCCCAGGAAGACCTGCAGGCCTGGGCCGACCAGTACGGCGCCAACCACGCGGTCGTGGCCGATACCGAGCGGGTCGGTGGCGTCTACGAACGCGACGGCGGAATCCCGAGCTACGTCCTGCTGGGGCCCGGGGCGGTCATCGAGGCCGTCGACGAGGGCTTCCCCTCCGCCGAGGCCATCGAGGCCCTGCTCCCCGAGTAGGCCGCGCTCCCGCGCGGGCGGCCCCCCTGTTCCGAGCGGTTTGGCGGTCCAGCCGGTCCCGCATCAGTCGGGATCGAACCGGAGGCGGATGTGCACCGGCCCCTCGGGCGCTGCATCGGGATCGGTGGGCGAGCGCCCCTCGAGCAGCCCGAGCTTCCAGAGGCGTTGCACCAGGGCGGGGTCGAAGGGCTCGGTCGCCTGCCGGGAGGCCTGGTCGATGGCCTCGACCCACGGGGTGTCCCCGTCGAGGCGGGAGAGCAGCTGGAAGATGTCGCCCCGCACCACCGCGTGGTCGTAGACGCTGTGGAGCTGGAGGGCCACCCGGCCATCGGGCAGGTCGACCACGCCACAGATGGCGGGCCCCACCCGCTCGGGCAGCTCGGGGCGGAGCCTGGCCCGCGCCGCCCCGACCTGCTCGAGGGCCGCTCGGATGTCCGGCGTCTCGAAGACCGACGGGGGCGCTTCGGCGATCCGGGCCGCACAGTCGCGGTACCAGGCCTCCATGGCCTCCCGCGGCGCGCCCTCTGGCGGCGGCTCGCCCGTCTCGACGCACCAGGCGCCCAGCGCCGCCTCGGCGTGGCCCAGCGCGAGGCGGACGCGCTTCCAGAGCTGCCTGCCGCGCTCGCCGTCGACGTGCTGGCAGTGCCAGGTCCGGCAGACCGCGTTCCGGTCGCGCCACACCGTACAGTTATGGGTGCCGGGCTGGAAGTGGGGGCAACGCAGCGCCACGGCCCGCCCGAAGTCGTCGACGCCCCGGGCCGCGTAGGCCTCGCGCCAGGCCGCGGTGGGGAACAGGCCCAGAGCGGTGACCCCCTCGGGGTCCTCCATGCGCCGGCGGATGGAGGCGGTGCCGGCGTCCTCCCGCATCAGGGCGCGCCCCACCGCGTAGTTGGGCAGGTGGGGGTGGTAGGTGCAGCACTTGGTCGCGGCGCGGAAGGGCTGCAGGGGGGTGGGCGGGGCGTCCGGATCGTCCGGGATCTGGGGGCAGGCCTGGCAGGGTGCGCGGGTCTCGTCGGGCAGGTCCCGGGCCTGCAGCGCGTCCACGACCGGGTCGAGGGCCGCGGGCAGGAAGGCCAGGGCGGGGTGCACCGAGGGCCCTACAGGAACCAGCTGGTGAACAGGGCCGCCGCCAGCACCGGAACCCACAGGCCCAGCGCGCTGCCCGCCGCGTAGTGGGGGAAGCGGATGGGCGTGAGTGCCAGCGCGGTGTTGAGCAGGGGGCTGTTCTGCATGAAGGTCCGGAGGATGGCCACGGTCCAGAACGGGCGATGCTCCAGGCCGCCGAGCAGGCGGCGCGCCCAGGGGTGGCGGATCTCGGCCAGGGCCCGACCGCCTACCACCCGGGCGAAGCCGAAGGTCGTGGAAGCCGCCACGCTGGCGCCGGCCCACGCGACCACGGCCCCGGTGACGTCGCCGAAGGCCACGATGCCGCCCACGATGATGACCATGCCGGGGATGTGCAGCAGGTTGGCCACGATGGCCAGGAGCACGAAGAGCAGCACGCCCCACGGCCCGGCCAACGCGACCCAGGCGCGGAGGGTCTCCACATCGAGGGTGGCCAGGAGCCCGCTCTGCCAGGCCCCGAGCCAGGTCACGAGCAGCACGACGACCAGCAGGAGCGGTCGCAGCCAGCGGTGGCGGGGGGTGGGTCGGGCGTGCACCGAGGTCGTCTCCCGGGGTGGGGGCGGGATAACGGGTCCCGGTCCCCGCTGCCCCGCCCTCCGGAATCCGCGTCGTGTCCCTCGCCTTCACCATTCCCGGCGCCGATGCCCTGACGCCCGACGAGCTCCGGCGCTGGCTGCGCGATGGGGTGGTTCTCCGGGATCGTCCCGATGACGACGCCTTCTCCCAGGAGGTCGGCTGGCTCGAGTGGCCCGGCCGCTCCATTCGGGGGGTGCCGGTCCTGTGGACGGCCGAGGACGGGATGGTGGTCCGGGTCCTCACGCTGGCCTCGGCCGACGACATCGCGGTCGCCGTGGGGGTGGCGGCCGATCTGGCCACCCGCAGGGGACGCCCCCTGGACGATGGCACGGGCCTGACGCCTCCGGCACGGCTGGCTGCACGCTGGGACGGGGATCGTCGGCGTCGTCACGCCCGGGCCGAGGCCCGGGAGATGCTCCGTCGCATGGCGGTGGATCCGGTGCGAATCGCCGGCGTCCGGCGGCCGGTCCGGCTGGGGCCCCGGCTCCGGGCACGGCTGGGCGAGGATCCCCAGGCCCTGCTCGGATGGATGCTGTGGGCCCAGTGGCCGGACGGCGATCCGCCCATCGCCCTGCCGGCCGAGCCCCTCGACGCCGGGACCGATGGGGTGCGGGTCGCGAGCTGGGATGGGTCCCGCCCGGCCCTGCTCCCCGCGGTGGAGCTGGTGCGCCTCGTGGGCCCGCGCCCGGTGCTGCTTCCCCGAGCCGACCTGCTCGACCTTCTCGGCGAGCGGGCGGTGCGCTTCGACGAGGACCGGATGCTCCTGCCGGCCCTGCCCCCCCGCGATCGGAACACCTTGCAGGCGCGCGCGGCCGGCCGGGCGGTCACGGATCCGGTCCGCTGGCGGCCCCCGGTTCCCACCCGCGAGGGCCAGCTCCTCCCCGTCCTCCGGCCCCCCGGCTGGGCCCGCCGGGGCACCGCCCTGTGCTGGTCCGTCGCCCCCCGGGGGGAGGGCCTGCCGCTGGTCTCCCTCGTGTGGGATGGCCCCCGGGAGTCCGTTCACGTCGACACCGACGACCCGATGGCGGAGCACCTGGACCAGGCGCTGGAGCGCGCCGTGTCCGCCCTGGGCACCCACCTGCCGGCGTGGGAGGTCCGACGCGACGCCGATGGGCGGCCCAGGTCTCTGTCTATGACCGGCCCCTGGGCCTCCGAGGTGCTGCTCTCGCCGCGTCACCTGCGGGATGCCCAGGCGCGGCTCGGCGCCCGGGCCCTCCTGGTGGCCATCCCGGCCCGTGGGCAGGTCCGGATCCAGCAGGCCTCGCCCGAGCAGGAGGCCTCCATCGGTGCGCTGGTGGCCTGGGCGGACCGGAGCTTCCGCGAGGCCGCCGCCCACGGCACCGGCCAGCCCCTGACCCCCCAGCTCCTGGTGGTGGTGGATGGCCAGGTCCAGGGGCCGGTGCGCAGCCCGGTGAGCACCGAGGTCTCGGTGGACGACCTGACGCTGGACTCGGTGGCCCTCGGCCTGCGCACGCCTTCGCCGGCGTCGACCGACCTCGTCGCGGGTCCGGGGGATCCGGCGGCGCCCGAGCCGTGGCAGGTGGCGCTGCTGTCCGGCTTCCTGCCCGGGCTGGGGCAGTGGTGGCTCGGCCTTCGCAGGGTGGCGGCCGGCTTCTTCGGGGTGGAGATCAGCCTGGTGCTGGTGCTGGCGCTGGCCACGGCGGTGGCGGGTCTGGGCGATGCGGTCCTGCTGCTGGCCCTGGCGCCGCTCGTCTTCCTCGCCATCCACGCCTACGCTGCCTGGGATGCGTGGGCGCGGGCATCACGCCAGCCCTCGGTCTCCTGATCCGTCTCGGGTCGGCTCCGCCGTGGCCGCCCGGAGGACGGGGGGGTAGGCTGGCGCACGGGCACCTCGGAGGCGCAGATGACGCGATGGTTCGGTGGGTTGATGCTCGTCCTCGCCCTTGGCTGCAATGGCGATGACGACGGCAATGGCAACGGCAATGGCGACCTGGATGACGGCATCGACGACAGTGACTTCGGGGATGACGACAACCCCCAGGCGCCGGACATCCCCCCCGAGGCCGAGCTGGTGGATCGGTGGGAGGGCGACCTGGGCGATGGTCGCGTGCCGGACAGCCTCGACTTTCTCGAGACGGCGCGCTGCGTGCCCGGGACCGAGTTCGCCAACTTCGATGGGGCCCACGTCTTCTACACCTACGACCAGCCGGCCGGGCGGCAGGTCTACGTGCGCGTCCGCCCCGAGGACGACGTGGACGTGAGCCTCTACGTGAGCCAGCTCCCGGCGGGCTCCGGCGGCAGCGGCATCGACGACATCGCCGATCCCTGCGAGGAGAGCCTGGACTACCCCAACGACAACAACCCCGGCGTCGCCGAGTCGGTGAAGCTCACCAGCGTGGGCAACGCCTACCGGCTCGTCATCGGGGTGGCGGGGGCCAATGGCGCCACCACCGGGGGCTTCCTCGTCGAGATCCACGAGGAGTAGCCGCCGGGGGGCCGGCCATCGGGGCCGCCCTTCACGCAGTCGCCGTCAGCGCCGTCAGCGCCCTTCACGCAGTCGCCGCCGGCGCCGTCACCACCCTTCACGCAGTCGCCGCGGTCAGCGCCGCCGGCGGGCCAGCCCGAGCAGCAGGGCCAGGACCCCGAGGCCGAGGGCGGGTCCAGGGGTGGTGGCGGCGGAGCAGGCGCAGCCCCCGGCGCGGGCCTCCTCGTCGGTGAGGCCGTCGGAGACACCGTCGTCCAGGTCGTCGCCCGGCATGGGGGGCGGCACGATCCCGGGGACGTCGCACCAGGCCCGGGACCCGTCGGCGCAGCGCGCCCGCATCTCGGCGTCGATCCAGTCCAGGTAGGCACTCACCTTGGTGTCGACCCCGCCGGTCTGCTCGCACAGGGTCTCGTCCCAGGCGTGGCTGGTGACGCCCACCACGCGCCAGGGCTCGGTGGACTCGGTCTCGACCCGCTGGAAGGTGGGGCCGCCCGAGTCGCCCTGGCACTTGCGGCCGTCCTCGAAGGCGGGACCGACCTGGAACTCGGTGGCGCCGACCGGGCCCACGATGCTGTCGGCCTGGATCTTGATGGCCACGCTGCCCGGGCGGGGCTGGGCGCCGGGGGCGACCGGCTCCTGGTTGCCCCAGCCCACGATGACGACCGGCGCGCCCTCGACGAGCTGGTCCACCTCGTCGGGGGTGGGGAGGTAGGCGTGGGGGACGTCGAGGACCGGCTCGTCCAGGAAGACGAGGGCGATGTCGTGGTTCTCGGCCAGGCCGATGGCCACCGACTCCATGCCCACCCAGTCCGGGTGGCCGGGCCAGTCCCAGCCGATGGCGGCGTCGTCGGGCAGGGGCTCTGCGCTGCCGAGCCCGTACATGGAGAGGTCGGCCTGGCCGGACCACACGAAGCTCAGCTCCTCGATGGTGGCCAGCCCGGCGGTCTGCGCCTCGAGGAACGAGGTGTCCACACAGTGCGCCGCGGTCATCACCACGTCGGGGGCGATGAGGGTGGAGCTGCACATGAAGAGGGTGACGTCGAAGGTCTGGTTGAAGGCGCTCACCGAGCCGTCGGCCAGCAGCCCGCCGGCGGCCGGCCACTCATCGGCGGTGGCGGGCTCGCCGTTGATGATGTAGCCGCCGGCATCGTCTCCGAGGTCGAGGGCGGCATCGGGCCGCTCGGCGTCGAAGGGGTCGTCGATCCCGCCGGTGGCGGGGGCGGCGAGGGTCGCCACGGGGGCGAAGAGCAGGACGAGAGACAGGGCATGCATGCAGGCTTCCTCCGGCGAGGGTCCGGGACCGCCGGCGGGTAGCCCGCCCATCGCGAGGGTGCCAGTAGAGAAGCGCGCTCGGGTACCGGGCCGGTCGCGCCCCGGTCCGGCGGTGGCCGCCGGTGGGGGAAGGGTGGGCGCCGGCCAGGGGCCGACACCGTCGCTCGGGCCGACGGCGAGCGGCCAGCCCCTACTGGGAGACGGGCCCCGGAACCAGGTAGACCGCGCCGGCGTCGTCGCCGCTCACCCCGGAGCGGTAGGCCCCGACGAGGAAGTCGTCCCGGTCATCGCCGGTGGCGTCGCCGGCGGCGATGATGCGGTGGCCGACCTGCTCCTTCTCGAGGGCGCCGATCCAGCGCGCATCGGCGACCTGCTCGAGATCGAAGGCGCCCCCACCGCCCCCGCCCGCCAGCAGGTAGACCATGCCCGGGTCGTTGAGCCCCTGACCGTCGGCGCCGAAGGCACCCACCGCCACGTCGTCCACCCCGTCGGCCGTCAGGTCGCCCACGAAGGCCGCCCCGTGGCCCGACCGGTCGAAGCCGGTCTCGCCGTCGTAGCGCACGTCCATGTCGTCGGTGGTCAGGGAGCCGTCCCACCGGTCCACCCCGCCGAAGACCACCCAGGTGGAGCCGGCCTCGCGGTCGGCCAGGTAGGCGCTGATCAGCAGGTCGGCGTAGCCGTCGTCGTTGAAGTCCCCCTCGCCGTCGACGATCTGGCCCAGCCCCGAATCGGGCCGGACGCCCGAGAAGTCGGCGTCCATGTCGTCCATCTCCCAGCGGAAGCCGGTGAAGCCATCCTCGCCGGAGCCGCCGTACTTGATGAAGACCTGCCCGGAGCCGGCCACGTCGGGGGAGGAGGCCCGCATGGCGGCGATGGCGATGTCGCTGTTGCCGTCGCCGTCGAAGTCGCCCAGGGTGATGTCCCGGCCGATGCCGCCGCCCGCCTCGATGCCGGTGAAGCGGGTCCCGGCGCGGCTGGCGCGGGGGCTCTCGTCGACCGGGTTCTCGAACAGGTAGACCCGACCCAGGTTGGCGTCCAGGTCGCTCGACCAGGCCTCTGAGCCCACCACGAGGGTGGGGCGGCCGCCGTTGGCCCGCAGGCTGCCCACGTGCAGCGCGTGCCCGAACCGCATCTCGGTGCCCTCGCCGACGATGTCCGAGGTGAGGACCCCCTCGCCGTCGAGGGGGATCTCGTTGCCGTCGGAGGGGGGGACCAGGCCACTGAAGACGTAGACCCGGCCGTTGCGCTCGGAGGGGCTGGAGGCGATGACGTCGGCCACGCCGTCGCCGGTCACGTCCTCGGCCAGGGCCACGTTCCACCCGAGCTGGGCCTCGGGGCGGTCGCCGCAGATCTTGATGTCGGCGTCGGCGAGGGAGGTGCCGCCCTCGATGGGCCCGTAGGCCACGTAGATGGCGCCGGCGTTGTCGAGGGCGTTGCCGGAGTCGTCCTCGCAGTCGTGGTTGGGGGCGCCCACCACCAGGTCGTTGGTGCCGTCGCCGTTCAGGTCCACCGAGGAGGCGGCGGCGAAGCCGGCCCAGTCGCCGTCCTCCTCGCCCCACACCACCGCGGTGCCCTCGTCGATGGTGGGGATCGGGGGCGGCCCGGTGTCGGTGTCGCCCGTGTCGCCCGTGTCGCCCGAGTCCGTGTCGCCCCCGCCACAGGCGAGCGTGGCGGCACAGTCCGGGTCTTCGCAGTCGGTCAGGCCGTCGTTGTCGTCGTCGACCTCGTTGACGCAGTTGGCCTCGCTGGGCTCCTCGTCTTCGCCGTTGCAGCCGACGAGGGCGATGGCGCCGGCGGCGGGGAGTCCGAGACCGAGGGTGAGGGGCAGGATCCAGGTGCGCATGCGTCTCCTCGCATTTGACGTCGCATGGTACACCGCCGGCGCCGGGGTGGCGACCGGGTGTCCACGAGTGGGCGAGGAGGTGCCGGCGCCCCCGAGGACCGGTCACCCGAGGGGCACCCGCCGGTAGCCCTGCGGGGTGACCACGGCGTGGACGGGCACATCGTGGGCGTCGCGGGGCACGGCGACGCCACACTGGGCCTCGAGGCCGAGAAAGACGCGATGGGCCCGGGTGAGCCGGGGCAGGGTGCGGTCGTAGAAGCCGCCGCCGTAGCCCAGGCGGTAGCCGCGGGGATCCACCGCCAGGGCCGGCACCACCACCAGGTCGATCTCGCCGTCGGCGATCCGAGGTGCGGCGGGGCCGGGCTCGGGGACCCGGAAGGGCCCGGGCAGCAGGGGGGCGTCGGGCGTGTGGGCGAAGAAGGCGAGGGGCGCTGCCTTCCGCAGGACCCGGGGGAGGGCGACCCGTCGGCCGGTGGCCCAGGCGTGCTCCACGAGCGGGGTCAGGTCGGGCTCGCCGGGGAGCGCCACGTAGAGGGCGACGGTGCGGGCGCGGGACCAGGCCGCGCTGGCCCGGAGGTGGGTGAGGGCCCGGGCCACCCGGGCGCGCCGGTCGTCGTCATCGAGGTCGGCGCGCCATCGCCGCCAGGTGCGCCGGAGATGGCCCTTGTCATCGCGGGGGGAGGGCATGGCGGCGACCTACCCTGCGACGCCCCCGCGGGCCGCACCGGGCGGGTGGGTTCCGGTGGGGCCGGTCCTGGCGGCATGGGGCCGGCGAGCCGCGACGTGCGCGGTCGCGGCGAGCGACGGTGGCACCGGGCGCCCGGCTGGGGGATGGTGGCGCGGTGAGCGTGCTGCTGCGATTCCCCGATGGCTACGTGGACCTGGCGGCGCGGGTGGCGGTCCGGGGCCACCGGGCGTGCCGCCTGCCTGGACCGGCGTGCCGGCTGGTGGCCCGGCTGGCTCGGGCCGGGGGGCGTCAGGTCCCGCGCACCGAGCTCTCCCAGGCGCTGGCGGCAGGGCCTCCCTCGGTGGGGCTCGTCGAGGTGTGGGGCTGGGTGCTGGAGCGCGCCCTGTCCGACGGTGTCGATCCGGTGCTGGTCCGCGGCCCCCGGGGCCTGGCCCTCGGCATGGAGGCGCGGGAGGAGCCGGCCCAGGAGCGGCTCGTGGTGGGGGCGCTGGCCCACGACGATCTGGGTGCTGACGGGACCGCCTGGCGGGCTCGCCGGCTGGAGCAGGCGCGGCGCGCCGGGCTCGAGGTCCTGGCTGACGGCCCCATCGGGGCGGCGGTGGCTGGGGAGGAGCCCGGCGCGGTGCTCGGGTGGCTGGAGTCGGCCCTTCCCCGGGAGGGCCCTCTCCGCGGTCGGATCGGGGCGGGACTCGCGGCCCTGCACCACGAGGGGCCCGGGCGGGAGCTGGCCCTCGATGTCGGCGCCGAGGAGGCCCGCCGGCTAGCCCACCTGGCCCCGGACCGGGTGCTCGTCTCCCCGCGGGCCCGCCGGCTCGTGGATGGCATCACGCGCCTGCACCCGGTGCCGGGGCGCACCGCCCGCGGACGCCGGCTGTGGTCCACCCGCCCCGGGGTGCTCCCCCTACCGGCCCTGCCCGAGCGCGCCCTGCCCCCCCGCCCGGTCCTGCGCGGCCGGGACGACGATCGGCAGGCCGTCTGCCACGCCCTCGACGAGGCGGTGGGCGCGGTGGTCATCCATGGCCCGCCCGGCGTGGGCAAGACCGCCCTGGCCATGGACGTGGCCCACGTCCTCGAGCGGCGGGGCCAGCGTGCTGCCCGGGTGGTCCACGTGGGCCGTCGCCGGGAGCAGGGGCTGGCACGGCGGGTGGCCGTGGCGCTCGGGCTCCGGCTGGGTCCCGAGCCGCGGGAGGGGGTGGCCCGGGCCCTGGCGTCCCTGGGACCCACGCTTCTCGTCCTCGACGGGCTGGACGCCGTCCCCCTGGAGGAGGCCCTGGCCTGCGTCGCGCGGTGGCGGGAGGCGGTCCCCACCTGCGTGGTCCTGGCCACCGCCCGGACCCCCCTCCGCCTGCCCGGCGCCCTCATGGTGCGGCTGGCGCCGCTGGCTCCGGGCGCCGCGGGCCGGGCGCTGGTGGACGCGTGCGTCGGGCTGCCCGGATGGGGGGGCAGCGGCCCCGACGGCGCGCTCCTCGACGGCCTGGTGGCCCGGGTGGGCGGCAACCCCCAGGTGCTCCGCCTGGTGGCGGGCCTGGGGCTGCCCCCCGCCCTCATGCTCGGGCGCCTCCAGCGCGAGGGCGAGCTGGACCTCACCGACCTGGACGCCATGGTCCGAGTGGCCCGCGAGGAGCTGGGACCCGCGGCCCGCACCACCCTGGACCGGATGGCGGTGGTGGGCGGTGCGCTGGACGGGGACGATCTGGCGGTGCTGCTGGGCGCCAGCGCCGGCAACCCGGTCCACGCCGCCCTCGCCCTGGCGCGGGCGGGCCTGGTCGAGATCGAGGAGCACATGGACGGCGGCACCTGGGCGGTCCGGCTGCCCACCGCGGTGCGGGAGCCCCTCCAGCCCGGACCCACGCCTCCCGACCTGCTGGGGCGGCTGCGGGCGGCCCGGGTCCGGCGTGCCGCCCGATGGGCCGATGCCCTGCCCCGGGGCGGCGAGGAGGCTCCGGTGCTGGCCCGTCTTCGGCGACTGGCCGACGATCTGCTGGTGGCCTTGGACGAGGCCGATCCAGCCACCCTGGTGCCGGGGACCCTCCGGGCCGTGAGCCTGCTCTGGGAGGTGGGCGACCTGCCCGCGGTCACCCTGGCCCCCCGCCTGGCCCGCCTTCCCCGGGACCTGCGCGAGCGGGCCGACGTGGTGTTGCTGCGCGGGCTCGTGGCGGCGGATCTGGACCACCTGGACGATGTCCGGGGGGCGCTGGGGCGGGTGGCGCTGGGTGAGGGGCCCCGGGCGGATCTGGCCCGCGCCCTGTTCGAGGACCGTCGGTCCATCCCCCGCGCCCGCAAGGTCCTCACGCCCATGATGGAGCAGGGCCTCACGAGCCGGGATGCCGAGTGGGTCCAGGTCGGCACCCAGCTCCTCGATCTCGTCCTGCAGAACGGGCTCTACGGTGACGGGGCCGCGCTGGCCGAGCACCTGGCGGCCCGCGCCCAGATCGGAAGAGCACACGTCTGAACTCCAGTCACGTGAAACGATC
>CAZPJM010000063.1:0-19665 GCA_964586865.1 uncultured Enterobacteriaceae bacterium
GGCGATCCCCTGGGGGGCGGCCTGGGCGGCGGGCGGAGCCGGGGCCGGCGCGGGCTCGAAGTCGTCGGGCATCTCGTCGCCCGGGGCGACGGTCGGGGCGTGCAGGTGCCCCCCGCCGCCCCCGCCGAAGTCGAAGGTGGCGTAGTCCTCCTCGCCGGTGGCGTCGACGGAGGAGGCCCGAGGGCTGGTCTCGGGGGGATGGAAGGCGGGGTCGTAGTCCGCGACCCGGGGCCCCCCGTTGACGACGGCGATGGTCACGTTGTCGTGACCGCCACGGTCGCAGGCGGTCTCGATGAGCACGCGCACCGCCTCGTCCCCGTCACGCCCGGCGATGAGCTCGCCGATCTCGTGGTCCTCGACCAGATCGTGCAGTCCATCGGTGCACAGCACCAGGGTGTCGCCCTGCTCCAGGATGAGCGGCTCGTCCAGGACCTCGGGCACGAGGGGCTGGCCGTCGGCCATGCGGGCGTGACCGAGGGCGCGGGTGAGCATGCCGGCCTCGGGGTGGTGGCGGGCCTGCTCCTCGGTGAGCTTGCCCTCGTCCACGAGCATCTGGACGCGCGTGTGGTCGGTGGTGCGCCAGATCTTGTGGCCCTTGCGGAACTGGTAGCACCGGCTGTCGCCCACCTGGGCGATGTAGGCCTGATTGCCGCGGAGGATGGCACAGATGGCCGTGGTGCCCATGCCGCGGGTGCCCGAGCTGGCACCCTCCCCCAGGATGGCCTGGTTGGCCTCGAGGAGCGCATTGTAGAGACGGTCGCGCGGGTCGGCGTCGGGATCCTCGCGGATGACGTCCTCGGCGACGCGCACCGCCAGGCTGGACGCCACCTCGCCGGCCTCGTGCCCGCCCATGCCGTCGGCGACGATGACGAACAGGGAGCCGTCTTCGAGCCAGGCGCTGCCGGAGGAGTCCTCGTTGTTGTCGCGGATCCGGCCCACGTCGGTGCCGACATCCACCGCCAGCGGAAACCCGAAGCTCTGCCGCACGCTCATCGGTCCATCACCCCGAGCCCGGTTGCGCCGCGGGGCGGGCGCGGCCGACCGGGGAGGCAGGAGACCCACCCGACCCCGTGCTGGACGACCACATCACCCATCGACTGCTCCAGAGAGAGAGGCACCCCCGCAGTGGGCGGGGACGCGCTGCGAGACACTACAACACCATCTCGACTCGTGCACCACCGGAACGGCGAGGCCATGGCCCTCCCGCCCGCGCCCCGGGACGCCGCTCCCGCGAGCCACCAGCCACCCCTCGGCCATCGCATAGGGTCTACCTGGAGACCGGACAGCGAGGGGAGCGACGGGGGCCCCACGCACGACGACCCGCCGAGGGACTCGACGGGTCGTGAGGGAAGGGTCGGGCCGCTGGCGCGCCGGCGCCCCGAGACTGGCCTACTTGAAGCCGGGGAGGTTGGAGAGGAAGGCCAGGCCGTTCTCCTTCTCGCCGATGGACTCGCCGGCCTGGAGCTTCTGGCCCAGCAGGTAGGCGTCGTAGGCGGTGAGAGCCGCGACGATGAGCGGCACCGGGATGGCGATCGCGGTGCAGAGGCTGCCCACGAACCAGTAGATCAAGGCCGCGATACCCTTGCCACTCTGGCCCATCATGAAGTAGCCGACCGCTCCGAACAGGAACAGGTTGAGGACCGCGAGCAGAATGGGGTTGGCGTCGGGCTTGGTGATCATCTCGCCCATGGTGAATCCTCCGGGGGGTTGGTCCGTCGTGAGCTGGGGTACCTGGGGGCCCCCTGCGTCGCGGCCGACACTAGTGGGGTCGTGACCGGGAGGCAAGGAGGCTCCGCGCGCATCTCGGGACTGTTCAGGTCCCGAGACCGACGTGGACGGCCTCCCCTCCGAGATCAGGACGTCACGTCTCCGAAGGATGGGTTCGTCGCGGACCGGGCGGCGGTGCGCTAATCCCTGCGAGATGCGCCGCGCCTCCCCCGCCCCCCGCCTCTCCCTCGCCCTCCTGGCCGCCGCCACCACCGCGGGCTGCCTGGACCCGGGCACGGTCGAGCTCCAGGGCGTGGTCGTGGATGGCTGGGAGGCCTCCGCACCCCCCATCGAGGGGGCCACCGTCACCACGGTGGACGACGACCTCGAGACGGTCGACCAGACCACCTCCCAGGCGGGGGGCTGGTTCCGCCTCGAGGCGGTCACCGGGGCCCGCACCCGGCTGCGCATCGACGGAGAGGGGCTCGAGACCACCTGGTTCTCCGGCCAGTCCGGCGCCGAGGCCCGCCTGCGGATCCCCAATGGTCAGGTCTTCGCCCTCTCCGAGACGCGCTGGGCCGAGGCGCGCCAGCGGTGGGAGGGCTGCCCGCGTCTGGACCTGGAGGGCGGGATCCTGGTGGGGGAGATCCGGGTGGACGGCTTCGAGGACCCCGAGGTGGACGGCCTTCTCCGCGTGCAGACGGGCCGGGTCGTCGTCCAGCTCGGCGACGGGACGGCCCTCACCGCCTGTAACTTGGGCGAGGCCGGGGTGTACGACCCGGACGCCGTGACCACCGGGCCCACCGCCACCTTCCTGGTGGGGGGCGTCCCCACGGGCACCCACAGCCTGATCGTGGTCTGGACGCCCGTGGACGGGCTGGAGCGGGAGGTCGTGTTCGATGTCTTCGTCGAGGACGGCACCATCGCCCCCCGCTTCCCGCTCCTGGTCCCCTTCGAGCCCCTGTGACCGCCCCATGACGGCGCGGGAGGCGGTGGTCCTGGGCCATGTCGACTACGGCGAGGCTGACCGGGTGGTCCGGCTGCTGACCCCCGAGCAGGGCCGCATCGCCGCCATGGCACGAGGGATCCGGCGGGGCCGGAACGCCCTGCGGAGCCTGGTGGAGCCCGGAGCCCGCCTCTCCATCGCCCTCAAGCGCGGCCGCGGACGGCTCCCGCTGCTGCAGGAGGCGAGCCCGGTGCAGCTCCCCCACCGGGCCCGCGCCGACCTGGACCGGCTCGCCCTCCTCACCTACGGCGTCGAGCTGTGCGGGCTGCTGGCCCCCGAGGACCACGAGGCCCCGCGGCTCTACCGGCTGCTGGCGACCTGGATCGCCCTGGTGGAGGGGCCGGAGGCCCCCGGCATCGCCTCCCGACAGGCCCTCGAGGCCAAGGCCCTCACCTTCGCCGGGCTCACCCCGGCCCTGGTGGCCTGCCCGATCTGCGGCGAACGCCTGGAGGCGCCGACCGTGTGGAGCCCCGCCGCGGGTGGGGGGGCGCATGGGCGGTGCGCCCAGGGGCCCGCCATCGACCCCGAGGCCCTGATCCGCCTGGAGGCGCTCCGCCGCACGCCCCTCCGCGACACCCCGGGCGTGCGCCCGTCCGAGGGCGGGTGGTGCCTGTCCGACTTCGCCCGCTGGCACCTGGGCAAGCCCCTGCACACCCGGGATCTGCTGGAGTCCCTGGCGCCGTGAGGCCCCCGAGAGGCGGCTACATGGGCAGCAGGGCGGTGGCCACGGCCAGGTAGATGACGATCCCGAGGACATCGACGGCGGTGGTGACGAAGGGGCCGGTGGCGATGGCCGGATCCACGCCGAGCCGGGACAGGATCACCGGCACCCCGGTGCCGAAGAGGCTGGCCACCACGATGGCCCCGCACACCGAGAGGCCCACGCTCACCCCCACGAGGGGCTGGTCCAGGTAGCGGACGAGGCCGTAGCCCCCGAGGAGGAGGCCGTAGAGGAGGCCCAGCACCACGCCCACCTGGGCCTCGCGGAAGATGTAGGAGAGGGCGCCGCCGAGCTGGACGTGGCCGGTGGCGATGCCGCGGACGGTGATGGTGGCCGACTGGATGCCCACATTGCCGCCCATGCCCATGATGACGGGGATGAAGCCGGCCAGGACCGCCACCCGGGTCAGGGTGTCCTCCCAGACCCCGATGAGCTCGGCCGCCATCACGCCGCCGCCGATGGTGGCGAGCAGCCACCCGGCCCGGTCCCGGGCCAGCGCCAGGACGCCCTTGCGCTGGCTCGAGATGTCCTCGTTGACGCCAGCGAGGAGCATCATGTCCTCGACGGCCTCCTCGCGGATGACGTCGACCACGTCGTCGACCGTGACGATGCCCAGCATGCGCTTGTGCTCGTCCACCACGGGCAGGGCGAGCAGGTCGTAGCGCGCCACGTACCGGGCGACCTCTTCCTGGTCCTGCCGTGGGCCCACCGTGATCACGTCCCGGGTCATGATGCTGAGGAGGGGGGTGCTCGGGGGGTGGACCAGGAGCTGGCGGAGGCTGACCACCCCGGAGAGCCGCCCGTTCGGGTCGAGGACGTAGACGTAGAAGACGCTGTCCACGTCCTCGCCCCGCTCCTGCAGGGCGGCGATGGCCTGCCCGCACGAGGTGGCCTCGGGCATGGTGAAGAAGCTCGGCGACATGATGCCGCCGGCGCTGTCGCTGGGCCACGACAGCAGGACCGTCACCTCCTCGGTGTCCGAGCCCCGCAGCGCGGTCAGGACCCGGGCCCGGGTCTCGTCGGGGAGGGCCTCGATGACATCGGTGGCGTCGTCGCCCTCCATGCGCTCGAGCAGGTCGACCAGGACCTCTTCCGAGAGGCTCTCGGTCACGTCCTGGAGGGTCTCGTAGGAGAGGTGGGTGAGGATGTCGGCCGAGGTGTCCCGGTCGTCCACCATGCGGAAGAGCCGCTGCCGCTCGGCGCTGGTCATGTGCTCCAGCGCCGCCGCCGTGTCCTCGGAGCGGGTCTTGGCGAGCACCTTGCGGACCTGGGGGCCCGCATCCCGCCGGACCAGCCGCCGCAGGATGGTCTCGGTGCGGGCGTGGAGGGGGACGTGGGCCACGGATCAGCCGTCCGGCGAGAGGTCGTCGATGAACACGAGCTTGCGGGGCACACCCTGACGGCCCTGCGGCACGATGCGCTGGCCGTTGTATTGGATGAGGGCGTCCTCCGCCCCCGTCACGTCGACCTCGATGCGGTCGCGGGCCTGGAAGGACAGGGTCCGGCCGGGCGGGAGCCGGCCATCGAGCACCACCTCGCCGTCCACCACCACCCGGAAGGGCGCCTCGCGGCGGACCTCGAGGGAGAGGCGCTGGTCCGGGCCGGGGTCGGGGGTGCCCGCCACCATGTCGCCGGCCACGTCCACCGCGTCGTCGAGGCCGTGGGCCCACACCTGCCACCCGGCGACGCCCAGCAGCCCGCACACGGCGAGGAGCGCGATGCCGCGGACCACCCAGAGGGGCGGCCAGGGCTCGGGGGGCGGGGCGGCCAGCGGCACCTCGTCGGCGTCGTCGGGGCCACCCACCACGCCCTTGACCAGGCGGTAGTAGGCCCGGATGTAGGGCCCGGCCGGCAGCTCGTCGATGCGGGCGTCCTCGAGGGCCTCCACGTGGGCCACCGGCAGCCCGGTCCGCTCCGCCACCGTGTCGAGCGAGAGCCCGGCCTGCAGCCGCAGGGTGCGCAGCCGCCGGAGCTGATCCTCGGTGGGGGTGCGGGGGCGGGCCATCAGCCGAGGAACTCGCCGGCGATGAGGGCGAGGGCCTCGCGGCGATCCCCGGGGATGAGGTCGGGGCGGGTCATGACCGCGTTGCGCATGGCCTCGGCCTGGGGGGGTGGCCCATCGTAGGCGGCGATCCGGGGGACGGCGGCCCGGATGATGTCCTGGGCGAGCCGCACGTTGGCCTTCAGGACCGCGATGACCGCCTCGACCGAGACAGCGTCGTGGCCGTCGTGCCAGCAGTCGTAGTCGGTGGCCATGGCCAGGGTGGCGTAGGACAGGCCCGCCTCGCGGGCGAGCTTGGCCTCGGGGAGGTTGGTCATGCCGATGACCCGGCCGCCCCAGGACCGATAGAGGTGGGACTCGGCCCGGGTCGAGAAGGCGGGACCCTCCATGCACACGTAGATGCCGCCATCGTGGACGGTGGCGTCGGTCTCGGCCGCCGCGTCGAGGAGCATGGCCCGCAGGGTGGGGCAGATGGGATCGGCGAAGGCCACGTGACCCACCGCGCCACCCTCGAAGAAGGTGGCGGCGCGGTGCTTGGTGCGGTCGATGAACTGGTCGATGAGCACCACGTGGCCGGGCACCACCTCCTCCTGGAGGGAGCCCACCGCAGAGACCGAGAGGATCCACTCCACGCCGAGCTTCTTCAGGGCCCAGATGTTGGCCCGGTAGTTGACCTCGGAGGGGTTGAAGCGGTGGCCCCGGCCGTGCCGCGGGAGGAAGGCCAGCTCCTCGCCGTCGAGGGTGCCGAGGAGCACGGCGTCGCTGGGGGTGCCGAACGGGGTCTCGACGGCCTGCTCGCGGCGATCGGTCAGCCCATCCATGTCGTACAGACCGCTGCCGCCGAGGATGCCGATGCGGGGCATGGGGACTCCTGCGCTTGGGGGGACGGCGGAGTGTAGCGCGCCGGGGGCGGCCCGCAGGCCGGCTGTCGATGCGGTAGAGGCCGGCCCTGCCGCCGCCATGCAGGACGGGCTTCCGCCGCTCGCGGGCCGGGACGGATCCGGGCTAGTCTCCCAGGGGGCGAGGAGGAACCATGGGACGTGCGTACGGGTCGAGTCGGCTTCGTCGGGGTGTGCATCCTGGCCTCGGGCTGCGCGCCCGCGGCGGCTCCGGGACTGGGCGTGGACGCCATCGGCGTTCCCGAGGGCAAGGTGCGCGTGAGCGGGGGCGCGGCCACCGCCATCCCGACCCGTCCCGGTGAGGCGCCGGTCCCCATGGCCGGCGGGCAGGTCCAGATCGGGGCCAGCGACCGGATCGGCATCTCGCTGGCCACGGGGCTGAACCTGACCGCCAACCCAGCCTGGCTGACGCGCACCCTCCTCCGGGGCCGGCTGACCCAGGACGACAGCCGGGTGCAGGTGGCGGGGCTCCTCGGGTTCAACGCCCTCAACGCGCGCTGGGGAGGCTCCATCCTGGATCCCGGGTCCTCCCAGGTGAGCACCGTATTCGGCCTCGTGTTCGGGGCGGTCGTCACGATGGACGCGCACCCCGAGTGGCGCCTGTCGGGCGGCCTCCAGCAAGCGGTCTACGTAGACTTCCAACCCCTGCTCATCACCTCCCGGCTGCACCGGCGGCCCCCGGGCCGGGTCGGGCTCTTCGTCGAGCCGACCGTCCAGGTCGGCCCGTGGGAGGAAGCCCCCTACGCCATCCCCGCCGTGGTCGGCGGCATCACCATCGACCTGGGCAAGGCGGAGGACCTCCCCTTCCGGTGAGCCCGCGGGGCCTCAGGCGCTCCGGAGGATCTCGCCGCTCTCGAGCCCGGCCACGATGCGGGCATCGTGGAGCCAGCCGCGGGCCTGGGCCTGCTGGCGGGCCTTGCCGAGCTGGCCGCACGCCGCCGAGATGTCCTCGCCCCGGGTGGTGCGGATGGAGCAGGACATGCCGCGGGTGACGAAGAAGTGCTGCCAGGCCTTGACGTGGGCGTCGGTGGGGCGGCGGATGTCCCGGTCCGGGTTCTCGTTGTACGGGATCAGGTTGAGCTTGATGGGCAGCGGCGCGAGCAGGTCGTGCAGCCGCTGGGCGTCGTCCCAGGCGTCGTTGAAGCCGGCCATCATCACGTACTCGACGGTGATCCGCTTGCCCGGGGGCAGGGGGAAGCGGCGCATGGCGTCGACGAGCTCGGCGAGGCTGTGCTTGCGGGTGATGGGCATGATCTCGCGGCGCTGGGCCTCGGTGGTGGCGTTGACGCTCACCGCCAGGTTCACGGGCAGCGCATCGGCCAGCTCCATCATCTTGTGGACGAGGCCGACGGTGCTCACGGTGACCTTGCGATGGGAGAAGTTCATCGCGTGGTCGTCGAGGCAGATGTCGAGGGCCGGGACCAGGTTGGGCAGGTTGTGCAGCGGCTCGCCCATGCCCATCATGACCAGGTTGGTGATCCGCCGGCCCGTCTCCAGGGCGTACTGCCGACCGAGCTGGAGGGGCTGGTTGGCGATCTCGCTGGGCTTGAGGTGGCGCTTCAGGCCCAGGTCGCCGGTCAGGCAGAAGCGGCAGGCCATGGCGCAGCCCACCTGGCTCGACATGCACAGGGTGACCCGGTCGCCATCGGGGATGAGCACGCTCTCGATGCGGTGGCCGTCCTCGAGCTTCCAGAGGACCTTGCGGGTCCCGTCCTCGCTGGCGAGGACCAGATCGGGCTCGAGCATGGCGATGTAGGCGTGCTCCGCCAGCCGCTCCCGGTAGCGACGGGCCACGTCGTGCATGGCGTCGAAGGTGGTGGCACCCCGCTGCCAGAGCTGCTTGTAGATGCGGAGGGCCAGGGCCTCGTCGCCGTCCAGCACACGGCCCACCCACTCCACGAGCTCGGCCCGGGTGAGGCACTTGAGGTCCAGGCGGCCCCGGGCGTCGTGCTTCAGAGCGTCGACCCCGCGCCGGCGGGGGCTGGTGGGCGCGGTCATGGGGACTCCCCGGTGGTGGTGGGCCGGTCCTTCGGTGGTAGTGTCCTCCCCCACCCCGGAGGGAGGCGCATGTCGTTCCAGGCGCTGGTCGAGGCCCTGCAGTCGGTCCCGTTCCTGGCCACGCTGGGTATCACGGTCGAGGAAGCCCGTCCCGGGCGGGCCGTGCTGCGCCTGCCGGCGGTGGCGGGCAACCTGGACCACGCCGGCGGCCTGCACACGGCGGCGCTCTACGCGGTGGGCGAGGCGGCGGCGGGGGTGGCCGTGGGCACCAGCCCGCGCCTGGCCGGAATCCGGCAGATGCAGAAGGCCTCGGGGGCCAAGTACCTGGCCCGGGCCACCGGCGACGTGACCGCCCACGCCGAGCTCCAGCCCGAGACGGTGGATGGCGTCCTCACCGACCTGGAGGCCGGCGCCCGGGCCCGCGCCGAGGTGGTGGTCCAGCTCATGGACGGCCACGGCAACGACGTGGGCGAGGTGGTCAGCGTCTTCACCTTCCGCCGGGGCTGACGGCGGTCGCCACCGCCCCCTCGGTGGCGTCGGGGGCGTCCTCCAGGGTCCACCACCGCTCGGTGGCCTCCTCGAGGTCGGTGTGGCCCACCGCCCAGTCGCCCGGCGAGCCCTGGAGCCATCCCACCTGGGCCTTGCCGAACGGCTTGCCGAGCCCCCCGGCGTTCAGGCAGAGCGCACCACCGAGGCGGCAGGCCCCGGGGCTCTCGTGGATGTGCCCGCACACCAGCGGCACGCCCCGCTCGAGCGCCAGCTCGCGCAGGGCCTCGCTCCCCACGTGGCTCCCCCGCCGTGGCACCCGGTCGAGGGGCGTGCGGGCCGGCGGCGTGTGGACCAGCAGCACATCGGCCATGGGCAGGTCGAGCCCCCGCACCTCCGCCTCGTCCCACTCGTAGGGGAAGCCGAAGGTGTCGGGGCTGCCCCCCACGCCCACCACCCGCAGCCCGGCCACCCGCCCTACCGTCCGGTCCACATTGCCCGGGAAGGACAGGTCGGGCAGGTCGTGGTTGCCCGGCACCCAGACCACCGGCGCGCCCAGGGCCCCCACCGCCGCCAGGATCCCCTCGAAGGCGGCCCGGTACCGTCGCTGCTGCCCCTCGCTCCCGCCACCCCGGGGGAGGTTCGGGCCGATGTCGCCCACCAGCAGGATGCCGTCCACCCCCCGGCCAGCGATGGTCTCCAGCACGGGGTCCAGGTGGGTGCGCCGCGCGTGGATGTCGCCGATGACGGCCAGGGTGGTCATGCAGACCCGGTATCACGCCCCGGGGACACCTCGGCCCGGAGCCGGGCCGCCAGCCGGGTGTGGCGCTCGTCGCCGCCGGCCTGCCCCACCGCACGCGCCCAGGCGCGCCGCGCCCCGACCACGCACAGGAAGCGCCGCGCTCGGGTGACGGCCGTGTAGAAGAGGTTGCGCCGCAGCATGATCCCGTGGGAGGGGTGGAGGGCCAGCACCACCGCCGGGTACTCGCTCCCCTGGCTCTTGTGGACCGTGATGGCGTAGGCCAGCTCCAGGCTGCCCAGCTCGTCCCAGGACCAGTCCACCCGCCGGCCGTCGAAGTCCACCACCAGGCCGGACCGATCGGCGTCCAGCACCCGGCCCGTGTCGCCGTTGAAGACCTCCACGTCGTACCGGTTGCGCGTGCAGATCACCCGGTCCCCCACCCGGAAGCTGCGGCGCCCCCGCTGGATGGCGCGGCCGTCCGGGTTGAGCCGCTCCTGGAGCACCCGGTTCAGGCCCTCGGTGCCGAGGGGACCCCGGCGGGTGGGGGTGAGGACCTGCACCGCGTCGAGCGGGTCGAAGCCCTTGGCGGCGAGGCGATCCCCCACCACCGCCAGGATGGTCTCCACCGCCCGGTCGGGGGGATCCCGCTCGAGCAGGAAGCAGTCGTCGAACGGGGCGTTCTCGCCCGACGCCGGGACCCGCCCGGCGTGGATGGCGGTGGCGGCCTCGAGGATCCCCGAGTCCCGGCCCTGGCGGTAGACCCGGGTGAGGCGCGCGACCGGCACCACGCCGCTGTCGATGAGGTCGCGGAGGACCTGGCCCGGCCCCACCGAGGGGAGCTGATCGGCATCGCCCACGAGCACCAGGGGGAAGGGGCCCTCGGGGAGGGCGGCGAGGAGGGCGGCCATGAGCGGCAGGTCCACCATGCTGACCTCGTCGACCACGATGCCCTCGCCGCCGAGCGGGTCGTCGGCGCCCTTCTGGAAGCCCCCCTCGCCCGGGCGGTACTCGAGCAGGCGGTGCAGGGTGCTCGCCTCGAGGCCGGTGGCCTCGGCCAGCCGGCGGGCGGCGCGGCCCGTGGGCGAGGCCAGGGACCAGGTCTCGCCCCGCTCGCGCACCACCCGGAGCAGCACCCGGAGGAGCGTGGTCTTGCCGGTGCCGGGGCCGCCGGTCACCACCACCACCCCCCCGGAGAGGGCCACCTCGACCGCCCGGCGCTGCTCCTCGCCCAGGCTCACGCCCTCGTAGTGCTCGGCGGCGGCGATGGCCTCGTGCAGGTCGGCGTCATCGCGGACGGGCAGCCCGGCCCGGAGCCCCAGGGCCGCCGCCACCGCCTCCTCGGCGTGCCACAGGGCAGGCGCGTAGACGCGGTCCGCGGCGTGGGGCAGCGGCTGGTCGAAGGGATCATCCGGCACCCCGCCCGCCGGCTCGATGACGGCGCGCCGGTCCCGGGCCACCCCGTCGAGGGCCGCGTCCAGATCGTCGGTGGGCACGTCGAGGGCGGCCACCGATCGGGTGAGGGCCTCGCGGGTCAGGTAGACGTGGCCGTCGTTCTCGGCCCGGTCCAGGGCGTAGAGGGCCGCCGCCCGCACCCGGGCCGGATCGTCGGCGGGGATCCCCTGCTCGCGGGCCAGGGCGTCGGCGGTGCGGAAGCCCACCCCCGCGACCTCCTCGGCCAGGCGGTAGGGCTCCCGGCTGACCACGGCCGCGGCCTGCTCGCCGTAGCGCTCGCGGATCCGCTGCACCACCCGCGGGGAGAGCCCCAAGCCGCGCAGCCGCACCGTCAGGGCCGCCCCCTCGTGGTCCGTCGCCCACCGGGTCTGGATGGCCTCGACCTTCTTGGGGCCGATCCCCTCGACCTCGGTGAGGCGCTCCGGCGTCTCGGAGAGGACCTGCAGGGCCGAGACGCCGAAGTGATCCACGATGCGCTCGGCGGTGGCCCTTCCCACGCCGGGGATGCCGGCCTGGGCCAGGTAGAGCTCGAGGCCCTCGAGGGTGCGGGGCAGGCCCTGCAGGAAGCCGGTGGAGCGGAACTGCCGGCCGTGGACGGCGTGATCCTCGAAGCGGCCCTCCAGGGCGACGAAGGTGTCCGGCTCGGCCTCGTCGGCGAGCAGGGCCAGGGCGCCCACCGCCGTCACCTCGCCCTGCCGGGTCCGCAGGCGCACCACCGCGTACCCTCCGTCGTCGGCCGCCCACACCACGCGCGACAGCCGCCCCTCGAGCCACACCGTCTCGCCGGTCATGGACCCGGGATCCGGGCGCCGTCCGGGGGCTCGGGGACCTGATCCACGCTCGCCGGGCTCGCCCCGGCCGCCGCCACGCCGCCCGGCACCACGGTGGCCCCCGCGGTCCCCAGGGCCGGCTCCACCGCCTCGACCCCGCCGAGGGCCCGGCGGGGGAGCTGCAGGCGGCCCGGCGGGGAGACCAGGCCGGCGCTCATCAGGATCTTGAAGCCCTGCTCCACCGTCATGTCGGTGAGGATGACCTGATCCTCGGGGAGCATGGCGAAGAAGCCGGTGGTCGGGTTGGGGGTGGTGGGCAGGAAGACGTTGACCATGCGGCCCCGGCCCTCGACGCTGACCCAGGCCTCGCCGTTGAGGAAGCCCACCGAGTACAGCCCGGGGCGCGGCCACTCCACCAGGACCACCCGCTCGAAGGCGTTGCCGTCGCGGGCCAGGACCAGCTCGAGCAGCTCCTTGACGGCCTGGTAGATGCTGCTCGCCACCGGCACCCGCAGGAGCAGCCACTCGTACAGGGCGATGAGCCGCCCACCCAGGTAGCTGCGGGCCAGCACCCCCACGATGAACAAGGTCAGGACCGCCACCAGCACGCCCAGCCCCTGGGGCAGCCCATGCTCGCCCACCGGCAGGAAGCTCGGGTAGAAGGCCATGACGGCGGCGATCCATCCGGCGGGGACCAGCACGGGCACCCAGGCGATGACGCTGTCCACGAAGGCCACGAGGGTGATCAGCACCCACACCGTCACCGCCAGCGGCAGGGTGACCAGCAGTCCGGCCAGGAAGACGGTGCGGATGCGCTGCAGCAGGTGCTTGAGCATGTCCCCTGCTACCCCGGCGGACCCGCTCGGTCGCCCCGGCCCTCCGCCGAGCCGTTACGGCCCCCATGCCCGCCTCCCGGAGCCCCCGTGTCCGACGACGCCCGCCTGGTCCTGCGCCGCCTGCAGCAGGATGACTTCGAGGCCCTCGTGGCCCTCCAGAAGCGGTGCTTCCCCACCCTCGAGCCCTGGACCCGCGACGAGTTCGGCAGCCAGCTCGAGCGCTTCCCGGCCGGCCAGATCGGCATCGAGGTCGACGGCACGCTGGTGGCCAGCGCCGCCAGCCTGGTGGTGGACGCCGACGACTACGAGGACTGGCACGACTGGCGGACCCTGTCGGACGACGGCCGGATCCGCAACCACGACCCCGACGGGGACACCCTGTACGGCATCGAGATCCAGGTGGATCCCGCCCACCGGGGCCAGCGCCTGGCCCGGCGGCTGTACCGGGCGCGCAAGGACCTGTGCCGGCGCCTGAACCTGCGGCGGATCGCCATCGGCGGGCGGATCCCCGGCTACGCCGCCCACGCCGAGGCGATGACCGCCCGGGAATACGTGGACGCGGTGCTCGAGAAGCGTCTCTACGACCCGGTGCTCACCGCCCAGCTGGCGAACGGCTTCGTCCTCGAGGCCATCATCCCCGACTACTACCCCACCGACGAGGACTCGGGGGGCTACGCCACCAGCCTGGTGTGGAACAACCTGGACCACGTGGCCCGCCGCAGCCGTCGTCGTCGCCGCCGGGCGGTCCAGCGACTCCGGGCCGGCTTCGTCCAGTGGGAGATGCGGCCGGTGACCTCCTTCGAGGACTTCGCCGCCCGGGTCGGCTTCTGCGTCGAGGTGGCCGCGGATCGCCGCGCCGATGTCCTGCTCTTCCCCGAGCTCTTCACCCTCTCCCTGCTCTCCCTCGTCGAGGGGGTCTCCCGCCCCGAGGAGGGGGCCCGCGCGCTGGCCGGCTACGCGGAGCAGGTCTTCGCCATGCTCTCCGACCTGGCGGTGCAGTACAACGTCAACCTCGTGGGCGGCAGCACCCTCGTGCTGGACGACGATGGCCACCTGCGGAACGTGGCGCCCATCTGCCACCGCAACGGCCGCGTCGAGACCCAGTCCAAGCTCCACATCACCCCCGACGAGGCCCGGTGGTGGGGGGTGCGGGGGGGCGATTCCCTCAAGACCTTCGACCTGGACTGCGGCCGGGTGGGGGTCCTGATCTGCTACGACGTGGAGTTCCCCGAGCTGCCCCGCCTGCTCACCGAGCGCGGCGCCCGCGTCCTGCTGGTCCCCTACAACACCACCGACCGCTACGGGCACGTCCGGGTGACCACCTGCGCCCGGGCCCGGGCCATCGAGAACCACCTCTTCGTGGTCACCGCCGGCT
This sequence comes from uncultured Enterobacteriaceae bacterium, assembly GCA_964586865.1. Lineage (GTDB taxonomy): Bacteria > Myxococcota_A > UBA796 > UBA796 > REDI01. Next base: position 13,995 of record CAZPJM010000063.1, read on the forward strand.
GCACCGGGCTGCTGCCGCACGTGGCCAACGCCGACGTCCACTTCGCCCAGTCCGGCCTCTTCACCCCCTCCGACGTCCACTTCCCGATGGACGGGGTCGGCATGGAGGCGCCGCCCAACCACGAGAGCATCCTGGTGCACGAGATCGACCTGGAGCTGGCCCGCCGCCAGCGCCACGTGGGCACGGTGCACAACTGGGAGGACCGCCGCACCGACCTGGTGGCGTCTGTGTGGGTGGGCGATCCCGAGGAGGGTCCGTAGCGGAGGCGTCCACACACCGTGTCCCCGGGAGCGGCCGCCCGGCGCGGGGCTACGGGAGAGGCATGGACGATCCGCCCTCCGAGCCGGCCTCGGCCCCGCCGGACGCCCCGGCCGAAGGGGCCGCCGAGGCCCCCTCCCCCGCCCGCATCCTGCCCGTGCTGCTGCTGTTCGTGTTCCTCTCGGTCATGACCGGGACCATGATCAACGTGGCCCTGCCCTCCATCGGTCGGCACTTCGACGTGGGCGAGCCCACCTACGGCTGGATCGTGTCCGGCTACATGCTGACCTTCGGCGTGTTCAGCGCGGTCCACGGGCGGCTCGCCGACCTGTTCGGCACCCGCCGCCTCTACCTGTTCGGGTGCGTGGCCTTCGCCCTCGGCGCCGTCGCGGCCGCCGCGGCCCCCACCATCGAGGTGCTCATCGGGCTCCGGATCCTCACCGGCGTCGGCTCGGCCGCCATCCCCGCCCTCGGCGCCACCATCGTGGCGCGGCTGCTCCCGGCGGGCCAGCGCAGCGCCGCCACGGGCTGGATCCTGGGCACGGTGGGGGTGGGCGCCTCCATCTCGCCCTTCATCGGCGGCCTGGTGCTGGAGTGGACCTCGTGGCGGGTGGTGTTCCTGGTCCCGGGGATCTCGGTGCTGGCGCTGCCGTGGGCGTGGTGGGCCCTCCCGCGCTCCCTGGACGAGGTGCCCGGCGACACCCGCTTCGACGTCCTGGGCGCCGGCCTGCTGGGCCTGGGCGCCGCCGGGCTGCTCTACGCCACCGATCTGGTCGAATCCCACGGCTTCGATGGGGTGACCCTCGGGGTGGCGGCGACCAGCGTGGCGCTGCTGGTGGCCTTCGCCCTGTGGATCCGCCACCACGACGAGCCCTTCGCGCCCCCCTGGCTGTTCCGGGAGTGGCGCTGGGTCTCGGCCGTGGCCGTCGCCACCCTCGGCAACGCGGCGCGCTTCGGCACCATCGTCCTCATCCCCATCTTCCTCGAGAACGTGGTGGGCGCCTCGCCCTTCACCATCGGCGCCACCCTGGCGCCGGGGGCGGTGGTGCTGGCCATCCTGTCGCCACTGGCCGGTCGCCTCGCCGATCGGATCGGCGCCCGCTGGGTGGCCGCCCCCTCCGCCGTCCTGCTCTTCGTGGCCTGCCTGGCCTCGGTGTGGCTCTTCGAGGCCGGCACCTGGGGCGCCACCCTCGCCATGACCCTGTTCGGGGCCGCCTTCGCCGGCGTGCAGTCGCCCCTGCTGGGCTCGCTCGGGGACTTCCTGCCCCAGCGCGACCTGGGGATCGCCAACGGGATGTACATGATGATCTTCTTCCTCGGCGGGGGGCTCGGGGTCGCGGTGGCGGTCACCCTGGTCGCCGCCCAGCCCGATGTGACCGCCTCGTGGCTCGGCCTGGGCGAGACCGAGGCGGCGCGCTTCGGCAACACGGCGCTGGCCCTGGGGCTCATCGCCCTCCTGCCCCTCCCGCTCATCCCGCTGCTGCCGCGCAAGCGAGCGGATGCCGACGAGACCCCCGACGCGTCCGAGCCGGCGGCCGCCTAGGCCGCTCGGGGGCGCCCCCTCACCGCACGTAGACCTCGTACTGCTCGGGATGGAAGTGGCCGAGCGCGCGCACGACGATGCGCTTGCCGATGTCCGCTTCGGCCTGCTCGAGCTCGGCGTAGTGGGCCCCGTACAGCAGGTCGGCGAGGGCGGCGGTGGTGTTGACGTGGACCACGGTGGCGCTGCCGGCCCGGGCGCTCTCGCGCTGGACCTCGCGGAGGATCTCGTAGCAGAGCGAGCTCTTGGCCTGGACCACGCCGGTGCCCCCGCAGGTGGGGCAGGGCTCGGTGAGGTAGCGGTCCAGGCCCTCCTGGACGCGCTTGCGGGTCATCTCGACCAGGCCGAGATCGCTGATCCGCAGGACGTTGGTGCGGGCGCGGTCCCGGCGGAGGGCCTCCTCGAGGGTCCGGTAGACCTTCTCGCGGTGGGCCTCCTTGTCCATGTCGATGAAGTCGATGATGATCAGCCCCCCGATGTTGCGCAGGCGGAGCTGGTAGGCGACCTCCTCGACGGCCTCCAGGTTGAGCTGGAGGGTGGTGTCCTCGAGGCTCGTCTTGCCGACGAACTTGCCCGAGTTCACGTCGATGGCCATGAGGGCCTCGGTCTGGTCGATGACCAGGTAGCCCCCGGACTTCAGCCACACCTTGCGGCCCAGGGACTTGCGGATCTGGGTCTCGACGCCGAACGTTTCGAAGACGGGCTCCTTGCCGCGGTACAGGTGCACGCGGTCCTTGAGCTTGGGCATGAAGTCGCCCATGAAGGTGCGCACCTCTTCGAAGAGGGGTCGGTCGTCCACCACCACCCGGGAGACGTCGTCGTCCATCAGGTCGCGGACCATGCGCAGCAGGACGCCGTACTCGGCATGGAGCACCGCCGGGGCCTTCTTCTCCTTGGCGGCGGCCTGGATGCGCTCCCAGGAGCGCATGAGGAACTCCATGTCGTCCTCGAGGCGCTCGGTGGGCTGCCCCGCGCAGACGGTGCGCACGATGAAGCCGGCGCCCTTGGGGCGGTGCTTCTCGACGAAGTCCCGCAGGCGGCGCCGCTCCTTGTCCTTGTCGATGCGGCGGCTGATCCCGACGTGCTCGACCGTGGGCATGTAGACCATGAAGCGGCCGGGCAGGGCGATCTGCATGGTGAGGCGGGCGCCCTTGGTGCCGATGGGGTCCTTGCTGATCTGGACCACCACCTCCTGACCCTCCTTCAGGAGGTCCTGGATGGGCGGCTGACCGCCGCGGCCCTTGCCGGTGGTCTTCTTCTCGGGCGGCGGCTCGGGCCGCTGGTCGTCGTCCGTGTGCAGGTGGAGGACGTCGGCGTGGATGTCGCCCACGTACAGGAAGGCGGCCCGCTCGAGACCGATCTCGACGAAGGCGGCCTGCATGCCCGGCAGGACCCGGACCACCCGGCCCAGGTAGATGTTGCCGACGAACCCGCGGTTGTCGCCGCGGTCGATGTTCAGCTCAGCGAGCTGGCCGTGCTCGATCAGGGCGACCCGGAGCTCGCGCCCGGTGCGGTTGCAGATGATCTCGGTGGACACGAGGGGCTCCTCCCCCCTTCGCGAGGGGGAGGGCGCGGGACCGGCCATGGGTCGTGGCGTTCAACCGGCCTCCACCGGGCAAGGGGGACGATGGGGGATGGCGCGCGGCGCCGGAGACGAGGCGGGGGTGCGGGTCGTCGGGATGAGGACGACGCGCCCACCGGACAAGACGAGGGGCCCGGGAGGGGCCGGAGACAGGCGGAGAGGGTCCGCGACCGCTCCGGTGTCACACGTTCGCCCCCCCGCCGTCAACCACATGACCGGTCCCGGGCGGGGGAGGCCGGACATGGGCGAGGGCGCCTCCTCACCGCCGGCGCAGCAGGGCGAACTTCAGGTAGTGGGCCTCGGGGTGGCCCACGGCGACGGGATGGTCGACAGGCTCGGCGGAGACGTGGTGCCAGGACCAGTCCCCCACCTCGGCCAGGGCCTCGCCCACCAGGGCCTGCCAGCGCTCCAGGGACAGGCGCGCCGTGCAGGAGGAGGTGGCGAGCAGGCCATCCCGGGGGAGATGAGGGCCGAGCTGGCGATGGAGCCGCCGGTAGGCGCGGGCCGCGGCCCGATCCGCGTCCTGCCCCCTCGCCAGGGCCGGTGGATCCACGATCATCAGGTCCACCACCTCGCGGGGGCTCCAGGCGAAGACATCGGCCACCTCGAAGGCGTGGTCGTCGGGGTCGAGGCCGTTGAGCCTGAAGGCCTCGCGGGCGTCGGCCACCGCGTCGGGAGCCAGGTCCACGGTGGTGACCCGGGCCGCCCCACCGAGGGCCGCCGCCACCGAGAAGCCACCATTGTAGGCGAAGAGGTTGGCGACGAGCCGCCCGGAGGCCCACCGCCGCACCAGGACGCGGTGGGCGCGCTGGTCCAGGAAGAGGCCGGTCTTCTGGCCCACGTGGGGCCGGACGGGCAGCGCCATGTCGCCCTCGTGGACCACCAGGAGCTCGGCGGGCTCGGGGCCGTGCAGCACCTCGAGCCCCTCGCGGCCGTCCACCCGGGCCACGCCGAGGCGCCGGGCCACGGTGGTGCACCAGGGCAGCCGGACCACCGCGTCGACCACCGCGGGCAGGTGGGGCTCCCAGGCGGCGGCGTACAGGCGGAGGACCGCCAGCTCGCCATAGCGATCCACCACCAGGTCGGGCAGGCCGTCACCGGCGCTGGACACCACCCGGCAGGCGTCGGTGCCGGGGGCCAGGAGCCGGGTGCGGACCGTGTCGGCGCGCCGGATCCGATCCGCGAGGAGCCTCGGCAGCGGGGTGTCGGGCGGGGCGCCGCGACCCAGGATCCGGGCGGTGATGCGGCCCTCGTCGGCCAGGCCCCAGGCCACCACCCGCTCGCCCTCGGCGAGGGCCACCAGGGTGCCGGGCGGGGCGTCGACGCGCTCGCCGAGGAGCCACGGGTGGCCGGCGCGGAGGGCGCGGGCAGCGGCCCGAGAGACGGGGATGCGGAGCATGGGGACCTCGCCGCGGCGCCCCTATCGTGCGCCCCGGACACAGGTCGCCCCCGGAGGACGGATCCGGGGGCGCGAGGGGGATGCAAGGCGGGTCGAGGCCCGCTCGAGGGTCAGTAGGTCCAGGGGATGACGGTCAGGACGCCGTAGTCGTCGTAGGAGTCGTAGGCGACCAGGTCGACCTCGTAGCCGGGGTAGGCGCAGTCGATCCAGGTGGTGTGACCCAGCCAGTCGCTGAAGTAGACCCCGCGCTCGGTGGTGGCGTAGAGCTCGAAGGACTCCACCAGGGTCCCGTCGTAGGTGTCGTAGACGTCGGCCCAGACCTCCACCACGTCGCCGAGGCCGTCGGGGTCGTCGACCACCGCCTCGAAGTAGACGATGTCGTCGCGGTTGTAGCCGTCGTAGTAGCAGCCGGCCTCGCCGTCCCAGACCTCGGGGGCGTGGTTGACCACCACGGGGGGGCCGTCGCAGCAGGGGTCGTTCCAGTCGTCGTTGTCGTCGATGACGATGCAGCCCGTGGCGAGGGTGGTGGTGAGGGCGAGAGCGGGGAGGGCGAGGTGGCGCATCATGTGGTCTCCTCGTCGGGGGCTGGGGGGTGGCCGTGCGTGGCGGGCACTGGAGAGACGCGGCGCGCCTCCCTTCATTCGACACCGCGCCACCGCCCCACCGCCCTCACGGCGATAATCGTGCCCTGCTCGGGTTCCTGGCCGTTTGTCACCGCTTGTCACGAGGCCCGGGCCCCGCGGCGTGCCGGTCCGGCGGGCCCCGGGCATCCCAGGCTTGCACCGATGCAACGTTGCACCTGCTCCCTCTCCCGTGGTACACCCCCGGTGACGGGTCACCCCTCCCCGCGCCCGTCCGTCCCCCACCGCTCCGAGCGGTCCCCTTCCCGTCC
>CAZPJM010000064.1:0-19586 GCA_964586865.1 uncultured Enterobacteriaceae bacterium
CTCGGCAGGCGCTGGTGCACCCGGCCCGCGATGGCCCGCACCATCGGGTAGTGCTCGAGGATGAGCTGCTCGCGGTCGGACGGGGTCGGCTGCGTCGTCGCCAGGGTCATGGGGGTCTCCGGGGCAGGGGCACCCCCAATGCACCCCCCGTGCCAGAGGCCCCCTCGGGAGAACGCGCTGTTTCCCGGTCGCCGACCGTCTCAAACCTGGATCCGTCTCACCAGGGAGACCCCCGGGCGTCCCACTTCGGGATCCCTCCATGAGACACCCGGACCTATGGACAACTTGTGGGGAGACTGTGGGACCGTCGTGGACGGTGCCGCTGGCGACCCACTCCCGGCGCGTCCGCAGCGCGTCCCCCGCTGGGGAGAAGGCCGCGCGTCCCACGTCGGGACACCCCGGACCCATCGATCCCCCCGTGAACGAATCCGCCCGGGCGCGTGACCCTCCCCGTCCACTGTGCAACCATGGGCGGCGGGTTCGGGACCCAGGAGGAGACCGTGCAGCGCTTCCGCCACTACATCGACGGGCGGTTCACCGAGGGCTCCACCGGACGCACCTTCGACGCGGTGGATCCCACCACCGGCCGCGTGTTCGGGACGGTCCACGAGGCCGGCGCCGATGAGGTCGACGCCGCCTGCCGCGCGGCCCGCCGCGCCCTCTCCGGTCCCTGGGGCCGTCTTCCACAACGGGAGCGGCTCGGGCTGCTCCGACGGGTGGCCGACGCCATCGAGGCGCGCTTCGACGACTTCCTCGAGGCGGAGATCGCCGACACGGGCAAGCCCCTGGGGCAGGCCCGAACCATCGACATCCCGCGCGGGGCCGCCAACTTCCGCATCTTCGCGGATCTCCTCTCGAGCGTCCCCACCGAGAGCTTCCAGACCGACACCCCGGACGGCCGCGGCGCCCTCAACCTGAGCCTGCGGGTGCCCAAGGGCGTCATCGGCGTCATCGCGCCCTGGAACCTCCCTCTCCTCCTCATGACCTGGAAGGTCGCGCCGGCCCTGGCGTGCGGGAACACCGTCGTGGTCAAGCCCAGCGAGGAGACCCCCGGCACCACCACCCTCCTCGGCGAGGTCATGGATGCGGTGGGCATGCCCCCGGGCGTCTTCAACGTGGTCCACGGCTTCGGACCGGGCAGCGCCGGCGAGCTGCTCACCCGCCACCCCGAGGTGGATGCCGTCACCTTCACCGGCGAGACCGTGACGGGCAGCGCCATCATGAAGGCCTGCGCCGACCGGATCGCCGACGTGAGCTTCGAGCTGGGCGGCAAGAATCCGGGGATCGTCTTCGAGGATGCCGATCTGGACGAGGCCGTCGCCGTGGCCACCCGCTCCTGCTTCGCCAACTGCGGACAGGTCTGCCTGGGCACCGAGCGGCTCTACGTCCACCGCAGCCACTTCGACGCCTTCGTCGAGAAGCTGGCCCACGCTGCCGAGGCCCTCACCATCGGGCCACCACGCTCGGGGGCCACCCTGGGCCCCCTCGTCTCGGCGGGGCACCGCGACAAGGTGCTGGGCTACCTGCAGAAGGCCGTCGACGGCGGCGCCACGGTGGTCACCGGAGGGGACGTGCCCGATCTGGGGCCCGAGCTGGAGGGCGGCTACTGGATCCGCCCCACCCTCTGGACCGGCCTCCCCGACGACCATCCCGTCATCCGCGAGGAGATCTTCGGCCCCTGCGCCCACGTCCGACCCTTCGACGACGAGGACGAGGCCATCGCCCTGGCCAACGACACCGACTACGGCCTGGCCGCCGCTGTCTTCACCCGCGACGTGCGCCGCGCCCACCGGGTCACCGCGCGCCTCGATGCCGGCATCCAGTGGGTCAACGACTGGTTCCTCCGCGACCTCCGCACCCCCTTCGGCGGCTTCAAGCGCTCGGGGATCGGCCGCGAGGGCGGCGTGCACAGCCTCGAGTTCTACAGCGAGCTCAAGAACATCTGCATCAAGCTCTGAACCGAGAGCGCCCCCACACCGCGGGGAGCGGGCGGGGGCGCCGTGGGACGGGCGGCTGGGATCAGGTCTCGTAGAAGAAGGTCTCCTCGACGATCTTGCCGTCCTCCCAGACCTGCTTGGCGAACTGGTGCCGCTTCACCCGCTGACCGTTGATGGTGAAGTCCATGAAGGCGTCGTAGCCGGTGACATCACCGTCGGCGACGATGTGGCCGAGCTGGAAGTCGTGGAACTCGGCGTTGTTGGCGAAGAACTCCTCGTACTTCCGGTTGGCCTCCTTGCCGACGCGGCTCTCGTCGTGCTGGCCGTTCTCCTTCATCACGCAGTTCTGCGCGTAGTAGGTGTCGAAGGCCTCGAGCAGCCGGCCCTCGCCGATGGCCTGGAGGATGTTCTGCAGGTTCTGCTTGTTGGTCTCGGTCGTGGACATGGGACCTCCCGAGTCGTGGTGGGATGCGCTGCCAGAAGGCAGCCACACCGTCAATGTGGGGCGTCCGACCCCCGAGAACAAGGCCCCTGGCCGACCCGGACCGTTTCCTCGGAGACACAGTTCCACCCATCTGACGGCCGATGTCCACTCCAGCAACAGGTGTGCCCCAGCGCGGTGACCGGGCCGGGCCGCGCGGGGGGTCCGTGCTTCAGCGCAGCTCGTGCAGCGGGCCGGTGAGCGAGATGCGCTCCTCGCGGCTGACCTCGGTGATCCCCAGGTGGTCGATGTCCATGCCCATGCCTTGGGCGATGCTGACCAGGAGCTGGTTGTGCGGGACTCCGATGTAGGGCATGCCGTTGATCCCCGGGTTCTTCCGGACGCGCGGCAGGCGGATGTACCGACCGGTCCGGACCGCCCCACCGAAGCCGCCGATGAGGATGACCGGCCACTGGTCATGCCCGTGGCTGCCGTGGCTGATCTCGTCCATGAACACGATGAGGGTGTGGTCGAGCAGGGTGCCGTCCCCCTCGGGGATGGCGTCGAGCATGCGGGCCAGCCGGGCCGCGACCTCGATGTGGACGCGGCTCTTCTCGGCCAGGACCGGGGCGGCATCCACGAACTGCTCGTGGCCGCCCCGGTTGATGCCCATCCGGCGCTCGCCGTCGGTCCACCACCGGTGCTTCGGGTTCGTCCCGTGGCTGTACCAGTGGTGGAAGTCGTAGTCGCTGGCCCCGAAGCGGTCGCGCTGCCAGTGGTTCGTGATCCGCAGGCTGCTCACCCGGGTCAGCCCGCAGGAGAGGCTCGCGGTCATGAGCTGGAGCATGCTGTCGAGGGTCCAGTCGAACCAGCGGGGGTCGTGCCAGCGACTTCTCCACCAGGCCGAGGTGTCGCCCAGGGCCGGCGGCTCGCAGGTGATGGACTGGAGCGCCTCGATGCGCCGCCGGGCATCGCCGACGAGCTGCGCGTGGAGCTGCAGCTTGTCGCGATCGGCGCCGAAGGTGCGGCCCGCCATGGCGTCGAAGCGCTGCTCGACGAGCTGAAGCATGGGGAGCTGGCCGCGCTGGAGGGCGGTGGGGCCCCGCTCGGCGCCCGGCGGGAAGAGGCGGTCCAGGACCGAGAAGGCGTCGGAGGAGGCCTTGACCGGCACGGTGCCGCCCGCGCCGTCAGAGGCGTGGCGGAAGTAGTGGAAGAAGCCGGGGGTGCCGCCCCAGCGGGAGCAGGACAGGGGCAGGTTCACCAGGTCGGTGAGGGAGGGGTCCCGGGCGCGCAAGTGCTCGGCGATGCGGAAGTCGAGGGAGGGCACCGCGCCCAGGCTCTGGTTGCCACTGCGGGCCGAGCCCGAGGGGTGGCCGGAGAGGCTGGCGATGAAGCCGCGGGCGTGCGCATCGCCGTACCGATCCGCCGCCACCGAGGCCATGGCCAGCCCATCGATGGCCGTGACCTTCTCGCGGAGGTCGTACAGGGGCCGGAGCATGTCCGAGAACTCCTCCTCGCGGTAGTCGGCGAGGGGCAGCTCCCAGGTCCGGGGGTCGGGCTTGTCGTGGTAGTCGGGGTGGTAGCCGCTGGCATCGAGCCAGGTGTCGGGGGCCCCCCTGGGCTTCATCCGGAAGGCGAACGGGTTCCATCCGAGCTCGTTCAGGATGAACACCACGCGTCGGGGCGGTGCGGCGCCCGACGCCAGGGACACCGAAGGCAGGGTGGCAGCCACGGTGGAGGCGGAGAGCGCCTGCAGGAAGCCTCGGCGGGACAGGTGGGGCATGTCAGGCTCCATCCTCGGAGAGGGGCGGGATCCGGACCACGAAGGCCCGGTGATCGGTGAAGTCGTAGCGGTCGAAGTCGCCGCGCTCGGTCCACATCAGGAGCCCGTGGCCCTGTTCGTCGGCCGTGCAGCGCACCGCCCGGACGAGGCCGTCGGCCTGACGGGAGAGGGGGATGTCGACGGGCTCGAAGCGCTGGTCGGCGGCGGACCACCGGGCGGCCTGGAGGCGCTGGTGATCGGGCGGCCCCTCGAGCCAGGCGGCGAAGACCCGGCCGCCACCGCTGGCCAGACAGGCCCGATCCACATCCGCGAACGGGTCGCGGTCGAGGCCGGTCTCGGGGGTGAGGACGTTCCCGTCCCAGCGAGCCTGGAGAAGATCCTCCCCTCGCTCCACGATGGCCAGGCCGGCGGCCGGCGCGAACCAGGCCAGGCCCTCCACCGCCACCGAGGTCCCGTCCTCGCCCAGGATCAGGCGCGTGGTCGCCGGCGCGCCGTCCCGCTCGCCGTGCACGGTGGCGGTCAGGGTCCCGCCGTCATCCAGATCGACATGGACGATGTCGGGCAGCACCAGGTCGAGGGAGACCGGGGGCGCGTGGTCGACCCAGCCAGCGCCGGTCCAGCGGCGCGCCTCGATGCGCCAGTCGCCCCCCCAGGGAGGCTGGCTCAGGAGCACCACCACGGGCTCGTCGGTGGTGGGATCCACGACCACCCGGGGCGACCAGGCATCCCGCTGCCGGTCGCGCATGGGCCCGTCGGGGAGGGAGCGGCGGTCGGGCGGCGGCTCGTAGACCTCGTGGGGCCGGTCCGAGTTGAGGAGCACCCAGCCACCGTCGCGGTCCGAGGCGCGGCCATCGCCCTGCCACCGGGCCACCTGGATCGAGCGCCAGTGGTTCTCCTCGCGGACGATGTCGTCGCGGACCACGTAGGCCACGATGGGCCGACCGGCGGCGTCGACGGCCAGCCCCGCCGCGCCCGAGACGCTGGCGTTGGGGGTGTGGCGCCCGGCGTTCCATCTCACGGTGGCCGAGATGCGGCGGCTCCGGGTGAAGTCGTGGGCGGGCTCGGGCTCGACCCAGCCACCGTCCCGGAACTGACCGGCCCCCACGTGGCTGCCCTGGATGGTGCTCACCCAGGGGATGCCGTCGGGCGCGGCGTGCAGCGCGATCCGCTCGGGCTGGATGCGGATGTTGCCCTGCCGGCTCTCATCGGCGAAGTCGTCGAGCAGGACCGCGTCGAGGGCCGATCGATCGGGATCCACCACGCGGATGACCCAGGGCGCTTCGTCGACGGCGACGCCATCGCGCCAGGCCCGGCCCCGCACCCGGTAGACGCCGGGCTCCCAGTCGGACACCGACAGCGTCAGGCGGGCCTCGCCGAAAAGGACCTCGGCCTCGGACAGGACCTCGTCGGTGGCGTCGTCCAGCAAGGCCACCCGCTCGGCGGCGGTGGGCTCGGGGAAGCCCCCGGCCACGGGCACCAGCCCCAGGTCCCAGACGAGCGTGGCCCCCGCCTCGAGGACCACGTCGGCGTCGGGGCTGCGGCGGGTCAGGGCGAAGGTCCGGTCGTCCTCGGTGACCACCAGCGGCACGGGGGGCGCATCGGCGTCGCGCCAGCCCACCCGCACCCAGGTGGTGCCCGGCTCGCCCGCCACCAGGTGCTCCCCGTCGAAGTGGGCCACCGCCTCGTCGTCCACCGTCACGGCCAGGGCGCCCGGCGAGGTCCGCAGCCCCGATTCGTCGCGCACGTCCACCGGCAGGGGAACCTCGTCGCCCGGGTGGGCCAGCAGGTAGGGCGCGTCCACGTGCAGCTCGGGATCCACGAGGGCCGGAGGCGCGGCCACCACCACCTCGACCGGATCGGAGACGAGCTCCCCCAGCCGGGCCGTCACCGTGGTGGTGCCGGGCGCCTCGGCGCGGAGCTCCTCGCCCTCGACCCGGGCCACCGCCTCGTCGCCCACCGCGTAGGTGACGTCGAGACCGGTCAGGGGCCGGCCGTCGGCGTCGAGCACCTCGGCCGAGAGCGGCGCCGCGTCCCCCGGGCGGAGGACCGTCCAGCCCACCGTCACACGGATGGCCGCCGGGGCCTCCCCATCCTGGGAGTCCGTGTCCTCGACCTCGTCCGTGTCGCCGATCCCGGTGTCCTCCGGGTCGACCCCGGTGTCGGTGGGATCGTCGGCGCCCGGTGTGCAGCCGAGCAGGGCCAGTGCCAGCAGCGCGCGATGCACGGCTCAGCCGTCCTGCGGGATCATCTGGGCGAAGCGCGGGTCGGTCACGATGCGCACCGCCACGTCTCCGAAGGGCAGGCCCGCAGCGATCTCCTGGGCCAGGGCCCCGCGGAGGCCGGCGTCGTTCTCGAGCTGCCCGCCGCCGCTGGCGTAGCGGAGCCAGTGACGGGCGGCACAGTCGTGGACCTGGGGCGAGGCGGCGAGGCCGGCCATCAGCTCCACCGGGGTGGAGACGGTGGTGCCGATGGCGGCGATCTCGGCCGTGGCGTCGACCTCCCGGCCATTGGGCTCCACGGTACGGAAGCGGGCCATGGTGTCGTAGTTCTCGAGGGCGTAGCCGACCGGGTTGATGGTGGTGTGGCAGCTCGCGCAGCTCCCCTGCATCGTGGTGAGCTCGTAGGCCTCGCGGTTGGTGAGCTCGGCCAGCGAGACGTCGTCGGCGACGGCGGCGGCCGCGGACTCGGCATTGGCGGGGGGCGGCGGGAAGTGCACGCACATGAGCCGCTCGTTCAGGGTGACGCCGCGGAGCACCGGCGAGGGGCGGTCGGGGTGGCCATGGGCGGCCAGGAAGCCGAACCGGGTGATGAGCCCGGGCCGGTCGGGCACCGACACCCGCATCCAGCCATCGTCGGGGCCCGCCACGCCGTAGAGCCCGGCGAGGCGCGGGTTCACCACCGCCTCGGTGGAACGGAAGACGTCCAGGAAGGGGGCGTCGTCGGCCAGGAGGACGTCCTCGACGAACCGGTCGACCTCCTCGCGGCTGGCCTGTCGGAGGGCCTCGTCCAGGTCGTCCTCGGCGAGCTTGGTCCGGCCCTCGAGCTTGTCCAGGTTGAGCCAGGAGTACAGGAAGCGGGCCTGGCTGCGGACGAAGCGCGGGTCCTCGGTCATGCGGGCGACCTGGGCGGCCACCCCTTCGGGCGTGTCGAGGTCGCCGGCCTCGGCGGCCTGCAGGAGGGCATCGTCGGGCACCGACTCCCAGAGGAAGGCGGCCATGCGCGTGGCGAGGGTGAAGCCGTCCACGCGGGTCGGCTGGTCGGCCGGGGCCTCGGGGTCGAGGGGGAACTCCTCGATGATGTGGAAGTCGGGCGACAGCAGCATGGCCTGGAGCACGAGGAGGGTCCGGTCGGTGGGATCCGCATCCTCGGGCAGGGCGTGGATCAGGCCCACGAAGGCGTCCACCTCGGCGTCGGAGAGGGGATGGCGGAACAGGCGCCGCCCCTCGGTGCGCACCAGGGCCTCGAGGCAGGCCTCCAGGGCCTCGTCATCCACCGCCTGGAGGTCGCAGGGGATGCGGTCGGGCTGCTCGTCGACGATGCGCTCGGCCGTCCGGGCGGTGAGCTCGATGGTGCCGTCCACCAGCGCCGTCGTGCTGAACTGGCTCCGCCGGTCGTTGTCGAAGCCCAGGGTGTCGCCCTCGGGGGGCACCACCGAGAGATCCACGTCGAGGCCGTACAGGTCCTCGAGCGCATGGCCCAGCTCGCGGGTGGACAAGCGGCGCAGGGAGTCGGGCTCGCCCGGCGCCGGGGCCGGATCGTGGACCGGCACGTCCTCGGCGACCGCGTCGCTCGACGCCCCCGGCACATCGACCGGCTCCGGATCGGCGGGGGCCTCCTCGCCAGTAGGGCCGGCCAGGCAGGCCGCGAGGAGGGTGAGGGGCAGCAGTCGGAGCGGGCGGGTCATGGGCACCTCGGGGCGGGGAGGACCGGCTACTCGGGGAAGCCGGCGTCCTCCCAGGCGCGGAGAAGGTCGATCTCGTCGTCGGAGAGGGTCTCGGGACCCAGGGGCATGGCCCCGGTGGTCACCTGTTCGAGCACCTCGTCGAAGCGGGCGGTCCAGTCGGCGGGGGCGGACAGCGGCACGGCGTCCTCGGCGGTGTGACAGGCGCTGCACCGGGCCTGGTACAGGGGCTGCACGTCCTCGGCCCAGGTCACGGTCCCGTCCTCGAGGGTCAGGCGTTGCACCGCCCGGGCGGTCTCGCCGTCGGTCCAGCGCACCTCCACCGTCAGATCCAGCGGCCCGGGGGGATGGTCGGCGGGGACCACCTGGTGGGTGAAGGGCGGGCCGGTGAGGTCGAAGGCCTCGTCGCCGAGGGTCAGGCGGACCTCCTCGACGTCGGCCATCCGGGAAGGCGCGACCACCAGCGCCGTCGGCTGGCGAAGGACCCCGTCGGCGTCGAGGATCCGGACGGCGGGGGCCGGCTCGACCCGCAGGACCCCGTCACCCGTGGCCAGGAGCAGGCGTCCCGAGGCGTCCGCGGCGAGCCAGTCGCCCTCGGGCAGCTCGACGGGGGCGAGCCGGGCGTCGTCCCCCACCCAGGCGCCGGTCCCGGTGCGCACCCACACGTGCTTGTCGGCCGGGTGGGCCATCACCCGATCCACGCCGTCGAGCCCCGTGGGCTCGGGGACGGCATCGCCGAGGGCCCGGCGCAGCAGCACGCCGTCCTCCGTGAACCAGGCGGTCCCGCGCCCGTCCACCGCGAAATCCGAGCCCTCGGCGACCGCGATGGCGTCGACGGCCGCCAGCCCTTCGTCCAAGGCCACCCGATCCGCGCCGGCCCGGACCCAGGTCACCTCCCCGTCCCGGTGGGGGGCGCCGGCCACGATGGGCCCCGTGGCGGGTGCATCGTCGAGGTCGACCTGCACGAGCTCGCCGCGGGACCACCGCAGGGCCCGACCGGCCTGGAGCCACAGCGACGCGCCGTCCGCCCACAGGCCCTCGGCCGGGGCATCGAGGGCCTCGTCGAGGGGGCTCGGGCGCGGCGGGATGGCCACCGTCCAGAGCGCGCCGTCCACCAGGGCCAGCAGCTCCCCATCCACCGGGGCCGCGGCCTGGACGGGCCCCTCCAAGGCGTCGAGGACGAGAGGCTCGGCGCGGCGCGCATCCAGCAGCCGCACCCCGGCGGGCCCCTCGGCGATCAGCCTCCCGGGCCCGGCGAGGACCGCGTGGCCCGCCCCCTCGGCCACCGTCTCGAGCCGCACCCGGGCCGGGCTCTCGGACAGGGTCAGGGCGGGGGTCGGCTCGGGGGTCTCCTCGGGGCCACAGGCGGCCAGGAGCAGCAGGAGCGCGGTGCGGGCGGCGGTCGAGGACATGAGGGTCCCGGGTTCGGTTCCATGACCAGTGTCCCACGCTTTCGGGATGCTCGAAACGGGGCGGCACACCCCGCGGGCGGGGCTCCGGGAGGGCAGCGACCCCACCCCGATCCGCGGCGCTTGCAGCCCCCTCACACTTGGGGGGTCTCCCCACCTGGGGCCGGGGGAGGCGTCGGATCCGGCGGCGCACCGACCCGCCGGCCCCACCCGGACGTGGGTGGCCGCAAGCACGGCGAAAGCAGCGGGGCACGGTCTGTTCCGATGGCCGTGCTAGCCTCCGGGCGCTGAACAGGACGAACCAGGAGCGTGGGCATGGCCCCGACCCGCTGCCTCGCGCCGGCCCTGGGCCTGGCCATCGCTCTGGGCCCCGTGGCCCGGGCCGCCGAGCCGCAGGCCCAGGTGGTACAGGAACGCCGCTTCCAGCAGACCCACGAGGTGAGCGCCTCCTTCGGGGTCCTGCCCCTCGATGCCTTCGAGAAGGGCATCACCTTCGGCGGCGCCTACACCTGGCACCCCTCGAGCCTCTTCGGCTGGGAGGTGGTCCACTTCCGCTACGCCCTCGGCGTCGAGACCCGCCTCAACGAGGAGCTGGCCGCCCTCTCCGTCGGCCCGACCCCCTTCGAGACCGTCCAGTTCTACGGCACCAGCAACCTGGTGTTCAAGCCCGTTTACGGCAAGCTCGCCGTCCTGAACCGCCAGGTGATCTGGAGCGAGGCCTTCGTGACCCTCGGCGCGGGGGTGGGGCGGCTGACCGTCACCACCCGGCCGGTCCTCGAGGCCGGGCTGGGCGTGCGGGTCTACGGCGGCAAGCGCTTCAGCGCCCGGGTCGACATCCGCGACGCCCTCTTCCTGTCCGGGAACAACGCCCAGAACGAGCTCTGGCTGGCGGTGGGGCTGTCGGTGGATCTGGGGAAGAAGCCGTGAGCCCCGGGTGGATGCACCGATGCGGATGATCCTGCTGGCCGTGCTCACCCTGTCCGCCTGCCGCGGCGTGGTGCCCCTTGACCGCGAGACGGCCTGGGTGAGCGCCGTCGAGGCCTCCTCCGAGGAACAGGACCTGCGCGCCGCCCGGGCCGCGTGGGCCTTCCTCGAGCAGACCGACCCCGAGGATCCCCGCCACGAGCGGGCCCGCCGCCTGCTGGCCCGCTCCCTGGAAGGCCTGGGCCTGCGACAGGCGGCCGGGCTGCTCTACCGCGACCTGGCCCTGCTCCGACGGGATCCGCGCGTCGCCTCCGAGGCCCTGACCGGGGTCCGACGCATCGTCGAGGGCGGGGCCCACGACCCGGACCTGCTGGTCGAGGGCCTGGTGGCCAGCGGCGGGCTCGCGGGAGTCCCCGAGACCCACCGGGCCTTCGTGGCCTGGCACCAGGCCCGGGATCTCTCCCGCCGACAGCTCGACGACTGGTCCGCGGCGGTGCGGGCCGAGATTCCGGAAGACGATCCCCTGGCCCACCGGGTCCGCTGGCTCGAGGCCATCGAGGCCCTGGGCGAGGGCCGCTTCGAGGACGCCGCGGCGAGCCTCGACGCCCTGCGCGAGGCCGAGGACCTGCCCGCCGATCTGCAGCCCCAGGTGGTACGCGCCCGGGCGCGCCTGGCCTTCGAGACGGGGGAGCACGCCACCGCCCTGGACCTCTACGACACGCTCGGCGATGAGGCCTCCGTCGACGCGGCCCTGGTCCTGGAGCGGGCCTGGACCCACTACCACCTGGGGGATGCCCGGAGCACCCTGGGCCAGCTCCTGGCCCTCGACGCGCCGGCTCACCAGGGGGCCCTCTTCCCCGAGCGCTACGTCCTCGAGGCCCTCGCCCTGCGCCGCCTGTGCCAGTTCGCCGGGGCCCGACGGGTCACCACCCGCCTCCGCCGCGACCTGGGTCCGGTCCTGGACGATCTGCGGGCCGGCGTCCCCGCCGCCGAGGTCCCCCGCCTCCGCAGCGCCGCCCGCCTGCGCCCGGGTCTCCGGGAGCTCGCCGCGGTGGACGATGCGCTGGCCCGGGAGCGGGCCGAGGTCGGCACCCTGGGCCTCCAGAAGCCCTTCCAGGTCTGGCTCGACGACCTGTACGCCCGGGCCCGCGCCGACGTGGCCCGTCGCCTGGAGCCACGGCTCGATGCCCGCGCCGAGGCCATCGGCGAGGAGCTCCTGCTGGCCGAAGAGGGGGTCGACCTGGTGGCCCACGAGCTCGGGGTGGCGCTCCTCCGCGGGCGACGCCGCCCCCACGGCCCCGAGGAGGTCGCCGCCCCGCCCCCGCCGCTCGCGGGCGAGGTGGTGGTCTTCCAGCACCGGGGCGAGTTCTGGAACGACGAGCTGGACGACCTGCGCGTCGTCGCGGAGGACCGGTGCGTCCCCTGATCCTGGCCCTGGCCGTGCTCTCGATGGCGTGCGCCCCCCGGCGCGCGCCCCCCCGGGATCCGCTTCCGGTCGAGGTCCAGCGCGCCCGCATCTCCAAGGTGCGCCACGCCATCGACGAGACCCGCCGCACCCTGGCCGACGCCCCGGAGGACGCCCCCTGGCGGGCCGAGCTGACCCTCCGCCTGGCCGAGCTCCTCTCGGAAGAGGCCCGCTACCACTGGCTCGTGGCCCAGGAGCGCGAGGGCGGGGCCCAGGAGCGCCTCCACGTGCCCCAGGTCCGCCTCCTGAAGGAGCAGGCCATCTCCACCGCCCGGCAGCTCCTGGTGAGCTTCCCGGACGCCGCGGTGGCCGACCGGGCCCGCTTCCTGGTGGCCGAGGAGCTCCGCGACCTCGGCGAGGACGACGCCATGCGCGACGCCCTCGAGGGCCTGGTCCGGGAGCACCCCGACAGCCCCCTCGTCCCCGAGGCCCGCCTGCGCCTGGGGCGCTACCACTTCGAGAACAACGACCTGGCCCTGGCGGGGCGCGCCTACAAGGCCGTCATCGCCGATGACGACACGAGCCTCCACCCCCTCGCCCACTACCGGCTGGCCTGGGTCCAGGTGAACGAGGGGGACTGCAAGGTCGCCCTGGGCAGCTTCGAGAAGGCCATGGAGCAGGCCGGCGAGCGACCTCCCGCGCCCCCGGCCGTCTCGCGGCAGGCGCGGGGCTTCGCCCTGCCGGACCTGGCCCCCGAGGTGGCGGCCCGCCGGGTGGACGTGGCCCGCGAGGCCCTGGTGGACAGCGTCTGGTGCGCCACCCAGGTCAAGAAGCCCGACGAGGTGATGGCCTGGCTGCGGGACCAGGCCCGCGACCGGGAGGCCTACGTGGCCGCCCTGGCCAAGCTGGGCCGCCGCTTCGCCATCCTCGAGGAGCCGGGCGGCGCCGCCGAGGTGGCCCGGCGGCTGCTCGAGCTCGGTCCGGACGAGGAGGATCGCCTGGAGGACGCCCGCCTGCTCCACCACTCGGTGGGTCGGACGCGCGACTACACCCGGGTCGACCGCGATGTGACGTACATCCTCGAGGCCTTCGGCCGTGCCCGGGTCGGCCCGCGGGTCGACGCCGAGCGCGCAGGCCGCCTGGCCGAGGAGTCCGAGTCGCTGGCCCGCGACCTGGCCCTCCGGGCCGACCGGCAGCGCCGCGGCCAGGGCGAGCCCAGCCTGCTCACCGAGGCCACGGCCAGCCCGGCCCAGGTGGCGCGCGCCTACACCGCCTGGCTCCGGGCCTTCCCCGAGGGCGGGCAGCACGTGGAGATGCGGCTGAACGCCGCCGACTCCCACGCCGACGCGGGCCAGTGGGTGCAGGCCGGGCACCGCTACCGGGACGCGGCCGAGGCCCTGGCGGTCCGGGGCGAGGAGGGCGACGACACGGCCCGCATCCAGGCGCTCCTGGATGCGGTGGTGGCCTACGAGGAGGCCCTCGATCAGGGCGGGCGCCGGGTGGACCGGGTGGCCGCCCGGGCCGGGCTGCGCGAGGCCGGGGCGTCCTTCCTGGCCGACAAGGGCGGCACCCCCGCAGAGCGCCGGCGGGTGGCCTTCGCCATCGCCCGCTCCCACTACGACGACGGGGACCACGAGAAGAGCCGCGACCTCCTCATGGCGGTGGCGCTCGGCTGGCCAGGGACCGACGAGGGCGATGCGGCGGCCCGGCTGGCCCTGGATGCGGCCCGGGCCGAGGACGACATCCCCGGCCTCCTGGCCTTGGGCCGCCGCCTCCAGGCGCCCGGCAGCGGCGTCTCCCCCGAGGTCAAGGCCGAGCTCGGCCCCCTGATGGCCGCCGCCGAGCAGCGCCAGCTCGACACCCTGGCCCTCTCCGCCGCCGGCGAGGAGGGAAGCCTCGAGAGCCTGCTCGAGTTCGTGGACCGCTACGAGGGCACCGACCTGGGCGAGCGGGCCCTGCTGGGCGCCTTCGTGGCGGCCCGGGCCGCCGGCGAGCAGCAGAAGCTCGAGGAGCTGGGCGAGGAGGTGCTGCGGCGCTTCCCCGACAGCGCCCAGGCGCCGGGGGTGGCGTCGAGCCTGGGCCGCGCCGCCGCCGCCCGCTACGACCTGGACGAGGCCGTCACCTGGCTGGAGCGGGCCGCCGCCATCCAGGAGGGCTCGGATGCGGTGGCCTCCTGGGTGGCCGCCGCCGGGATCCGCACCGACCTGGGCGACACGAAGGGGGCCGCTGCCGCCCTCGAGCAGGCCCTCGACGTCGACAGCTCCGATCCGGGCGCCCAGCTCGCGCTGGGGGAGCTCCTGGTCCGCGGCGCCATCCCCCTCTCGCGCATCGAGCGCCGCGCCGAGGATGGCACCCCCGCCCTCCAGGCCCGGGTCGGCTACGCCCTGCTGCGCGCCGGGGACCCGGACGCGGGCGAGATGTGGTTCCGCCGCGCCCTCTCGGCGCCTCAGGCCAGCAGCGAGGCCCTGGCGGTGGCCCACTACGGGCTGGCCGAGCGCCTGCACGGCGACCTCTCCCTGGTGCGCCCCTCCCCCGACCTGGCCCTCATGGACGAGGTGGTCGCCACGGTGGACCTGTCCATGCAGGCCTACCTGGAGGCGGCCCGCCAGCCCGACCCGGCCTTCAGCCAGGCCGCCCTCGCCCGGCTGGCCCGGGTGGCGCAGGTCGGCGCCGAGACCCTCGGCAACTGGCCGCTCCCCGCCGAGCTGTCCGCCGACGATCAGACCATGCTCCGGGAGGCCCTCCAGGGCCGCGCCGCCGAGCTCACCGCCGCCCGTGACGAGGCCCTCGCCGAGTGCGCCAGCCGGGCCCGCCAGGCCTGGCGCTACGACCCGGCCGGGGTGGCCTGCGCCAAGGGGGTGCCCCCGGCCGACGACCCCATCGCGCCCCCCGGGCTTCGCCCCCGCAGCCCGGCCCAGGTCGACCCGGCCCTCCGCGAAGCGGTGGCCAGCCAGCCCAAGAACGGGGAAGCCCTCCTGGCCCTCGGTCAGGGCCTGCTGGCCGCCGGCGACCCCCACCAGGCGGTGCTGGTCCTGGAGGCCGCCGCTTCTGCCGGTGCCGGCACCGACGCCCTCCTCGACCTGGGGCGCGCCCACGAGGCGCGGGGGGATCGGGTCGGCGCCGTCCAGGCCTGGGGTCGGGCCCTCGAGGCCGACGATACCCGGGCCCGCGCCGAGATCGACCGGGTGCTGGGCGCCGTGGGCCTCTCGGAGGTCCTGGCGCGCATGGACGGGGATGCCCCCGAGGAGGCCCCATGAGGTGGCTCCTGCCCGTGATGCTGCTGGTGGCCTGCGGGGGCCGTCGCCTCCCCGAAGTCGACCTGTCCGACCCGCGCCTGACCGCCGAGAGCCGGCGCCTGATGGCCGACGCGGAGGACGAGCTGGCCATCGCCCTCGCCCGGTGGGAGGACGCCGAGGCGGTCCTGGAGCGGGAGCGTGCCTGGAGGAAGACCCTGGACGAGCGACTCGCCGACGCCGACGGCGGTCTGCGCAAGGCCCTCGGCGAGGTGGCCGACGCCCGGGTACGCACCGCGCGCCAGGCCGTCGAGGTGGCCGAGGCCCGCCACGGGGTGGCGGTGGCCCGTCTCGCCCGCACCCGCGCCGACACCCTCATGCGCCATGACCTGGCCATGGTCGAGCTCGAACCCCTCACCCGCGAGGTCCAGCGGGCCCGGGAGGCCGTGGCCGAGGCCGAGCGGGCCCTGGCCGACACCCGGGCCGAGGCCGAGGCCCTGGCCGACGCCGCCTGGACGCGGTGGCGCGAGCTGTCTTCCGGCGGGGAGCCCCCCCTGACCCTGTTCATCCCCTGAACCGTGGAGGTCCCGTGCGGACCCTGCCGCTCACGCTTGTCCTCGCCGCCTGCGGTGCCGCTGCACCCGAGGTCTGGCTCGACCTGTCCCCGGTGGACGTGGGCGTGCACAGTCCCGGTGGTGAACCCCACCCGTTCAGCCTGCAGGTCGGCAACCGAGGCGGCGAGGACCTCACCATACAGCGGGTCGCGCTGTACCACGACCCCCGATGTGCCATGGATCTGGAGGGCCCGGACCGCTGGGTCCTCTCGACCGGCCATGAAGCCCTGTTCCGGGGCGTCTACACGCCGCCGGACGAGCCCGGCGAAGACGTGGCGGTGCTGGCCGTGGACACGAACGACCCCGAGCTGCCGCGTCTGCTGGTCCCCATCTGCGGGGCCGCGGAGGGCGAGGAGCCCCTCGAGCTGGCCGAGTGCGCCCTTCCCGAGCCCGAGGTCCCCGACTGCCCCGATCGGGAACCGATCCTCGGCGAGGCCCCCGCGGAGTGAGCGCGGGGATCAGCGGGTCGCGCTGTCCGTGTCGCCGTCGTCGGCCAGGGGGTCGGGGAGGGGCTCGATGATCAGCAGGTAGCGGGCGCGGGCATCGCTGAAGATCTCGACCAGGTGCTCGCCAGGCCCCTCCACCACCAGCGGGTCCAGGCGCAGGAGCCCATCGTTGCCGGCCGCCTCGATGAGGTCGTAGTCCTCGTCCTCGAAGCGGCCCTCGTCGAGATCGAGGGCGCAGTCGGCGTCTCGGGCCTGGACCTGCAGCTCGCTCCCGGGGGCGATGGCCTCCTCGAGGAAGAGCCGGACCTCGAAGCGGGTGGTGTTCCGCTCGCTCGGCACCACGACGCGCCGGGCGCCGGGGAAGGTGCCGACCACGTACTGCTCGGGGGTGAGGCGGCAGCCGGCGGTGGTCCCGCAGGTGGGGTAGGCCTCGAGGCAGAGGTTGCGGATCCGCCCGCCCACGAAGACGTCGGCCCCGGTCCCGCAGCCGCCGGACAGGAGCGCGAGGCCCGCCACGAGCGCCGGCCGCATCAGGGCCCCAACCGGACGAACTCGGCGTCGTCCAGCTCGACGAGGGGATCGTCCGGGGTCCGACCCTCCCCGGGCGTGTAGGTCGTGGGCAGGCTGGCCACCCGGAACAGGCCCGGCCCATCGGGAGACGCGCCCACCGGTCGCTGCGAGAGGTAGACGATGACGTCGTTCTCCCCCTCGACCAGGCGGATGTTCCGGGCCGTCCAGCGCAGGCAGTCCCGCTCGAGGCGCGCCACCCGGAGCTGGGCCTCCACGTCCCGGGGCGGCAGCAGGCTGGGCTCCACCCGGACCCGCAGGGCCCGGTCCGGGCTGCGCCCCTCGAGGAGGCGATCGCCACCCGCCCCGATGGCCACCGCCGGACCGAAGCCCTCCTCGCCCGGGGCCCGCCATGCCAGGGTGCCCGCCGCCGCATCGAGGCGCACGAGGCCCAGGCCAGCCTGGAGGCCCTCCTCGCCCGCCTGGGGGATCACGCCGGGCAGGCCCACCGGGGCCCCCAGGGAGAGGCGCGCCTGCCGCCCGAGGGGCTCGATGTCGTAGCGGATGGACTGGGCCAGGTGGGTGGTGGCGTCGCTGGAGCCCGGGTCGGTGCCCCCATAGACCTCGGCGCCGTTGTCCACGCCGTCGCCATCCGCGTCGATGCGCAGGTCGGGGCGCAGGTGGTTGGTGCCGAGGAAGAGCTCGAGACCGTCGGGCACCGTGTCGCCGTCGGTGTCGGTGAGGGAGGGATCGGTGCCGATGAGCCGCTCGGAGCAGGTGTCGAGCCGGTCCCCATCGGCATCGGGCCAGGGGAAGGGCAGGGTGGAGCAGGGCTCCGGCACCTCGCCGGCGGTGAGCGGGTCCCGGGCCAGCAGGAGCTCCACCAGGTCGGGCAGGCCGTCGCCGTCGGTGTCGGGCTCGTCGGGGTCGGTCCCCACCCCGGCCTCCTCGGCGTCGCTCAGCCCGTCCAGGTCCCGGTCGGGGCGCACCCCGTCGAGGCCCGGCAGGGCGCTGTGGTTCACCACCAGGAGGGCCCGCGCGTCGAGGGCGCCCTCGAGCTCGAGCAGGCCGAGCTGATCGAAGGCGATGGCGTCCGGCACGTTGAAGCGCTGGTGCGACCCGCCGCCCACGAAGGCCATCTGCTGGAGCAGGTCGTCGATCCGGTTCAGGGTCGCCTGGGGCTCGGGCAGGACCGGGTCGGGCGCGGCGAGCTGCACGGTGTGCAGCGCGAAGGAAAGGGCGCCGGCGGCCTCCACATCCTCGCGGAGGTCGATGACCGCCTCGACGAACTCGGTCTCGGCCAGCTCCCAGTCCTGATCCGCGCCGTCCGGAGCCCCCGCGCTCACCGTGACCACCACGTACCGGGTCCGGAGCCGCTCGCCGGCGCTGAGGTCGGCCAGATCGGCCTCGATGATGGCCCGGCCCAGCTCGAGGACCCCGTCCAGGTCGCGACAGCTCTCCTGCAGGCAGGCGCGGGGCACGCCCAGGCTGGCCACCGCGGCGTCGAGGACGCCCGGGTTGGTGGTGAAGGGCTGGTCGAGGGGGGCGAGCTTGCGGGCGACGGGGCCGTAGCCGGCCACCGCGAAGGCCGTGGTGCCCCCCGCCTGCTGGTTGACGAGCTCACCCAGGGCCCGGAGGCGGGAGAGGGCCGGATCCCAGGCCTGCACCGGGCCCAGGGCCTGGTCGACCATCAGGAGGACCCGCACCGGGAAGTCCTGGTTGGCGTCGTCGTCGGTACAGACCTCGCCGGTCAGGCCGAGCCGGTCGGGGGACGGGTCGTCGAGCCCGATCCCGTACAGGCTCGCGTCCGAGCAGCCGGCCACCAGGGCGGCCGCCAGGAGGACACCACGGTGCCGCTCAGAGAGCATCGACCACCTCGAGCGGGGCGTCGGTCCGACCGACGGCGGTGAGCTGGAGTCCGTCGACCTCCTCCAGGGTGGCCCGGAACCGCGCCCGGACCGGGTCCCCCTCTTGCAGCGGCCACCGGGAGAGCCGCACCGAGCCCTCGGCCACATCGGGGATGCTCACCTCGAGGTGGTCGCCCAGGGTGAGGCTGCCGTCCGGCACCAGGGGCAAGGCCTCCCCGGCGGTCAGGTCGTCGGCGGGCACCGTCACCCGGACGGCCACGCCGCCCGGGCGGTCCAGGTCCATCCAGGCCAGCTCCAGCTCCGAGCCGTACAGCCGGGCGCGGGTCTCCTCGGTCTGCAGGTCGAGGAGGGCGGGCAGGCTGCCATCGAGCCACGGATCCCCGCAGCCCCCCAGCAGCAGCGCCAGGCCCACCAGGGTGCGGCTCATGGGGCCGCCTCGCGGAAGGCGTGGAGGAGCCGATCCTGGAGGGCGCCCTCCACGTCGACGGTACAGCGGAAGATGGTGTGGGGGATGCCGCCCGAGCTGGCCAGGGCCACCTCGCGGCCGCACGAGGCCAGGCCCTCCTGGTGGATGCGCTCCACCCGGAAGCCTCCGCCCGCCTCCTCGACGGCCAGGCTGGGTCCCTGGTCGGCCAGGTCGCAGTTGTCGGGGTCGTCGGCTAGGCGCCCGCAGGTGTGGAAGGCGGCCACCAGCCGGCCGTCGGGGAGCACCGCCAGATCGGCCGACTCGCCCTCGCGCCAGCCATCCCGGGCCAGGAAGGTGCGCGACCAGTCGGACCACGCCCCGCCATCCCAGCGATAGAGCACCGCGCTGCCCTCGAGGGGGATCCAGACCGCCAGCGCCAGCCCGCCGTCGGGCAGGGCCACCAGCGAGAGATCGGTGCCCACCTCGCCGGCGACCACCCGATGACGCTCCCAGCCGTCGTCGGTCTCGCGGGCGACCCAGACGCCTTGCCGATCCTCGCCCTGCTTGACCACGGGCAGGATGGTGGCCACCACCACGCGACCCGAGGCGTCCACCACCACCTGGTTGTGGTCCCCGGCGCCAGCGCCCGCATCGACGGCCTCGTGGGTGAAGCCCCCGCCGCCCCGCACCAGCTCCAGGTCGCTGCGGAAGCGATCGTCGCGCTGCAGCGCG
>CAZPJM010000065.1:0-8462 GCA_964586865.1 uncultured Enterobacteriaceae bacterium
GGGCCTTCGACGACGACGGCGACATCTCCATCACCGACGCCAGCATCCCGGCCCGGGTCGCCGCCGTGAGCGCCCCCACGGCCGGCATCGTCACCCGGGTGGCCGCCGACGTCGGGACCCCGGTCCAGGCGGGGGCGCCCCTGGCGACCCTGCGGAGCGCCGGCGCAGGAAGCGATCGTGCGCGGCTCGCCGCCGCGCGCGAGGCGGTCACCACCGCGCAGGCGGACCTCGACCGGGCGACCGACCTTCTGGCAGCGGGCGTGACCTCCGAGGCTCAGGTCCAGGCCGCCCGCAGCGCCCTCGCCGCCGCCCGGGCCGAGGTCCGCGCCCTCCGCGCCGAGGCCGGCCTGGTCGGCGACGGCACCGGCAGCACGGTCACCCTGACCGCCCCCCTCGAGGGGGTGGTGATCGCCCGCGAGGTCACCGTCGGCGAGGCCGTCACTCCCGACCGCCCCGTCTACACCGTGGTCGACCCGTCTCGCCTGTGGGCCCGGCTCGACATCGCCGAGACCGACCTGGGCCAGGTCCAGGTCGGCCAGACCGTCCGCGTCCAGGTCGATGCCCTGCCCGGCCGCACCTTCGAGGGTCGCCTCGCCTACCTCGCCCCGATGGTCGACCCGCACACCCGCACCGCAGAGGGACGGGTCGCCCTGGACAACCCGGACGGAGCGCTCCGTGCCCACCTCCACGGCGAGGCGGTCGTGGTCACCGACACGGCGGACGTGGTGGTCAGCGTGCCCGGAGCGGCGGTCCAGCGGGCCAGGGGGGCCAGCCTCGTGTTCCTCCGCGAGGCGCCCGACCGCTACATCACTCGGCGCGTCGAGGTCCTGGGGCGCCAGGGCGACCGGGCGCGGATCCGGGGCGGCGTCGCCCCCGGCGATCCGGTGGTCACCACCGGCGCCTTCCTGCTGATGACGGAGACCCTGAAGGACAGCATCGGGGCCGGCTGCTGCGACGTGGAGCCCCGGTGATCGTCGATGCCGTCCTCCGCTGGTCCCTGCGCCATCGCGCGGTCGTGGTGATCGCCTGGACCCTCCTCGCCATCGCCGGGGTGCTGGCCTGGTTCCGCCTCCCGCTGGATGCGTTTCCCGACACCACCCCGGTCCAGGTCCAGGTCAACACCACCGCACCCGCCCTGTCGCCCGAAGAGGTCGAGCGCCAGATCACCTGGCCGGTCGAGCAGGTCCTGAGCGGCCTGCCCGAGCTCGCCGAGGTCCGCTCCCTCTCCAGGTTCGGCCTGTCCCAGGTCACCCTCGTGTTCGACGACGGGGCGGATCTCTGGCGGGCCCGCCAGGCCGTCTCCGAGCGCCTGTCGACCGTCGCGCTGCCACAGGGGGTCGACCCGCCCGCCCTCGGCCCCGTAGCCACCGGCCTGGGCGAGGTGTTCCACTATCTGGTCCGGGGCGAGGGCCACTCCCCCACCGCCCTACGCACCGCCCAGGACTGGATCCTGGCGCCACAGCTCCGCGCCACCCCGGGCGTGGCCGAGATCAACGCCTGGGGTGGCGACGAGCGGCGCATCGAGATCCTGGTGGATCCGCGGTCGCTGCATGCCCACGGCATCACCCTGGCCGGCATCGCCGAGGCCCTGGAGGCCAACAACGCCAGCGTCGGCGGCGGGAACATCGACGCCGGGGGCCAGACGACCCTCGTCCAGGGCGTCGGCCTGATCGAGCGCCTCGACGACCTGGAGCGCATCGTCCTGGACGCCGAGGATGGGGTGCCCGTGCGCATCGGCGACGTGGCGACCGTGCGGGAGGGCCGCTCGATCCGCCGTGGTGCGGTCACCGCGGACGGAGAGGGCGAAGTGGTGCTCGGGCTGGGGTTCATGCTGATGGGCGAGAACAGCCAGGTGGTCACCGAGCGCCTGGCCGTACGCCTGGAGCAAGCCGCGGCGAGCCTGCCCGCCGGCATGGTCGCGGAGCCCGTCTACCAGCGGACCGAGCTGGTGGATCACGTCCTGGCGACAGTCCGGGAGAACCTGGCCTACGGCGCGCTCCTGGTGATCGCCGTGCTGTTCGCCTTCCTGGGCGACTGGCGCGCCGGGCTCGTGGTGGCCGCGGTCATTCCCCTGTCCATGGCCTTCGCGGTCAGCGGCATGCTCGGCCTGGGGATCGCCGGCAGCCTGATGAGCCTGGGGGCCCTCGACTTCGGGCCGATCGTCGACAGCGCCATCGTGCAGGTCGAGAACGGGGCGCGCAGGCTGGCGGGTCGCCCCGATGACGACGTGGTCCAGGTGGTGGGGGACGCCGCCGTCGAGGTGCGCACCCCCACCCTGTTCGGCGAGCTGATCATCCTGGTCGTCTACGTCCCCGTGCTCGCCCTGGAGGGCGTCGAGGGCAAGCTGTTCCGCCCGATGGCCCTCACGGTCATCCTGGCCCTGGCCGGCTCCATGCTGGCGTCCTTCACCCTGGTGCCCGTGCTGACCAGCCTGCTGCTGCGCGGGCGACGCACCGGGACCCCGTGGCTCACCCGCACGCTCCAGCGGCTGTACGCGCCCCTCCTCCGCGCGGCCCTCGGGGCCCCGGCCGTCGTCCTGGCGGTGGCGCTGGTCCTCGTCGCCAATGCGGCCTTCCTGGCCACCCAGCTCGGCACCGCCTTCGTGCCCCGCCTGAGCGAGGGTGCCCTGGTCATCAACACGGTCCGCCTCGCCAGCGTCTCCCTCGAGGAGTCCATCCGCTACGGCACCCGCATCGAGCGTGTGCTCCTCGACCGGTTTCCCGACGAGGTCGCCCGGGTGTGGACGCGGACCGGCTCGGCCGAGGTGGCCACCGACCCGATGGGCATCGAGCTCTCCGACGTGTTCGTGACCCTGCACCCCCGAAGCGCCTGGACGCGGGCCCGCACCCAGGACACGCTCGTCACGGCCATGGAGGACGAGCTGTCGGTGCTGCCGGGCATGAACATGGTGTTCACCCAGCCCATCGAGATGCGGGTCAACGAGATGGTGGCTGGCGTGCGGTCGGACCTGGGCATCAAGGTGTTCGGCGACGACCTGGGTCGGCTGCGGGAGAAGGCCCGCGAGATCGAGGCCATCGTGAACGGGGTGGACGGAGCCGCAGACGTGTCGGTCGAGCAGGTCACCGGCCTGCCCGTGCTCCGCGCCGAGGTGGACCGGGACGCCATCGCCCGGCATGACCTGCCTGCCCGCGAGGTCCTGCGCACCGTCGCGGCCATCGGCGGCATCGAGGTCGGACACCTGGTGGAGGGCGAGCGGCGGTTTCCCATCGCCCTGCGGATGCACCCCCGCTACCGCACCGACCCGACCGAGGTCGCCGCGCTCCAGGTCACCGGCCCCGGCGGCGTCCGCCTGCCCCTCGACACGGTGGCGCGGGTGCGGACCGTGGAGGGGCCCAGCGCCATTCGGCGCGAGTGGGCGAAGCGGCGGGTGCTGGTCCAGGCGAACGTGCGCGGGCGCGACCTGGGGAGCTTCGTGGACGAGGTGCGGCGCCAGGTGGACGACCGGGTGAACCTGCCCGACGGGTGGTTCATCCGCTACGGCGGTCAGTTCGAGCACTACCAGCGGGCGCGGGACCGGCTGCTGCTGGTGGTGCCACTGGCGCTCGGGCTCATCGGACTGCTGCTGTACGCGACCTACGGGCGGGTGACCGACGCCGTCCGGGTGTTCACCGGGGTCCCCTTCGCCGCCATCGGTGGCATCGCCGCCCTGTGGCTGCGGGGCCTGCCGTTCAGCGTCTCGGCCGCCGTCGGCTTCGTCGCCCTGGCCGGCGTGTCCGTCCTGGCCGACATGGTGCTGGTCTCCACCATCCGCCGGCACCTGGACGATGGGATGG
Organism: uncultured Enterobacteriaceae bacterium; assembly: GCA_964586865.1. Classification (GTDB taxonomy): domain Bacteria; phylum Myxococcota_A; class UBA796; order UBA796; genus REDI01. The sequence continues at coordinate 3,795 of CAZPJM010000065.1, forward strand.
CCGTGCGGGAGGCCGTGGAGCGGGCGGCCCTGGAGCGGCTGCGTCCGGTGCTGATGACCGGCCTGGTCGCCGCCCTGGGCTTCCTGCCCATGGCCCTGAACACGGGCATCGGCGCCGAGGTCCAGCGCCCGCTGGCCACGGTCGTCATCGGGGGCCTCTTCTCGTCGACCGCCCTCACCCTGGTGGTGCTGCCCGTCCTGTACACGCTCACCCGGAGAGCCTCGTGAAGCTCGCCCGCGTGATCATCGCCGTGGTCCTCGTCCAGGCCGTGCTGGTGGGCGGCTACCTCGCCGTCCGCGCCGCGCGGGGTCTGGGAGACACCGGCTCGGCGCCGCCCGGGACCTTCCGGCACACCCCCACCGACGAGGCGACACCCCCGCTGGCCCTGGCCCGCGACGGGGCCCCGGCCCCCCTCCCCGGCCCGACCCACCTCGTCCACTTCTGGGCCACCTGGTGTGCCCCCTGCCGGGCCGAGCTCCCGGACCTGCTCATCGCCACCGACGCCGAGGGCGTGCCCCTCGTCGCCGTCACCGACGAGCCCTGGCCGGTGATCCGGCTCTACTTCGAGGGCCGCGTCCCCGCCGGCATCGCCCAGGACCCGACCGGGCTCGCCCGCGACGCCTGGGGGGCCGCCGTGCTGCCGACCACCTTCGCCGTGCGCGACGGGCGCGTGGTCGCACGCGTCCACGGTGCCAGGGACTGGTCCGACCCTTCGGCCCGACGCTGGCTCCGCACCCTACGGAGGGGGCGATGATCCTCATCCTGCTGCTGCTGTCCGCCGTGCCCCTCGCCGCGCCGTCTCCCGCCACGTCCGCGACGACCCCCGCCCAGGACCACGCCGACCCCGTCCTGACCGCCGATGCCGCCGTCCGCATGGGGCTGGCGCGCTCCCCGGCACTGTCCCGCGCACGGGCCCGCACCACCGCGCTCGACGGGGAGGTCCGGGCCACGCGCCTGTTCCGGGAAGAGCCGAGGGTCCAGGCCCGCTGGGCCGCCGTGGGCGACGTCCACAACGTGGCCGTCAGCCAGCCCGTCTCGGTGACCGGGGCGGGCCGGGCCGACCATCGACGGGCCCTGTCCGCCCGCGACGCCGCCCGCGCCGACCTGGCGCGGATCCGCCTCGAGCTCGCCGTCGAGATCCGCACACGCTGGATCGACGCGGTGACCGCCCGCGCTCGGGTCCGCCTGCTGCACGAGGCGCTGGAGGTCGCACGCCGGGCGCGCCGGGGTGCGGCGGATCGGCTCGCCCGTGGCGATGGCACCCGTCTGGACGCCGATCTGGCGGTGCTGGCCACCGTCGAGGTCCGCGCACGCTGGATGGAGGCCGTCCGGGCCGAGGCCCACGCCATCGCGCAGCTCGCGAGCCGGGTGGGACGCCCCGTCGATGCCATCCGGCTTCCCGGTGACCCCCTCGACGGCGCTCCACCGCCTCCCGCCGAGGCATCGGGCGCCGCCGAGCGCGCGGACGTGCTCGCCGCGCGCCATGTGGCTGACGCCGCCGAGCAGGAGCTCGCCCGCGCACGGGCCGACGCCCTGCCGCCCCTCCGGCTCGGCGCATTCTACGAGGAGGAAGGCCCGGAGCTGCGGATCGGCCCCACCGTCCAGCTCACCCTGCCCGTGTGGCACCGGAGTGCCGACGCGCGGGCGGCCGCACACGCCGGGGTGGAGGCCAGCCGGGCAGCGCTGGACGCGACGGTGGATCGCGCCAGCGCGGAGCGGGCGGCGCACCTCGAGGCCCTCGCGCGCCTGGAGTCCGAGGGCACCGACGACGCAGTTCCCGCACGCGCCGACGCCGCCTTGCGGGCCATCGAGGCTGGCGCCCGCCGAGGCGCCCTCGACCTGCGCGCGGCGACGCGCCTGCGACAGGCTGTCGTCGAGGGGCAGCTGGCGTGGCTGGAGGGGCGTCGCACCCTCGCCCTCGCCCGGCTGGACGCGGCGCTCGCCACCGACGATCCGGCGCTGATCCACCGTCCCGGGGGCTGACCGGACCGGACGTCACGGACGCGATCGCCGGCATGGCCGGCGCCGATCTCGGCAAGTTGGATTCTCGGGTCTCGGAGACCATGAGGCCAGAAGACATGGTGGCGAACCGAGTGGACTCAGCCCAGCGGTGTGCCCATCCAGCGCACGTCGCCCGTCTCGGAGGACATCGCGGGCTGGGCCTGCACCTCGAGGAGCGGATGTCGCTCGTCGAGGGGCTCGCCACAGGAGGGCGCCTGGATGCGATCCATGCGGAAGATGCGTGAGGCATCCTTGTCGAGATCCCAGGCGACCACGTACCAGACGGGGCTCCGTAGCATGAGCGCGATGCACTCCACGCTCCGGGTGGTGGTCTGACCGAAGCGGTCGACGTACCCGAAGTGCAGGCGTCGTCCCTCGGTGAAGCCCCGCTCGAAGGCCATGAGCAGCCGCTCGTCGATGGCGCCGGCGTCGTCCCGCATGCGTTCGCTGGCCGGCTCCGCGATGAGGATCCGTCTCTCCAGCCGACGAAGGGCGCGCTGGCGGGCAGCCGGAAGCGCCCGCCGAGCCCGTCCTGGGCGCTTCGTGCGAACGGAAGATGAGGCGTGGCCCGGAGCATGGCTACGGACAGGGCGAGCCCCACCGCCCGTGCCAACCCCCACCGACCCCCAGCCTGCAGCTTCGACCGGCGACCTCTGGCGCGCCCTGAGCGACGCGCCCGGCGTCTGGTACCACACCTACGCCTTCGACTCCGAGGGCACGGCCAACTGCGTGGTCGTCGCCCTTCCGGGGGGCCGCCTGCTCGTACTCAGCCCCAGCGAACTCCAACCCACCTGCAAACCACCGAAATGGCGAACTGCACATCGCGGGGGCTGGCGTCTCGAGCTCGACCCGGCCCAGAAACGACGAAACCCCTGGCCTTCCGAAGAAGGCCAGAGGTTCGTGCTAGATGGTCGGGCTGGTTGGATGATCTTGGAACCTGGTCGGTGGATCTGAGCGATGCTGACGCTGACCGACTTCGAGCCCTCCTTGGCCGTTGAAGCTGGCGTCCACGACCAACGCTCGGGGGACCATGTACCGCTCTCACCGGACAGCACCGGGTCGAGGAAGGCCGCGACGTCCGCGTGCAGGGGGTACAGGTCGAGCCGCGGGAGCTCGGCGCGGTTCACAAGGCGCGCAGAGGGCAGCGTCCAGGCCTTGGGGGGTTCCGGACACGCGACCGGGCAGGGCATCCGATAGTCGATGGCCGAAGGTGGACTCGAGTGCGACGCACAGGTCATCGCTCGGGAGCCATCACGAACCGGAACGACAGCCGCGTCCAGGCCGGGACCGCTGTGCCCCCGCGGGTGGCCGGCTCGAAGGTCGAGCGCAGCGCTGCACGTCGGGCCGCTTCGTCCAGGTCGGGGTGGACCGCCGAGACGACCCGCGTCCGCTCGACCTGTCCATCCACGCCCACCAGCACCTCGACGACGACCCTCCCCACCACGCCATCGCGACGCGCCGCCCGCGGGTAGCGCGGCTCCCGGGTCCGCCGTGGCCGAGGCGGCTGCGTCCACCCCTGGGCGTGGCGGCTCGACCCCGCGAACTGGCTCCCGATCACCCCCTCTCCCCCCGCACCGCCCCCGGTGAAGCCGGTGATCGCGTTGGCCTCGACGTCTGCGTCCTGGCCGGGGGCGAAGGTGTTGCCGACCCGGACGGGCATGCCGTCGTCGGCGAGTTGAGCCGCCTCCAGGGGCAGCCCGGTGACCAGGGGGACCTGGGCATCGGGCGTTCCGTCGTCCGGACGGCTCGGCGACAGCGAGGTCACGCCCTCGGGGGCCTCCGGATCGGGGCTCGGCGGACCGGCAACGGCGGCCTCGACACGGTCCTCTTGCGGCGCCGGAGGCGCTGGCGGAGCCTCGGGCGAAGACGTCGGCAGCGGCTCCTCGAGCTGCGCCAAAGCCTCCGGCTCTGCGTGGGCGATCTGCGGCAGCTCGGCCAGCCCGAAGCGGACCGGCTGCGAGGTGGGCGGCGGAGGCTCCGGCGCCACCGGGACCACCGCAACGAGCGCATGGACGACCAGGGACACCCCGAGGGGGATCCACCACGAGGACAGCCCACCCCGACTCATCGCGGTCGCGTCGCCACCGCCACATCCCGATACCCGACCCGCCGGACCTCGCTCACGACATCGACGACGCGCTGGAGGTGGGTCTGGGCATCGGCGACGAGCACCGCTCGGACGTGCCGGGCGCGGGCCGCCTGCAGGGCTGTCGTCAGGCCCGCCGGGCGGACCGGTTCGCCGTCGATCTCGAAGCTGCCATCCTCCAGCAGCACCACGTGCAGCGCGTCGGCCTCGGCGGGTCGAGCCTGATCGGCGGTCGGGACGTCGAGGTCCACGCGCTCCTGGTCCACGAACCGGGCGACCAGCACGACGAAGATCAGCAGCAGGAAGACGATGTCGATCAGGGCGGTCATCCCGACCCGCGGGGGCCGCCTCGTGGGCCGGGGCAGCCGCATCACGGGCCCGCCGCCTCGTCCAGGATCCCGGCCAAGCCGGCCTCGATGGCGACCCGGAGGCGCTCCAGCCTGCGCTCGAACCACATGTGGGCACCCAGGCTCGGAATGGCGACGATCAAGCCCGCCGCCGTCGTGAGCAGCGCCTTCCAGATCCCGGATGCGAGCAGGGCCGCGTCCACCCGGGCGCCCCCTTGCTCCAGGCTCCCGAAC
>CAZPJM010000065.1:8562-19413 GCA_964586865.1 uncultured Enterobacteriaceae bacterium
GGATGCGAGCAGGGCCGCGTCCACCCGGGCGCCCCCTTGCTCCAGGCTCCCGAACAGGTCCACCATGCCGAAGACGGTGCCCAGCAGGCCGAGCAGGGGGGCCGCCTGGACGAGGAAGGCCAGCACCGTCAGGTCTCCCGAGAGCTCGTCGAGCTCGGGACCTGCCGCCTCGAGGGCGGCACGCTCCACCGCGTCCGGGCCGCGCTCGGTCGCCGCCGTGGCACGGGCGAGCACCCGCGCGAGCACCGGGGCACCCTCGTCGTCCGACGGAGACACCGGGTGGACCACCCCCACCCGACGTCGATGAAAGCGCCAGGCCGTGCGCACGATGGCCGCGACCGCGACCACCGAGCACACGTACAGCGGGATCATGGTCCAGCCAGCGGCTCCGAGCAGCTCGCCCACGGACGCGCGCAGCACGGCTACTCGACCTCGACGTCGAAGGTGATCTGCACCCCGTTGTGTCCACCGATGGCCCCGAAGCCGTCGCTGGCGACCGTCTCGGCAAGGCCCTCGATCTTGGTCGGGGCGTCGTTCTCGAGGGGGAGGTGCCGGAGGCTCACCGTCAGCTCGCCGCTGCCCCAGGCCAGCGTCGTGATGGTGTTCTCCATGCCGAAGGGCAGCCCATCGGCATCCGTGTCGGCGTAGGCGTGACGGAGGATGGCGTTCGGGTTGTCGCCGGTCGCGGGTCCCTCGACGGCCGAGCCGGTGAAGAAGAACTGGTGGGTCCGGTCCTCAGCCGCAACCTCCGGCGTGACATCCTCGGGGGGATCCTCCAAGTCGTTCCACACCTCGATGTCCAGCGCGTACTCCTGGGCGTGGTGATGACCATGGCCCGAGCTGTCCGGCAGTAGGATGTCGTCGACGATGGGATCACCGTCATTCTCCGGGTCGGACCACTGAAAACTCAGGGTCTCACCGCCTCCGGACGGGGTGAAGTTGAGGATGAGCGTCGTGATCAGGCCATGGTTGTGTCCGTGGTCGTGGTCATGGTCGTGCTCGTGGTCCTCGACATCGGAGCAGGCTCCGGTGAACAGCAGCGCGATGGGCGCCAGTCGGGTGATGATCTTCATGGGGGTCTCCCTTGGGGGTGGATCAGAAGTCGACGCCGACGCGCACTCGGACATCGCGCCCGGGCTGGTCGGCGTAGTAGCGGAGCAGGCTCGTGTACTCGCGGTACGCGGTGTCGAGCAGGTTGCGGACCTCGGCGCCGATCCGGATCGCGGGCGTGCCGCGAAGGACGGTCGAAGCCGACAGGCCGAGCAGCGCGTAGCCGGGGGGTGCCGGGGCAAAGTCGACACTGTCGTCGACGCGCGACTGACGGGCGATCAGGTCGGCGGTGACCCGCACCTCGGTCTCGCGCAGCGGACCTGCGGGCGGGGGCCGACCGACCAGGGCGAGGCGCAGGTGGTCGGGGGGCGTGCCGATCAGGTGCGCCCCGGTGCCACGGTCCTGAGCACGCACCAGGGACCCCACGGCGTCCAGGCCCACCGGCGCGCTCGGCCCCACGGAGAGCGCGCCGTCGACACCGTAGACGACCGCATCGATGGGCTGGTAGGTGTAGCGGGGCCAGGTGCCCCGGATGGTGACGTCCAGGCTCGGCTCGCCCGCGTCGTTCAGGTCGGGCGAGAAGTAGATGTAGTCGTCGACGCGCTGGGCGTGGCCGGACACCTCGAGCTCCACCGCCGGGAGCCGCAGCCCGCCGGTCGTGGACAGCCCCCAGGCGCGCTCGACGCCCAGATCGGGGTAGCCCAGCGCGAACACGGGGAACGAGGGCGCGCTGCCGATGAGGTACAGCTCGTCGACGTTGGGGAAGCGGCTCGCCGACGACAGGTCGACCTTGAGGTCGAGCACATCGGGCACCACGTGCGCCACCGCCCCCACCGACAGCGAGGCGGTCTCGTAGGCGGCGGGGCAGCGGGCCTGACCCTCCAGCGCCTCGCAGGACGTGCCGTCGAGGGTCCCCCGTCGGACGTGCCGGCCGTAGTCGTAGTCGTTCATGAACGCGACGCGGGACAGGCCGTCGAGTCGGCCGCCGACCTCGAGATCGACCCGAGACATCGACAGCCGCTCGTACGCGAACACCCCGCCGCCGAAGCTCCGGTAGTTCGGCAGCAGCGCATAGCCCCGGTACACATTCTCCTGGAACGAGCCCTGCACCCCCATGCCGCCCGACAGGCGACCGATGGACAGGACCTTTTCCGGGTGGCGGTAGAGCAAGTCCAGCGAGTGGGTGCGCAGGGTGAAGTCGTACTGCGGGCCGGTGACCGCCTCGCGCACCTGGTCAAACTCGCGGCGACGGTTCAGCTGGAAGGCGTAGGTCGCCTCCAGGCTGCCCCACCCCCCGAACAGCTCCGCATCCAGGGTCCCGATGTCGTGGGACACGTCCTGGTAGGGACGGTCGATGGTGAAGGTCGTCGACCACAGGTCGGCGGTGACCGGCTTGTCGGCCTCGAGCTGGGCCCGGAAGTCCGACGGGCTGCTGTTGCGCACGCCGTAGAACACCCCGGCGCGGAAGTCGTGGTGGTGCCAGGAGGCGCGGAGCCGACCGCCATCCCACCGGTAGCCGAGGGTCCCGCCCAGGTTGAACGTCCGCGAGGCGGTGTTGCCGAGCACGTACTCCGGGGCCCGGCGATTCGCCCCGATGGCCCCGTTGCCCTCGACACGCAGGGTGAGACCCGGCACCGAGGCGGGCGCGGCATCGAGGCGGAGCGCGGCGTAGGGGCGCCGACCGTTGCTGGCGAAGGCAGCGAGCGCCTTGCCTCCAATGCCGGGCTCGGTCCGCAGGGGCGGCGGCTCGACCAGGATCACACCCCCGATGGCGTCGGGGCCGTAGCGGGCACCCGCAGCGCCTCGGACGACGCTGATGGACCCGGCCGAGAACGGGTCGATCTCGGTGGCGTGGTCCGGGCCCCACTTCTGGCTCTCGTGGCGAACGCCGTCGTACAGCACCAGCAGGCGGCGCTCGTGGTGCCCGCGGATGATCGGCTTGGCCGCATCCGCGGTGCCGCCTGCCGTGCGCACGCCGGGCACCGTGGCCACGGCCTCGGCGAGGTCGTCCCCGGCCGCCCGCTCCAGGTCCTCCCCGTCCAGGGTCGTCCGCGCCCGGGTGTCCTCCAGGTCGGGGTCGGTGCCGTGAACGACGATCTCGACATCGGCGTCTTCGGCGGGATCCGCCGGGGGGGCGAAGTGGAACCGGACGCGGGTGGTCACCGCCACGGGCTGTCCGTCGCGGGTCGCGGGCGCGAACACGAGCTTGGAGGCCGCATCGAGCGCCGCCTGGTAAAACACCGCCGGGCCGGACTCGACCCGCACGCCCGTCACCCGGCCCTGGGGGTCCACGTCGACCAGCACGCTGACGTCGCCCTGCGCACCCGTCCCCCGCGCGGCCTCGGGGTATCCGGGAACCACCCGCTCCGTCAGCCGCGGCGGCGTCACCGTGACGGACGGGGATGTGGCGGTGCCCGTACCTGACGGGTCCGCCCAGGCGGTCCCGGCGAGCCCGACCGCACACGCACATGCACAGCACCGGACGAACGGTGCGGCGTGCGGGCCGAGTCGCCGGCTGTAGCGCTGTAGCATACCGTGCATGCCGGAGCCGTATCGACGTCGGGTTGCTATGGCAACTGAGTTGCAATAACGAGGGGCCCCGACTGGAGACCCTCGTGACCTCGACCCTTCCCGTGACCGTGCTCTCCGGCTTCCTCGGTGCCGGCAAGACGACCCTGCTCAACCACGTGCTCGCCAACCGCGAAGGCCTCCGCGTGGCGGTCATCGTCAACGACATGAGCGATGTGAACATCGACGCCGCCCTCGTCCGCGATGGCGACGCGGCCCTGTCCCGCACCGAGGAGCAGCTCGTCGAGATGAGCAACGGCTGCATCTGCTGCACGCTGCGAGAGGACCTCCTCGCCGAGGTCACCCGCCTCGCTCGCGAGGGGCGGTTCGACTACCTGCTCATCGAGTCCACCGGCATCAGCGAGCCCCTTCCGGTGGCCCAGACTTTCACCTTCGAGGCCGAAGACGGGACGTCTCTGGCGTCGCTCGCCCGCCTCGACACCCTGGTCACCGTCGTCGACGCGGAGGCCTTCCCCGCCGAGCTGGCCCAGGGCCGCTCTCTCGCCTCCAAGGGTCTCGGCGTCTCTGACGAGGACGAGCGCACCCTCGCCACCCTGCACGTCGAGCAGGTCGAGTTCGCCGACGTCATCGTCATCAACAAGACCGACCGGGTGAGCCGGCGAGAGCGGGAGCGCGTGGAGGCCACGGTACGGGCCATCAACCCAGGTGCGGCCATCGTGCACACCGAACACGGTCGGGTGCCCCTCGGCGCCGTGCTGGGCACCGGGCGGTTCGACATGGAGGAAGCCCAGCGTCGCCCTGCGTGGGTCCAGGAGCTGATGGGCACCCACACCCCCGAGACCGAGGAATACGGGATCTCCAGCTTCGTCTACAAGGCGCGCCACCCCTTCCATCCCGGGCGGCTCGATGCGTGGCTGCGCAGCTCCTGGCCGGGGGTGGTGCGCGCCAAGGGGTGGTTCTGGGTCGCGTCGCGTCCGAATCACACGGCGGCCTTCCAGCTCGCCGGCGCGACCCGGGAGACCACCGTCGCCGGCTACTGGTGGGCCGCGGTGCCGCCGGAGCGGCGCCCGGACGACCCCGAGTTCCGGGCCCACCTGGAGGCCCTGTGGCACCCCACCTACGGGGATCGACGCCAGGAGATCGTGCTCATCGGCGTTGACCTGGACCGAGAGGCCTTGACCGCCGGCTTCGACGCCTGCCTGCTCACCCCGGCCGAGCTGGACCACCCGGAGCGCTGGGGGGCCATGCCCCATCCCTTCGCCTGGCCCGAGCAGGCGGCATGAGCGCGGCCTGGCTCGACCGGCTGGGCGGTGTCGCGAGCCTCGCCTGCGCCCTTCACTGCGCGGTGTTCGGGCTGGCACCCGCGCTCGTGACCCTGGTGGGCCTCGAGCTGTTCGCTGGCGAAGCCTTCGAGTGGGGCTTCTTCGCCCTCGCGCTGGTCTTCGCGACCCTCGCCGCGGCCCTGGGATACCGGGCCCACCGGACGGCGTGGGTGCCCCTCGGCTTCGCCCTGGGCGGCGGGATGCTCGTCGTCGCTCGTCTCGCCGAGGCCCTGGCGCTGTTCGAGGGCGGCGCCGTCCTGGCGGTGTGCGCCGGGCTCCTGCTCGTCGGCTTCCACGTGGCCAACACCCTGCGCATGCGGGCGTGCGAGGAGGCGTGCTGCCCATGACCCGACCCATCCCCGTCACCCTGCTGACCGGCTTTCTCGGGGCGGGCAAGACCACGTTGCTGAACCACCTCCTGCGAGCCACCGGGGACGGACAATTCGCCGTCATCGAGAACGAGTTCGGCTCGGTCGGCATCGATGGCGAGCTCGTCGACCCGGGGGCGGCGAGCGTGATCCCACTCGCCGAGGGGTGCGTCTGTTGCGACGTCCGCGAGGAGCTGGTCGACGCGTTGATCGGCCTCGTGACCGGCCCGTCCAGCCGCCCTGAGCGCGTGCTGATCGAGGCCTCCGGGCTCGCCGATCCCGCACCCGTCCTGCGCACGATCGCAGTGCTCGGGGCCCCCTTCTACATGGACGGCGTCGTCACCGTGGTCGATGCCGGCAATGCCGCGCGCGATCTGGAGGCCGAGCCGACGTGGAGCAGCCAGCTCGCGTGCGCCGATGTGGTGGTGCTCAACAAGGTCGATCGGGTCGACGACGCCGAGCTGCAGCGGCTGTCCGACGCCCTGGCCGCGCGCAATCCGGCGGCCCGCCTCCTACGCGCCACCCATGGCCGGGTCCCCGTCGAGGCGCTGCTCCCCCCCCCGGGACAGGTGCTGCTGCCCGAGACCTCGGGCATCCACGACGACCAGGATGCACACGACCATGACCACCATCACGACCGCGACATCACCTCCGTGGTGCTCGACGTGGCCGGCGCGCTCTCCATCGAGGCCCTCGACGCGTGGCTGGGTGAGGTGCTCCGCTCGCCCGACGCGGAGATCCTCCGCGTCAAGGGAATCCTCTCGCTGCATGGCCAGGGCCGGCGCTTCGTGCTCCAGGCCGTGCGCGACGTCGTCGACCTGCATCCCGACCGGCCCTGGGGGGATGCGCCGCGCGAGACCCGGCTGGTGATGATCGGACGTGGCCTGGACGCCGCCCGCCTGCGGGAGGGGCTGACGGCGACGCGCGTGTTGACGGAACCCATGCTGGACGCGGAGGGTGCCCATGGTGGCTGACGCCCTCCTGCTCCCGCTGCATCGCGTGGCCCTGGTGGTGCTGATGGTGGCGTTCAGCTGTGCGCCGCGCGCCGCGGTCGAACCGGCGGGTCCCTCGGCGGTCGGCCCCTCCGGCGCCTCGGCGACCCCATCCAAGCCCGCCCCGGCGAGCACACCCGCCCCCGCGAGCCGCGAGCCGGTCCCCGCGCCCGAGGACGGTGCCGCGCTCTACGCCCGGTACTGCGCGCTCTGCCACGGCGCCGATCGCGAGGGCTACGCCGCGGACGACGCCCCTTCCTTGCGATCCCCCGAGCTCATGGGGGCCGCCCCGGGTGGCTACCTGTGGACCGCCATCGCCTATGGCCGCCCCGGGACCCCGATGGCAGCCTTCGCGGAGGGCCAGGGAGGGCCCCTCGATCACGACGCCCAACACCGCCTGATGGACTGGCTGATCGAGACGGCGGAGGTCGAGCGCAAGCCCGTGGAGGACGGCGCCGTGAGCGGTGATCCGGACCGCGGGCAGGCGGTGTACGCGGCCCACTGTGCCGAGTGTCACGGCGCGTCAGGCGAGGGCGGCACGGGCACCGCCCTGGCCAATCCGGTGTTCCTCGCCACGGCCAGCGACACCTTCATGCGTGACACGGTGCGCCGCGGCCGCACCGGCACCCCGATGCCCGCCTTCGCGGAGCGCCTGCCCGCCGCGGACATCGACGCGGTGGTGTCCTTCCTGCGCTCCCGCTCGACCGGCTGGGACGCGCCTCCACCCGTCCGGGTCCGTCCCCCCGACCCGTCGAAGGCGGTGCTGAACCCCCAGGCACCTGTCGCCACCCTGGAGCACCGCGAGGACCGCTTCGTCAGCGCTGCCAGCGTCGCCTCCGCCATCGAGCGCGGCGAGCGGCTGGTCCTGCTTGATGCCCGCCCCCTGTCCGACTGGCAGCGGTCCCACCTGCCCGGCGCCCTCCCCATGCCCTTCTACGACGGCGTCGACGCCATCATCCCCCACCTGCCCGACGACGGCACGCCCATCGTCGCCTACTGCGCCTGCCCGCATGCCGCGTCCGGCAAGGTCGTCGATGCCCTGACCGAGCGCGGATTCACCGCGGCCCGCATCCTCGACGAGGGTGTGCTGCACTGGGCAGCCCAGGGCTACCCCCTTGAGCTCGGAGAGACCCCATGAGCGACCACACCGACCACATCCACGACCACGCCGACCATGTCGAGGAACAGGCGGATCACGCCGCCTGGCGGGCCGACCACACGAGGTGGCGGCTCGAGCACGCCAAGCTCCTCGCGGCGATCCGAAGGATCGAGGCGGAGCTTCACGAGCACGAAGCGCACCTCCTGGAGCATGAGGCGCAGATCGCTCGCCACGAAGCGGCCATCGAGCAGCACGAGGGCCGGATCGCCCAGCACGAGGCCGGCGCCGGCGGTTCCGAGCACGACGGCGCCCATGCCGCCCACGCCGAGGCCCATCGGCACCACCAGGCCTTCGCCACGCACCACGAGGAGCTGCGCGCCCGACATGAGGCGATCCACGCGCGACTGGCCGGCCTGGGCGATCTGTTCGACGGGCCGGCATGAGCCGGATCGGATCCGTGCTGCTGCTGGTCACGGCCTGCGCGCCCGCGCCGGACGTACCGGCCCGTCCGCCCCTCCCGGGAGAGCTGCTGGTCGCCCAGCTGTACACCTCCGGGGCGGCCCCTGCCGGAGGCACGGACCACTACTTCTCCGACCAGTTCATCGAGCTGGTCAACGCCGCCGCGGATCCCCTCGACCTGTCGGGCGTTCGGATCGCCAATGTGCACGGGGCCGCCGGCGAGATCAACCCGGGCATGGAGCCGGACAGCTTCAGGGAGGCGCTGCCCGAGCAGGTGGTGATGTCCTCGGTCTGGCGGCTGCCCGAGGGGGTACGGCTGGAGCCGGGAGCGTCGCTGTTCATCGCCCACGACGGGGCCAACCACCGACCCTTCTCCGGGGTCGACCTGTCCGGCGCCGACTTCGAGGCCTATGTCGAGGAGAGCGGCCGCGATGACGACCATCCCACCGTGGCCAACCTGGAGCGCGTCGCGTTCAACGGCGGCTTCGACTGGCTCATGACCGTCTTTGGCCCCAGCGTGGTCGTGCTCGACGCCGAGGCCCCCCTCGACGAGGTCCCAGGCCCCTTCGGCCCCCTGCCAACGGTGTCGGCGGACGCGGTGCTGGACGGGGTGGACACGGTGATGGACGCCGAGTCCGGCGCGTACAAGCGCCTGCCGGACCGCATCGACCGGGGCTTCGCCGTGGCGGAGGGCCCCTACACCGGCACGGCGCTGCACCGCCTCGAGGTGGGAGGATTGTACCTGGACACGGGCGACTCGTCGGTGGACTTCCTGGTCGGCCCACCGGATACGTCCCGACCCACCCGCACCGACGGGGTGTTCGGGGATCCCATCGTCGAGATCGGGACCGGTCAGCTGGCCTGGGAACCTCTGGCCTCGGAGGCCCCCATCGAGCTGGTGGCCGGCATCCAGGGCGGGTGGCACCTGGACGCCTCACTGTGGTTCGACGGCTTCGGACCGGGCGGGGTCACGGTCACCTACGACGCCGTGGACACCAACGCCGAGCGGGTCAGCTTCACCACCCAGGCCGTGCTGACCGAAGACAGCGTCATCGAGGCCGAGCCGGGCTGGCACCGGGTCGGGGATCGCATCGTCCTCGACATCGACGCCCCCGAGGACGTGGTGGGCAGGACGCTCATCGTCCGCGCCACCGCGACCCTCGATGGCCTGTCCTGGTCCGACGAGCGGCGCGTGGTCGTCGTCGACGAGCGGTAGGGCAGGCCATGTCGACCGGTGATTCCCGCCTGGATTTCGCGGCCCTGTGCGACGGGATCCGGAGCCGCCTGCGCGACGAGCTCGGCGATGGGCCGCAGCCGATGGTCATGCCTGCATGGCTGGCGCGGGGGAGACGGTAGATGACCGGTCTGCTGGCCTCGACCAGGATTTCCGTCGCCCTGGCGATCGGAGCGCTGTTCGCCGCCCCGGGTCTGCTGTGGCTCACGCGTGCGTCCGACACCCTCCGCGCGGCCCTCGACGGGTTCATTCTGGTGGTGGTCGTCGGGCTCGCCGTGGTTCACCTGGGACCGCACGCGGTCCTGCATGGCGGGGCCATCGGCGTCGTGGGCATCGCCGCTGGGGTGGTGCTTCCGGCCCTGCTGCATCGCGCGGGCCGGACCGGATGGTGGACGGCCTCCGCCCTGGTGCTGCTCGGCCTTCATGCACTGATCGACGGCGCGGCCCTCGGTTTGCTCAACGGGGACCCTGCGGTGGGCACAGCGGTGGTCGCCCACCGGCTCCCGGTGGGGCTCGCGATCGTGGCTGCCGCGCGTCGCCCGTGGCATGCCTGGGCGATCCTGGCCGGCCTCGCCGCCCTCACCGTCGCCGGCTTCGGGGCGGGCAGCGGCCTGGCAGGTGCCCTCCCCGACCCGCTGCATGCCTTCACGGGTGGCCTCATCGCCGGCGGCTTGCTCCACGTCGTCTTCGCCCATCGGCTCGAGGCGCCGTCGGCGCTGCACGAACGCCACGGCCACGAGCACGACCAGGTTCACGACCACGACCACGACCACAGCCATGGGCACCCCCACAGCCACGAGCACGACCACAGCCACGATCACGGCGGCGGCTCCAGGGTGACCACGCGTGCCAGCGCCGTGGGAAGCGTGCTCGGCGCCGCGGCGCTCGCCAGCCTGGCCTCGACCGCGGCGGGGGAACCCGCCATGGCGTACCTGACGGACGCAGGCCGTGCCTTGCTGGACCTGACCGTGACCAGCGCGCCCGCCCTGCTGGCCGGATTCATCCTTGCGGGACTGGTGTCCGCCTTCCTCGACCCGGCTCGCGCCGGCTGGTTGTCGGGAGGAAGCCGCATCTCCCAGGCCCTTCGCGGCGTCGCCTTCGGCCTCCCCCTGCCGGTCTGCTCCTGTGGCGTCGTCCCGATGTACCAGTCCCTGATCCGCCGTGGTGTTCCCACGACCGCCGCCCTCGCCTTTCTCGTGGCCACACCGGAGCTGGGACTGGACGCCATGCTCCTGTCCATCCCGCTGCTGGGGACACCCCTCACCGCGGCCCGGGTCCTCGCCGCCTTCGTGGTCGCCGTGGCCGTCGCCATCGCGGTCAGCACCACCCACCCGTCTTCGGGCGAGAACGAGCTGGACCGACCGCCCCCGCCACGCACGCTCATGCACCGGCTTCGTGGCGGGCTTCGCTACGGGCTCGTCGACCTCGTGGACCACACCTTGCCGTGGATCCTCGTGGGGCTGGTCCTTGCAGCCCTTGTCGAGCCGCTCCTCGACCAGGCCATGCTCGCGGCCCTGCCCGCTGTGCTGCAGGTACCCGTGGCGGCCGTCATCGGGGTTCCCCTCTATGTCTGCGCATCCGGCGCGACCCCGCTCGCAGCCGTCGCCGCCCACAAGGGCCTGTCCGCGGGCGCGGCCCTGGCCTTCCTGTTGGCCGGCCCCGCCACCAATGTGACCACCTTCGGCGTGCTCTCGGCGCTGCATGGCCGCCGTACCGCCCTCCTGTTCGGCGCCGCCCTCACCCTCGCGGCGGTCCTGGCCGGCTGGAGCGTGGACCTGATCGGCGTCACGGTCCCTGC
>CAZPJM010000066.1:0-19245 GCA_964586865.1 uncultured Enterobacteriaceae bacterium
CCAGCCCACCACCACCGCCGCCGCCCGGAGCCGCCGGCCCAGGACCTCGCGGGCGAACCAGGCGCCATCGTGGCTGGCGTAGTCGCGGTCGAAGGGCTCCACGATCACGTGGTCCATGCCCGCGGCCCGCAGGTCCCGCACCCGGTCCTCGAGGCGCTGCAGGCGGAGCACCGGGTTGCCGGGCCGGAGCACGTCGCGCGGGGCCGGGTGGAAGGTGAAGGCGCAGGCCGGAGCCCCGAGGGCGTCGGCCCGGTTCCGGGTCCGGTCGAGCAGGGCGCGGTGGCCCAGGTGCACCCCGTCGAAGTTGCCGATGGTGACCACCGGGCGCGGGGCCTCGCCGGGCCAGGCGGCGGATCCGTCGATGGTGGGAGGCAGGCGCACCGGTCGGGCTCCAGCGAGGCGGCCGGCCTAACGCACGGCTCGGTGGGCGCCTCCCCGGTTGGCTCGGGGCAGGGCGACCGACTACGAGCCGGGGGAGCGGAGGTGGGCGTGCGGATCGGACGGGCGGCAGTGGCGGCAGGGCTCGCGGGCCTGGTGGCGCTGGCCGCGGTGCCGGTCCTGGCGGGCGGCCTCACGGGCGGCGATGCGCCGAGCCGCATCCCGGTGCCCGCCCGGGTGTTCACGGCCACCTTCGAGGACATGGGGCAGACCACAGTGCCCGCCTCGCGGGTGACCTTCGCCGGCGAGGTCTTCGTCTTCGGGCAGTTCGGCGCCGGTCAGGTCACCGTCCCCTTCGAGAAGATCAGCGAGGTGGTGGTCGAGAAGGCCAAGGACGACCTGCACCGCACCCTGGTGGTCCGGCTGCGGGACGGCTCCGAGCCGGTCCGCATCATCGTCGACGACGACGCCGTGTGGTGGGGCCGCACCCGCTTCGGCAACTACAAGATCGAGGTGCGGGACCTGGCCCGGGTGCGGGGCTTCACGGCCGAGAAGCCCGAGGAGTAGCGACGGGTGGCGGCCGCGCTCACTCGGCGGGGCTGTTCGTGCCTGCCGGTCCGCCCGCCGGTCCGCCCGCCGGTCCGCCCGCCTCGACCCACGCGGCGACCCGCGCCTCCAGGATGGGCAGGCTGACCGCACCGGCCCCCAGGACCACGTCGTGGAAGGCCTTGATGTCGAAGGCCTCCCCGAGCGCGGCCTCGGCCTCGGCCCGCAGGCGTCGGATCTCGAGCTGCCCGGTCTTGTAGGCGAGGGCCTGCCCCGGGGTGGTGATGTAGCGGTCCACCTCGTTGGCGATGTTGTTGGGCGCCAGCGGGGTGTTCTCGAGCAGGAAGGCCTCGGCCTGCTCGCGGGACCAGCCCTTGGCGTGCAGGCCCGTGTCCACCACCAGCCGCGAGGCCCGCCAGGCGTCGAAGGAGAGCATGCCCAGGCGGTCCAGATCGCCCGAGTACAGGCCCATCTCGTCCGAGAGCCGCTCGGTGTAGAGGGCCCAGCCCTCCACGAAGGCGGTCATGCCGACGTACTTGCGGAACGCCGGCAGCGCGGGGAGCTCCTGGCTGATGGCGATCTGCAGGTGATGGCCCGGGATGGACTCGTGGTACGCCAGCACCTCGGCCTCGTGGCGGGGCCGGGTCTCGGGCTGGTAGGTGTTGATGTAGTAGCGGCCTGGATCGTCGGGGGTGGGGCGACGGTAGTAGGCGATGGTGGTGTAGGGCGCCTCGGCCTCGGGGATGGGGACGACGATGCACGGCTCTTCGGGCAGGCGCCCGAACCAGTCCGGCATGGCCTCCCGGGCCCGGGCCAGCGACGCGCGGGCCTTGTCCTCGACCTGCTGCTCGGTCTCGAAGTAGAGCGCTTCGTCGGTGCGGAGCCGCTCGAAGATGGCCGCCAGGTCGCGGGTGCCGAAGGCGGCCTCGCCCAGGTCGCGGAACTCGGCGTGGATGCCCTCGAGGGCGTCGAGGCCGGCCTGGTGGCGTCCGTCCGCGGTGGCCTCGGGCAGGGTGGTGTAGCGGGCCACCAGCGCCGCATAGCAGGCCTCGCCGATGGGCAGCCCACCGAGGCCTTCCTCGCCGGGCCCCCGGGCGGCGGGCGCCACCTCCTCTTCCAGGATCCCCAGGTAGGCCTCCAGGGCCGGTCGGATCTCCTCCACCAGCACCGCCCGGATCTCGGCCTCGAAGGTGATGCCCTCCGGGTCGGGGAGGGTGGCTTCCTCGACCGTGTCCCACAGGGGCCAGTCCGTCACCTCCTTGTCCAGCTCCCGGCGGAGCTGGTCGATGACCAGGTCCACGCTCTTGCGGTTGGCCACGAGGCCGTCGGCCAGGCCCTCCCGGAGGCGCTCCCCGGCGGCGGCGATCCGGGCCGGGAGCGCCCGGTAGCGGGCGAGCTGGTCGTCGGCGCGCTCGGCGTCGGTGACCTTCAGGAAGAGGGGCAGGCGGTTGGCCTCGATGTACGGGTTGGCCCGGGGCGAGATGCTCCACGCCTCGAAGCGGCAGGCCTGCTCCGCCACGTCGTTGCGCAGCGTCTCGACGAAGAGCTGGTGGGTGATCCGGTCGGCCCCGCCGAGGGTGTCGGGGGGCAGGGCGCGGGCCCGGTCCAGGAAGTCGCGCTGGGCCTGCGTCCAGGCCGCGTGGGCCTCGGGGGAGGGGTCGGTGAGCTGGTCGTCGAAGCGGTGGTCCCCCAGGGCGGTGGCCCACACCGGGTAGCGGGCCATCGTGGCCTCCCAGTGCTCGGAGAGGAGCTGCCGGAGGGCCGGATCCTCGACCCCCTCCACCGCCGAGGCGTTCAGCGCCGGGGCCTCGGGGAGGGCGACGGGGGCGGGCTGGGGCGCGGCCTTGGGGCCGCAGGCGGTCAGGGCGAGGACGACGAGGGCGGCGCGGAACACGGGTCCTCCGGGGCTGGGACGCGGGGCTAGAACTGGAAGTAGAGGAAGGGTGCCACGTCGTCGGGCTGGACGGCGAGCAGGGCCACCCCCAGGCCCGCCCAGGCGACGGGGCGGCTGGGGGCCGGCAGCCGCTCGTGGAGGGCGACGAAGGCCCGGCGCAGGTGCTGGCCGAAGAAGTGCAGGCCCAGGCCGAAGGCGATGACCGGCAGGACCAGCCACTCCACCCCCGGGCCCATCCAGGGGCGATCCCAGACCGGCCCGAGGAGCCCGCCGTAGTACAGGCCAGCCACCTCCAGATCGGCGGTGCGGAACAGGATCCGGGCGAAGACGACCAGGTGGAAGGTCCACGCCCAGGCGAGCACGTGCCACCACCAGGGGAAGGTGAGGGTCCTGGGGTCCTGGCCGGCCCAGCGGCGCAGGTCCTGCACCATCTTGTAGAGCACGAGCCCGGTGCCGTGGATCCCCCCCCACAGCACGTACTTCCAGTGGGCACCGTGCCAGAACCCGGCCACCACCAGGGTGATCAGGAGGTTCAGGTAGACCCTGGGGGCGGCCCGCCGGCCCCCGCCGAGGGGGAAGTAGATGTAGTCGCGGAGCCAGTTGCCGAAGGTCATGTGCCAGCGTCGCCAGAACTCGGCCAGGCTGGTGGAGCGGTAGGGCTGGTTGAAGTTCTCGGGCAGGTGGAAGCCCAGCAGCAGCCCGAGCCCTCGGGCCATGTCGGTGTAGCCCGAGAAGTCGCACCAGATCTGGATCGTGTAGCCGTAGGCGGCCACCAGCAGCTCGGCGGTGCCGTAGTTCTCGGGAGCGGCGAAGACGTCGTCCACCAGGTGGGTCTGGAGGAAGGTGGCCAGCACGACCTTCTTGAAGAGACCGCTGGCCAGGAGCGAGACCGCCCGGTCGGGCTCGGGCACCCGGTCGGGGGGCGGGGCCTCGATCTGGGGGAGGAGGTCGCGGCTCCGGCAGATGGGCCCGATGAGGAGCTGGGGGAAGAAGCTCGTGAACAGGAGGTAGTCCCACAGGCTCCGGGCCCGGTGCCCGTAGCCGCGGTGCAGATCCACCACGTAGGCGAGGTTCTGGAAGGTGTAGAAGCTGATCCCGAGGGGGAGCAGCAGCTCGAGGACGGGCACGTGGGCGGAGAGGCCGAACAGGCTCGCGACCCGGTCCACGTTCTCCAGGAAGAAGCCCGCGTACTTGAAAAAGCCCAGCAGCCCCAGGTTGCCGAGGACCGCCGCCCACAGCCAGGCGTTCCGGGTCCGCCCCTCGCTGATGGCGATCCGCTCCCCGAGCAGCCAGGTCGCGGTGGCGCTGCCGCCCAGCAACGCGGCCAGCCGCCAGTCGAAGCCCGCGTAGAAGAAGAAGCTGGCGCCCAGGAGCAGGCCGTTGCGGGCCGTGCGGGATCGCCGCACCGCCCAGGTCAGGGCGAGCACCACCAGGAAGAACAGGGCGAAGGGGAGGGAGGGGAAGGGCACGGGCGGGCCGGGTGGGGCGGGGACGCAGGGGTAGTCCGTGGCCAGCGGGGCGGCGAGGCCGCTTGACGGGCGCGTCCGGCGGGGTTCCGTTGCAGCGACACCCCGCTCCTCGGAGGCCGACGTGGACGACCTGCACTTCTCCAGCGCCGAGCTCGACGAGCTGCGCGAGGCCTTCCACTTCTTCGACAAGGACGGCTCGGGGGGCATCACCCAGCACGAGATGGCCAGCGTCATGGGCGGCTTCGGCCAGGAGGTGGACCCCCACGTCCTCGACCCCCTCTTCGCCCGGGTCGACGCCAACGGGGACGACCACCTGCAGTTCGAGGAGTTCGTGCGCCTGGTGGACCACCTCGACCCCACCCGCGACGACCACGTGGCCCTGCATCGCAGCCTGGTGATCTTCCTGGAGATCCGCGCCCACCGCTGAGGCCGCTCGCGGGGTCGCGAGGATCGAACCGCTCAACCGGGCGGCGGGGCGTGCCGAGGAGGTGGGCGGGCCCCGACCGGGGGCCCGTGGGAGGTCCCGTGCGCGGCTGGCTCGTGCTCCTGGTGATGGGCTGCGTGGAGACGGGGCTGGGCGGGGGCCCCGGCGGCGCGACCCCGGGCGGGGAGCCCGGCGAGGACGGGGAGACGGACGGCCGGACGGGCGGGGAGGACGAGACCTGCAATGGGCGGGACGACGACCTGGACGGCCGGGTCGACGAGGGCTTCCCGGACGTGGACGGCGACGGGGTCGCCGACTGCGTGGACGAGGACTGCCAGGTCCCACGGCACCCGCCCGGCCAGGTGGCGCGGGCGGCCATCTGCACCGGGGACGGGGCCGGCCTGTGGGGGGATCCCTTCGCGCTCCAGGTGGAGTGGCGGTGGCGGGGGGCCCCGGTGGTGGCCTCGCCGGTGGTGGCCCTCCTGGACGATGACGACCAGGACGGCGACGTGGACACGGAGGACAGTCCGGACGTGGTGCTCCCGCTGTTCGGGGAAGAGGCGCTCCTGGCCCTGTCGGGGGACGGGGAGCGCCGGCTGTGGCGCCTGGAGGGCTTCCGGGGAGACGCGGGCCCCGCCGCGGCGGATCTGGACGGAGACGGCGTGACCGAGGTGGTGGCGGTGACCTCGGACGACCGGGTGGCCGCGCTGCGCGCGGACGGGACCCACTGGTGGACCTCCGAGGAACGCTTCCGACTGCTCTACCCCACTGTGGCGGTGGGCTCCGCGGGCCCGGCGGGGGGCCTGCGCCTGGTGGTGGACCGGGTGATCCTCGACGGCCGCACCGGAGAGCGGGTCGGGGAGCTCCCGGTTCCCAGGCATCGGCCATGGCGCGCCCCCCTGGTGACGGACCTGGACCTGGACGGGCTCGACGAGGTCCTCCTGGGGGGCGGCGTCTTCACCCTGGAGGGCACGCTGCAGTGGCGCACCCCGGACCGGCCCGACGCCATCGCCGCCTTCGGGGTCCCGGTCCAGGCGGACGACGATCCCCCCGCCGAGGTGCTGTGGGCCATGGGCGACCAGGTGCGGCTGCACGACACGGACGGGCGTTCCCTGTGGACCGTGTCCCTCGAGCTGGGGGAGCGCCCCGGGCCCCCCTGCGTGGGGGATCTGGACGGGGACGGGTGGAGCGAGGTGGTCGTGCCGGGTCGCGGCGGCCTGAACGCGCTGGACCGGACCGGGCGGCTCCGCTGGAGCGCGCCGGTGCAGGACACCTCGGGGGCCGCCGGCTGCGCCGTGTGGGACCTGGACGCGGACGGCCGACTCGAGGTGCTCTACGCGGACATGCAGGACTTCCACGTGCTGGACGGCGCGACCGGCGCGACCCGCTACCGGGACCCGTCCCACGACAGCATCACCTACTTCGAGACCCCGGTGGTGGCCGACGTGGACGGGGATGGCAGCGGCGAGGTCCTGGTGGCCGGCTCGGGGGCGGGCCCGGTGCGGGGGCTGGCCGTCTACGGGCAGCGGGAGGACGGCTGGCCCGCGGCCGGTCCCACCTGGGCCGCCCACGACTTCGACGGGTCCAACGTGGGCCCCGACGGGCGGGTCCCCGGACACCCGCAGCCCGGCTGGTCCCGGCATGGCGTGGTGCGGGGCCGGCCCGCCGACGACGCCCGGGCCCGGCCCGACCTGGCCCTGCACGTAGACGGGATCTGCCTGGCGTCCTGCGCGCCGGGGGGCCTGCTGCGGATCGGCCTGCGGGTGGCCAACGAGGGGCGCGTCCCGGTGGGCCCCGGGGTCGTCGTGGTCCTGCGGGATCCGGAGGGCCACGAGGTGCGGCGCCTCGTCCTCGATGCGCTGCCCGCCGGCCGCATCGGCGCCACCCACACCGTGGACCTGCCCTGGACGCGGGTGCCGCAGGGCTTCGAGCTCGTGGTGGATCCGGACGACCGGATCGCCGAGTGCGACGAGGGGGACAACCGCTTCCTCTGGCGCGAGCCCCTGTGCGGGGGATGATGGGGGCCTCGTGGGGCGTCGGGGTGGGCACGACCGCCCCGCCCCGGGTAGGTTCCACCCCTGTCGGAGGCCCGATGCGAATCGCCGTCCCGCTCGCCCTGCTCGCCGCCCTCGTCGGGCCCGCCCTCCCGGCGGCCGCCGCCGACGAGGAGGAGTGTATCGACTTCGCCGAGCACGTGGACGCGCTGGCCCACCTCGAGCCCAAGGCCATCCGCGGCGGCCTCTCCGATGTCCAGATCACCTGCCTCGAGGTCGGCTACCTCAAGGCCGAGACCCAGACCGACAAGGGCAAGATCAGCCGCGTGCTCATGGCCAACGCCTACGTCACCGACACCGACGCCTGGGCCCGGCTGGTTCGTCGGCACCTCGACGAGGTGGAGCAGTCGGACCCGGACATCGCCTACCTCTACGCCAACCACCTCTACAACAAGGACGACCCCGATCTCGAGGGCGTCGTCCGCTATGCCCGGCTCTCCTTCGAGCGCCGGGCCGACCGGTGGGAGGGCGAGACCTACACCCGCCGGAGCCACCACCTGCTGCGCCTGCAGACCATCGCGCTGCTCGAGCTGTGGAAGGCCGCCGAGGAGGCCGCCTCGGGCACGGTGCCCGACAGCCCCGAGCGCGCCCGGGCCGAGCAGCTCCGGGTCCGGGCCCACGCCGCCGCCCGCGAGTGGCTCGACTTCGACCGGGCGAGCGAGGTGCCGTGGCTCGAGGCGGCCCAGGTCTGCGCCAGCACCGCCTCCGAGGCCGCCTGCGGCCTGAAGTCCGGCTGGCAGTCCCGGGCCGGCGGCTGAGGGTCGCGCGACCTCAACCTCCGGGTCCCCCGACCGATGGGGGCGCGGAGGTCGCATGCGCACCCTGTGGCTCGCCCTGGCCCTGACCCTCGCCCCGGGACCCGCTCCCGAGGCCCACGCCGCCCGGACCAAGGACCTGGGACGCTTCTTCGGCGTCCGCGACGTCCAGCTCACCGGCTTCGGCCTGGTCACCGGCCTCCAGCAGACCGGCGACACGATGATCAACCGGGCCACGGTCCAGAACCTGGTGGCGCGCCTCGCCGGGATGGGCATCGTGGTGTCGGAGCGGGACCTGATGGCCCGCAACACCGCCCTGGTCACGGTCACCGCCACCGTCCGCAGCGACGCGCGGATCGGCGGTCGCCTGGACGTCCACGTGAGCAGCGCCGGCGACGCCCGCTCCCTCGAGGGGGGCGTGCTCCAGCCGACCCTGCTCTTCGCCCTCTCGGATCTGGACAACCCCTATGTGGTCGCCCAGGGCCCCATCACCGTCGGGGGCTTCAACGTGGAGCAGGACGGGGTCCAGTCGCGGCGCAACGTGACCAACACCGGCATCGTGCCCGAGGGCGGCATCGTGGAGCGCGAGGTGGACCTGCGCCTCGACTACGACAGCATGAGCTCCATCGACTTCCTCCTCGACGGCGACCACAATGACTTCACCACGGCCATGCGGACCGCCGACGCCATCAACGAGGCCTTCTCGGCCGAGATCGCCGAGCCCCGCTCCGCCACCACCATCCGCATCGACATCCCCCAGGACTACCGGGGGCGCTTCGCCCGCTTCGCGGCGGTCGTGGAGCAGGTCGAGGTCGATCCCGACGTGGTCAGCCGCGTGGTCATCGATGCCCGCACCGGCACGGTCGTCATGGGCGGCACCGTCACGGTGCGGCCCTTCGCGGTGGCCCACGGCGGCCTCAAGGTCGAGGTGGAGGTCGAGCGGGGGGCCTCCCAGCCCGGCCCGCTGGCCAACGCTGGCGAGACCGTGGTGGTCGAGAACACCTTCATCGGCGTGGACGAGGAGGAGGGCGAGCTGGTCCTCGTCAACGCCGTCTCCCTGGCCGATCTGGTCTCGGCCCTCAACGCCATGGGCATCACGCCCCGCGATCTGGCCGTGGTCCTCCAGGCCGTCAAGGACGTGGGCGCCCTCGACGCCGAGCTGGTGATCCGATGATCGACGCGACCGCCCTGGCGGGCCTGGCCCGCACCGCCCCCGACACCCCGGACAAGGCGGCCAGCCCCGAGGAGGTGGGCCGTCAGGCCGAGGCCATGTTCGCCCGGATGCTGCTCAAGGAGGTCCGCAAGGCCATGCCCGAGGAGGGCCTGCTCGGCGGCCGCGAGTCGGCCATGTGGCAGGACCTGATGGACGAGACCCTGGCCGAGCGCATCGCCGAGGGAGGCCACCTGGGGCTGGCCGATCAGCTCGCCCGGGAGCTCGGGGGCACGCCCACCGTCCCCACGACCCACGCCGTCCGGCCGCACCGGCATGGCCGTGAGGTCCACGGCGCGCCCACCCATGGCCGGATCACCTCCCACTTCGGCCATCGCTCGGACCCGTTCCACGGCCGGCGCAAGTTCCACAGCGGCATCGACATCGGGGCGCCCGCCGGCACCCCCATCCAGGCGGTGCGGCCCGGCCGGGTGGTCTTCGCCGGCGAGGCCGGCACTTACGGCAACCTGGTCGTGGTGGAGCACGCCGATGGGCTCGAGACCCGCTACGCCCACGCCCGGGACGTCCACGTCCGGGTGGGCCAGCGGGTCGGCCGCGGCGAGTCCCTCGGCACCGTCGGCTCCACCGGGCGCTCCACCGGCCCCCACCTCCACTTCGAGGTCCGCCGCGGCGGCCGTGCCGTCGACCCGCTCCCCTTCCTCTCCCGCCCCTGATCGGAAACCGCTCAACCGGCCCCGGTCCCGGGACGATGAGACCCACGCGACTCCGACCGTCGAGGTTGTCATGAAGATCCACCCCACCCAGCGCAGTCCGCAGCGCCTGCCCGCCGAGCGGGATCGGGAGCCTCGGGCCTCCGCCGGGTCCCAGGTGCAGGCCACGCCCGTCCCGGCGGCCCGCGTCGAGCGGTCCAGCTTCGCGGCCTCCCTCGCCGAGGCCGAGCCGGCCCGCGTTCGCCACGATGTCGTGGAGGACGTGCGCCGGGCCCTCGCCGACGGCTCCTTCGAGGCCTCCGTCGACCTGGAGCACGTCCTGGACTCGTTGCTGGCCGACCTCTGATGTCCTCGGAGGACGTCCGGCTGGAGCTGCTCCGGCGCCTCAACACCCTCACCGAGGCGCAGCTCGACGCGGCCCGCCGCCTGGACGGCGCGGCCATGACCGAGCTCAACGAGCGGCGCGCCGACGTCCTCTTCTCGCTCCGGGTCGCCCTGCAGGACCCCCTCCCCCCCGATGCCGATCTCGAGGATGCCCTCGCCCGCGAAGCGCGGCGGCTCCAGCGCCTCGAGCACCGGCTGGCCCACCTGGCCCACCTGGTCCTGCAGACCCTCGACCGTGTCGTCCCCAACCCCCATCCACCGCCGACCTACGCCTCCACGGGGCGCATGTCGGCCTGAGAGCCGCCCATGTCCCTGCTCTCCTCCCTGCTGATCGGCCAGACCGGTCTGCGGGCGGCGCAGGCCGGCATCAACGCGACGTCGCACAATGTGGCGAACGCGTCGACGCCCGGCGCCACCCGCCGGACCGTGGCCACCTCCACCGCGGTCCCGGTGCCCGACGGGCCCCTGTGGCGCGGCCAGGGCGTGTCCACCGATGCCTTCGACCGGCCGAGCGACCGCTTCCTCATCGGCCGCCGGGTCCAGGCGGCCGGGGTCTCGGCCCGCACGACGCACGCCTGGGAGCACCTGCGCAGCCTCGAGCGGGTGCTGGACGCTGCGGAGGGCACCACCAGCAAGTCCTCCCTGGACGGCTTCTTCGACGCCCTCACCCGCGCGACCGCGGATCCCTCCGACCTCTCGCTGCGTCGCGGGGTCATCCGGGCGGCCCAGGACGTGGCGCGCTTCGTGGGCCGGGATGCCCGCGCCTTCCACGACGCCATCGCCGATGAGCAGGCCGACGCCCAGGCCCAGCTCCCCATCATCAACGACGCGCTGCAGCGGGTGGCCACCCTCAACCAGGAGATCGCCGCCTCCAGCCGGGGCGGGCTGGTGGCGGGGGATCTGATGGACCAGCGGGACCGGGCCCTCCGCCAGCTCGGCGAGCTGGCCGGCGTCACCGTCGAGGTCCGGGCCGACGGCGTCGCGGCGGTCTACATCGACGACCACGTGGCGGCCGAGCGCGGCACCTGGCGGCCGCTCCGCTGGGTCGACACCCCGACCGGCGGCGCGGTGCACCTGGCCCACAGCGCCGACGAGTCCATCGACGTCACCGACGGGACCGGGGGCAACCTGGGGGCCCACTTCGACGTGATGGACCAGGTCCAGGACTGGCTCGACCAGCTCGACGCCTTCACCACCGACTTCGTGACGGCCGTGAACACCACCCACGCCGGGGGCTTCGACCAGGACGGCAACGCGGGCATCGACGTGTTCACCTGGGATCCGGCGGACCCGTCGCGCAGCCTGACCGTCAACGCCACCCTGCTCGACGACGCCGCCCTGCTGGCCTTCGCCGGCACCTCCCCGGCCGAGGCCGGCGACATCGACAACCTGCGCGCGCTCATCGACCTGGAGAGCGCCACGATGGTGGGCGGGACCCGCACCGCCAAGGACGCGCTCACCGCGCTGGTGGCCGAGGTGGGCGGCGACGTGGCCACCCTCGAGAGCCAGAGCGAGGTCGTCGACGCCCAGCTCCGGGACCTGGACGAGCTCCACGAGAACCTGCACGGCATCGATCTGGACGAGGAGGCCAACAACCTCATGCTCTACCAGGCCGCCTACCAGGCCTCGGCCCGGGTCATCTCCACCAGCAGCACCCTCGTCGACACCCTCCTGGAGCTGGTCTGATGCGCATCACCCGACAGAGTCTCCAGCTCGGCCAGTCCCTGGCCCTCGACCACCTCTCGGGCCTCAAGTGGCGGATGCGCAGGTCGGAGCGCGTGGCCACCACCCTCGTGGAGGTGGCCCGGCCGAGCGACGCCCCCAGCGAGTGGACCAGCGTGCACCGCCTCTCGGCCGCCAGCGCCGATCAGGCGGCCTTCCGGGAGAACACCGAGGCGGCCATCACCTACCTGGACACCGCCGATCAGCTCCTCTCGGACGGCACCGACGTCCTCAAGAGGGCCTGGGAGATCGCGGTGCAGATGGCCAACGGCACCCACTCGGCCACCAGCCGGGAGGCGGCCGGCGTCGAGGTGGACGCGCTGCGGACCCGCATGATCTCCATCGCCAACACGCAGGTGGCCAACCGCCACGTCTTCGCCGGGCGGGCGATGGACACGCCCCCCTTCCAGCCCGACGGCACCTACGACGGCTCGAGCGAGTCCCTCGACGTGCGGATCGGCTACCTCGAGTGGATCCAGGTGGGCTTCGACGGGAGCCAGGTCTTCCAGGGCGATGTGGACATCTTCGCCGCCCTCGACGATCTGGCCACCGCGCTCCAGACCGACGACGTGGCGGGGATCCGCACCGGCCTCGAGACCATGAAGGAGGGGATCGACCAGCTCATCCGCTGGCGGGAGGAGGTCGGCTTCAACCAGAACCTGGCCGACGACACCATCGAGATGGTCCGCTCCATGAAGCTCAACCTGGACGCGCGCTTGAGCGAGACGGTCCAGGCCGACCCCACGCGGGCGTACACCGAGCTGGCCGAGCAGCAGACCAGCTACCAGGCCACCCTCCAGATCATGGCGGGCCGGAACGGGACCAGCCTGTTCGACTTCCTGCGCTGATCGCGCCGTACAGGGCCACGCGGGCCGGCTCTCCTCTCGGGGGGGGCCGGCCCGCAGCCGTTCGGGGCCGGGGGATGGCGCCTGGGGGGCGGGGCGCGGGCCGGCCGGGCGGACGGCGCAGAAATCGCTTGAACGGGCCGGCGGGGTGATCCGAGGGGGCGGGTGAGGTCGGGACGACCCCGGCCCACAGCCCACGAGAAGGAAGGTCACCATGGCTCTGCGAGTCAACACCAACATCACGTCCCAGTCCGCCCTGGTCAACCTGAACCGCACCCAGCGGTCCCTGACCCAGACGTTCGAGCGCATCAGCAGCGGCCTGCGCATCAACAGCGCGGCCGACGACGCCGCCGGTCTCGCCGTCGCCGAGACCTTCGACAGCGAGGCCCGCAGCGGCATGCAGGCCATGCGCAACACCAACGACGGCATCTCGGCGATCCAGATCGCCGAGGGCGCCGCCAACGAGATCGGCGAGATCCTCAAGCGCATGCGCGAGCTCGCGGTGCAGGGCTCCTCCGAGCTCCTCGTCGCCCCCGAGCGCAACTTCCTGAGCGACGAGTACAACGAGCTGGACGCCGAGATCGACCGGATCGTCGCCGTCACCGAGTTCAACGGCGTCGGCCTCATCGACGGCTCCGACACCGCCATCGACGTGCAGGTGGGCGTCGGCTCCACCGCCAACGACGTCATCTCCATCAACACCGAGGACCTGGACTCGGCCGCCCTCGGCGTCGGCGGCCTCGACTACTCCTCGGCCGCCAACTCCCGCGCCGCCATCGCCACCATCGACACCGCCCTCGGCACCGTGAACACGGTCCGCGCCGGCTTCGGTGCGGTGCAGAACCGGTTCGAGAGCGCGCTCCGCAGCATGGAGACCTACACCACCAACCTGCAGGCCGCCGAGTCGCGGATCCGCGACGCGGACTTCGCCTACGAGACCGCCGAGCTCAACAAGCTCAACATCATGCAGCAGGCCGGTACCGCCATCCTGGGCCAGGCCAACACCATCAACCAGGGCGCGATCCGGCTCATCGGCTGATCCTCCCTGACCTGGACCCCGCCCGCCGCGCGCGCGGGCGGGGTCCCGCCCTCCGGGGCGTCCGCCTCGATCCCCCTCCCACGGTGACGATGGGTGGGTCGGCGAAAAAATGCGCGCAGCCCCCTCAGGGGCCCTCGTCGGAGATCCGTACCCACGGACATGGACGCGGAAGTGCCCGCGTCTCCAACCACACAATCCACGAGGTCCCTCATGTCCGTCACCGTGCGTACCAACATCGCGTCGGCCACCGCCAGCAACTTCGTCGCTCGCGCCGGCCGCGGCCTCACCGACACCTTCGCCCGCGTCAGCTCCGGCCTGCGCATCACCCGCGCCGCCGACGACGCCGCCGGCCTCGCCGTGGCCGAGGGCCTCGACGCCGAGGCCCGCTCCGCCCGTCAGGCCATGCGGAACACCAACGACGGCATCTCCGCCGTGCAGATCGCCGAGGGCGCCACCTCCGAGGTCTCGGACATCCTCAAGCGGATGCGCGAGCTCGCGGTCCAGTCCGCGTCGGGCACCCTCTCCAACACCGAGCGTGGCTACATCGACGGGGAGTTCGACGAGCTCAACGCCGAGATCACCCGGATCGCCAACAACACCGAGTTCAACGGCGTCTCGCTCACCGACGGCACCCCCTCCAACCTCGAGATCCAGGTCGGCACCAGCTCCGACGCCAACAGCCGGATCACGGTGGACTTCGGCAACCTGACCGCCCTCGGCCTCGGCACCGCGGGTCTGGACACCCAGGCCAACGCCCAGAACGCCATCGATACCATCGACGACGCGCTGGGCACGGTCAACGGCTTCCGCGCCACCTACGGCGCCGCCCAGAACCGCCTGGAGAGCAGCCTCCGCACCATGGAGAACTACACGCTCAACGTGACCGCGGCCGAGTCGCGCATCCGCGACGCCGACATGGCCTACGAGACCGCCCAGATGAGCAAGTACCAGGTCCTCCAGCAGGCCGGTATCGCCGCCCAGGCCCAGGCCAACGGCGCCACCCAGTCCGCCCTCCGCCTCATCTGATGACGCGGGGCCTCGGCCCCTCCTCCTCGGGGAGGAGGTCTCCAGAAGGGCGACCTCCGATCCGATGAGACCCCCGGCCTCCCCACGCCCCGGCGTGGCGGAGGCCGGACCCCGTTCCACCCGCCGACCTCTGGAGCCCCCATGCCCACCATCGACGGCATCGTCTCGGGTATCGACACCACGGGCCTGATCAACGCCATCATCGAGGCCGAGGCCTCGCAGCAGCGGGCGATGGAGGCCCAGCGGGACGAGCTCACCCAGCGTCGGGAGCGGGTGGCGGCCCTCTCGAACCGCCTGCAGGGCGTCTCGACGGCCATCGACGCCATCGATGCCCCCGAGGACTGGGCCGTCAGCACCGTCACCTCGAGCGAGAACACGCAGTTCACGGCCACGGTGGACGAGGACGCCGCGCCGGGCACCTACGCCATCCGGGTGGACGCCCTGGCGACGGCCCAGGTCACGGCCAGCGGGGGCTTCGCGGACCGCGTGGCGCCCGGCACCATCGCCCATGGCACCTTCGACGTGGACGTGGGCGGCACGGTCACCACCATCACCATCGACGCCACCAACGACAGCCTGGCCGACATGGCGGCCCTGATCAACGAGGTGGATGGCGTGACCGCCTACACGGTGAACACGGGCGCGGCCACCGACCCCTGGCGGCTGGTCATCCAGGCCGACGAGACTGGCACCGCCGGGACCTTCAGCTTAGACACCACCGGGCTCACCGGCGGTACGGGCAGCGTGCCGACCTTCACCGACGAGGTCACGGCCGTCGACGCCTCGGTGGAGGTGAACGGCATCACCATCCTCTCGAGCGAGAACACACTGCGGGGGGTGGTGCCGGGGATCGACCTGCAGCTCGACGCGGTGGGCACCGGCACCGAGCTGCTGTCGGTGGGCGAGGACCGCGAGGCGCTCGTCGAGCGCATCCAGGGCTTCGTCGACGCCTACAACGATGCCGTCAGCTACTACAAGCAGCAGTCCTTCTTCAACCCGGACACGGGCAACCGGGGCCCGCTGGCCGGTGACGGCACCGCCCGTCGGGCGATCAGCCGGCTCGGGACCCTGGTGTCGGGCAGCTACACGGTCGCGGACAGCACCTTCGCCGGCCTCTCCCAGCTCGGCTTCTCCACGCAGCGGGACGGCACCCTGCAGTTCGACTCCGGCGTCCTCGAGGACGCCCTCGATGCGGACCTCGAGAATGTGCAGGCCTTCTTCACCGACCCGGACGGTCCGCTGGCGGCCCTCCGCAGCGAGATCGACGACGTGCAGGTCGACAGCGAGAACGGGGCGCTGACCTCGCGCACGGAATCGCTCAAGGAATCGGTCGAGGGGTACGAGGAGAGGATCGAGGACTTCCAGCAGTACCTCGACGACTACGCCCAGCGGTTGCGGGACCAGTTCACCAACATGGAGCTCACCCTCGGGCGGCTCCAGGGTGCCCAGGCCCAGCTCGCGAGCCTGTTCGCCTCCATCGGTGGCGGCCAGCAGGGTCAGTAGGCGCAGTCGCACCCCACGCCTTGGAGGATGAGCATGCGGGGCATCGCCGCGTACAAGCAGAGCCGGGTCGAGTCGGCGTCGCCGGCCCAGATCGTCATGATGCTGTTCCAGGAGGGGGTGCACCGCCTCACCCGGGCGCTGCAGACCCTCGACGGGGACCACATCTCGTGGCGGGCCGACCTCCACCACGTGCGGGAGATCTACCTGGAGCTCCTCGGGGCGCTCGACCACGAGGCCGCCCCCGAGCTCTGCGCGGACCTCCAGCGGCTGTACCAGTGGTGCATCGAGGAGCTGGTGGCCGCCGGGCGCGACAAGGACGCCGAGAAGATCCGCGGCGTCCTCCGGGTGACCACCACCCTCCTCGAGGGATGGCAGGTGGTGGCGCGGGGCGGGGACGGCGCCCGGGCGGCGTGATGGACGCCCGGGACCTCGAGGCGGAGATCCGCGCCCTCGCCGACGTCACCACCGCCGACGGCTTCGATGCCGCGGCCCTCGACCGGGTCGCCGAGGCCGTGGGGGAGGGGGTGGCGGCCCAGGTCTGGACCGCGGCCGAGGTGGCCCGCCTCCGTGGGGCCCTGGACGGGCTCGTGGAGCGGGTGCGCGCCATCCGCGACGGCGTGGCCACCGAGCTGCGCCACACCCGGACCCGCAGCCGGGCGGCCCGGGGCTACGGGCGGCCGGTGACGGCCGAGGCCCGATCCCGGGGGCAGCGGATCAACCGGGGCGTCTAGGTCGCCTCGACCCGGGGGCCATCCCGACGGGGCGCACTCAAGGGGGCGGGCGCCCTACCGATGGGGGCGCGGAGGTGGCCATGGACCAGCCCCGCTTCGACGTGCGCCTGCCGGTGACCCTCGCCCTGACCCTGGCGGGGGCCCTGGTGCTCCTCGCCATCGGCGCCCAGACGGCGCATGGCGACGAGGACACGTGGGATGCCGAGACCGACCTGTGGGACTCGGACGTGGTCGACACGGGGGCCTGGGACACGGACCCGTGGGTGCCGGTGGAGGACACGGACCCGGCGGACACGGACCCGGCGGACACGGATCCGGCGGACACGGACCCGGCGGACACGGACCCGGCGGACACAGCCGACCCGGGGTCCGCGGATCCGCCGGACACCGACACCGGGTCTCCCTCCGCGGCCGAGGGCGCGGGGGAGTCCGGCGGCCTGCACTGCGCCTCCCTGCCCCTCCATGGCGGGCCGCTCGGCCTGCTCACCGTCCTGCTCGGCCTCGCGCTGGTCCGGCGGCGGACGTGACCGACGAGGCCCCCTGGTTCCGGGTCCGGGCGCGGCTGCCCGTGGCCTTCGAGCTCGCGGACCCGGCGGCCGAGGCCCCGGCCCTCCCCGCGGCCGCTCGACCCGCTGCCGACGCCGCCCGCGCCGTGGTGGCGCGTATCGACCGGGCAGACACGGGCCTCCGGGACGTGGGGCGGGCGCTCCTCGAGGCCATCGACCACCTGGCGGCCGAGGTGGAGCGCCTCCGGGTGCGCCTCGATCTCTCCGAGGGGGGCGTGGACCTGGCCGTCGAGGGGCTCGAGCTGGGCGGCGACGGGCTTCACCTGGACCGTCGGCTGCCCGTGACCCCGGGCACCCACCTGCGGGTGTGGATGGAGCTCCGCCTCGATGGGCAGGTGCGCCTCGTGGCCGCCATCGCCCAGGTCCTGCCCAGCCCGGAGGGCACCGCCCTCCGGTTCACCGGCATCCGTCCCGAGGCCCGGGACCGGATCGTCGCCTACGCCTTCAAGCACCAGGCCCAGGAGCGTCGCCGTGATCGTGACCGCGCTCGCTAGCCTCGCCCTCGCCGGACCTGCCGGCCCGGGCCCCGACCTCCTCCCCCCGGTGGGCCTCGCGCCGCCGGACGAGGACAGCCCCTCGGCCCTGGCCGCCCCGCGCCGGGCGCCCGAGCGGGTGCGCCTCGTGGTCCGGGGTCTCGGGGAGCTCTGGCACGATCCGTGGATCGGCGGCCGCTACCGCACCGGCGGCCTCGGCGCGGGCCTGGGGCTGGTGGTGCCGCTGGGCGGCTTCCTCGCGGTCGATGCGGAGGTCGGCTACGCCCGCGTGCAGGCCACCGACGGGGAGGGCGCCTTCCAGGTGCTGCCGGTGGCCATCCTGGCCGAGGCGCGCTGGACCCCCGCCCAGGATGGCGTGCTCGAGCTGTTCGGTGGCCTCGGGCCGGCCCTGACCATGTGGTCCGAGGGCGGCCAGGACCCGGCCTACACCGGTCCGCTCCAGGACGAGCCCGTCGAAGAGGGCCCCACCGTCTTGCGGGGCGCCCGCCCGGGCCTCGAGCTCCGCGTCGGCACCCGGATCGACCTGGGCTTCGGCCAGCCCAGCCTGGCCCCCGCCCCCGAGCAGGCCCTCGACGGCGTGGAGCTGGAGATCTTCCTCTCCCGTCGCCTGGCCCCCACCGGCTCCGGCTTCGACCTCAACGCCTGGCGCGCGGGCCTCGGCGTGGCGCTGCGCTTCTAGGAGATCGGCATGTGGCTGTGGATGCTGGCCCTCCTCGCGGGGGCCCAGGACGAGGGGCTCCCGCCCGGTGCGGTGTGGATGCGCACCAGCCCCACCGCCCGGGTCGAGGTGATCCCCCGGACCCGGCCGGACACCATCGAGCTCGTGGTGACCGGCAACAGCAAGCCCCTCGAGGATCAGCTCCGGGAGCAGCGCACCGCCCATGTGGACGAGGCCTGGGCGGTGAGCGCGGGCAGCGGGACGTGGTTCGTGACCCTGGCCGTCATCGGGCCGACCATCGCGGTGGAGCCCGTGGCCGAGGGGGATGGCTGGGCCCTCATCACCCGGGTGGCCCCCCGCTCCCAGCTCACCGAGCCGGGTCCGGCCCCCACGGTGGAGGACCTCCTCGCGGGCCGGGTGCCCCGGACCCCGGCCCGCCCGCCGCGGGTCCCGCTGGACCCCCTCATGGGGGATGCCTGGGCCCCTCGGCTGGATCCGCGAGAGGTGCGCCTGCCCGTCGAGGGCTGGGATCCCCCGGTCGAGGGCCTGGAGGGGGTCACCGGGCTCGCGCGGATCGACGCGCTCCGCAAGCGGCTGGTCCGCGCCCCGGATTCCCAGGCCCGGACCGCGGTGCTCCAGCAGCTCGGGCGGGCGCACCAGGCCGTGGGGCTCCATCGCGAGGCCCGCTACTACTTCCGGGCCGTGTCCCGGCAGCGCACCGAGTGGCCCCGCGCCGCGGTGGCCCTGGATCGCGCCGATGCCGCGCTCGCCACCGGGCGCTGGGAGGAGGCGCGGGCGGCCTGCGCCGAGGCCCGGGACGCGGGCGCCCCCGACGGCGACACCCTCGCAGCGCCCGGTGAGATCGGAAGAGCACAC
>CAZPJM010000067.1:0-19236 GCA_964586865.1 uncultured Enterobacteriaceae bacterium
TTTTTTTTTAAAGCAAAAGCCGGCATACGAGGTGGTTTCACGTGACTGGAGTTCGGAGGTGGGCTCTTCCGTCCTCTCCCCGCCGCCCGGGCCCCGGGCCTCCTCCCCGCCGACGCGGTCCTGGCGAGCTGGGACGGCGGCCGGATCACCGCCCGCGCCCTGGTGGGCCGCGTGGGCAACGAGCTCAGGAACCACCAGGTCCGCTTCCTGCTGGAGCGCTACGAGATCCAGGCCCAGGCTCTCGATGTGCTGGTCATGGAGGCCCTCCTCCAGGCCGAGGCCGAGCGCCAGGGCCTGGCCGATGTGGACGCCCTCCTCGAGGCCGAGGTGGACGCCGAGGTCCCCGAGCCCACCGACGCCGAGATCCGCGCCTTCTGGCCCGTGCTCGAGCGGCAGATGCGCGGCGCCACCTTCGAGGAGGCGCGCCCGGTGGTGGTGGACGAGCTGGTCCGGCGGGCCCGCGAGGAGCGCTACGCGGCATTCCTGGACGAGCTGCGGCGGCGGGCGGACCTCCGGATCCGGCTTCCCTACCCCGAGCTCCCCAAGGCCGAGGTGCCGGTGGCGGCCCACGACCCGGCCATGGGCCCCGAGGACGCCCCGGTGACGGTGGTGCAGTTCGCCGAGTACCAGTGCTTCTACTGCGCCCGCGTCACCGAGACGCTGGACCAGCTCGTGGCCACCTACGGCGAGCGGGTCCGGGTGGTGTGGAAGGACTTCCCGCTCTCGAGCCACGGCCGGGCCATCCCGGCGGCCGTGGCGGCCCACTGCGCCGGCGAGCAGGGCCGCTACTGGGAGATGAACCGGCTGCTCCTCGACCACCAGCACGCCCTCTCCGACGCCGACATCGCCGGCTACGCGGGCGACCTCTCCCTGGATGGCGAGGCCTTCCAGGCCTGCCTGACCTCGGGGCGCTTCGAGTCGGCCATCCGCGCCGACGTGGATGTGGGCGAGGCCCTGGGCGTGGAGGCCACGCCCACCTTCTTCGTCAACGGGGTGCTCCTGTCGGGCGCCCAGCCCTACGAGCGCTTCGCCAGCCTGGTGGAGCGGGAGCTCCAGGCCCGCCAGGCGCTCACCGACGCCGGCGACGGAGCCCCAGCAGGGCCATGAAGAGCAGGACGGGACCGGCGGTGGTGGCGGGCCCCACGGTGGCGCACAGGTGGCTCCAGGGCACCACGTCGACCTCCTCCTCGGCGGGCGGCTCCGCGCCGTCGGGCGCCTCGGGATCGGGGGTCCAGTCCGGGTCGAAGGGGCCCTCGCCCGGCTCGAGCTGCATGTCCACCCAGCCGGGGGCGTCCAGATCGCAGTCCCCCCACACGAGGCTCCCCCGCGCGGGGTAGCGGACCACCTCGTCGGCGAAGGCCACCTCCACGAACCAGGGGGTGCAGCGGCCGTCGGCCGGGACCGTGAGGGTGTGGATGCCGGCCTCGGGCTCGCCGATGGTGAGCGGCATCGCCTCGTCCACCCCGTCCACCACCGCCCGGACGTCCTCCGGGGGGAGGCCGTCGGGGTGGGCCACGGCCACCCGGAGCACCGCCTCGAGGGCCTCCGGCTCCCAGGCGTGGACCGCCACGGGCACCGCCTG
Organism: uncultured Enterobacteriaceae bacterium; assembly: GCA_964586865.1. Taxonomy (GTDB): domain Bacteria; phylum Myxococcota_A; class UBA796; order UBA796; genus REDI01. The sequence goes on from CAZPJM010000067.1 coordinate 1,583, forward strand.
CACCGCCACGTCGCCGCGGCCGAACACCGCCGTCCACGTCAGGTCGACCTCCCCCGTGCCGATGGCGTCCCAGCGTGGGTCCAGGAGGGCGTCGCGGTGGCCCGGCGAGCACATCCAGCCCTCCAGCACCACCTGACGGGCCGCGGGGTAGCCCCGCGCCAGGTTCTCGGCGAAGGGCTTGTCGGATCCATAGTAGGCCTGGATCCGGTCCACCATCGAGGTCCCGTCCGTGCTGTCGTGGGACAGGGAGCCGGCCTCGGCGCGGTCGGCGCTGTGGACCCGGGCCGCCTCGGCGAGATCCCCCTGCCAGGACACCGGCCCCACCGGCGCGCGGGCCCCCTCGGGCAGCTCGTCGACGGCACAGCCCCCCCGCGCCAGGTCCTCCGGGAAGCCGTCGGGCTCGAAGCGGGCGGCGAGGCTCCACAGGTGCAGGGCGCGCTCGGCGGGGAAGGGGGGCGGCGCGAGGTCCGGATCGGCGGCGCCGGCCAGCAGGGGGAGCAGGATCCACGGTCCCACGTCGGCCTCCAGGGGGGTGGCCGGTGGATCGGCGAGGAGGCCGGGAAGGATGAGGCGGCGGCGGGACGGATCGGGGCTCTCGTGACATACTCCCGCGCGTGTCCGCCCCTCGCCTGCCCGAGACCATCGGCCCCTACCGTGTCCTGCGCCGCCTCGGGCGGGGCGGGATGGCCGAGGTGTACGTGGCCGAGGACTCGGCCACCGGCGAGGAGCACGCGCTCAAGATCATGGACCGGCGGAGCCCCCACCCCGACCGGTTCAACCAGGAGTACGAGGCCCTCACCCGCCTGAACCACGCCAGCATCGTGCGGGTGTATCAGTACGGGCTCTACCGGGGCCTGCCCTGGTTCAGCATGGAGCTCATCGCCGGGGAACCCCTGCAGGTCTGGGTGAAGCGGGTCGGCCGGCCCGGCGCCCCCGCCCGCACCCAGGAGGTCCTCCGGGCCGGGGCCTTCGTGGCCGATGCGGTGGCCTACATCCACGACCGCGGGCTGATCCACCGGGACCTGAAGGGCAACAACGTCCTCATGCTGCCCGATGGTCGGGTGAAGCTCCTCGACTTCGGCACCGCCCACATCCGCGACGGCCTCCGCCAGCTCACCAAGCCGGGCGAGTTCATCGGCACCCTGGCCTACGCCAGCCCCGAGCAGTTCCGCGGCAAGACCCTGGATCACCGGGTCGACATCTACGCGCTCGGGGTGCTGCTCTATCGCATGATCACCGGACATCGGCCCTTCTCGGCCGACGATCCCGCCTCCCTCGCCCGGCTCATCGCCCGCTCCCCGCCCCGGGCCCCCTCCGAGCTGGTCGAGGATCTTCCCGACGGGGTCGAGTCGCTCATCCTCGAGCTGCTGGCCAAGCGCCCCGACGAGCGGCCCTCCAGCGCCCGGGTGGTCACCCGCCGCCTCGAGGAGCTCATCGGCGAGCCGCTCGGTCTGCCCGGGTGGGGCGCCATGGCGCGGGTCGATCGCATGACCGCCCGCGAGGACGTGCTGCGGCGGCTGCGCGCGCTGGTGGATCCGCCCGGCCGCGCGGTCCTTCTGTTGGGCCAGCCCGGCAGCGATCGCTCCCGGGTGGCCGACACCCTCGCCAGCGACGTCCGCCAGGATGGCGAGCTCTCCCTGACCGCGCGCCTCTCGCCGCGGGAGACGGTGGTGGCCCTCCTCGATGCGCTCCTCGCCGGCGTCGACGAGGTGGGCAGCCTGGACGACACCCGGGTCGCCGCCGCGGTCAAGGCCCTGCGCCTGTTCCGCCGCAAGGGCCACGAGATCGCCGTCCGCAACCGGGAGGGCCTCTCGGCGGCCGCGGCCTCGGTGCTGGTGGGCCTGGCCCGGCAGCGCGGCCCCACCCTGCTCGTGCTGCACGACCTGGAGCACGCCGGCCCTCCCCTCCTGGACCTCCTGGGCCACCTGCTCGCCAAGGTGCGGCGCGGCGGGCTGCCGGTGCGGTTCCTGCTGTCGGCCGAGCAGGGCGGCGGCGAGGTGATCCGCCAGGTCTCCCAGCGCATCCCCGACGTGCTCCGGGTGGCCCTCTCGCCCCTCGACATCGCCCAGGTGGCCCTGAAGGTCGGCGCCATGCTCGACCGGCGGCCCCCGCCCACCGCCCTGGCGCGGACCATCCACCAGGCCTCGGGGGGGCAGCCCCGCTGGGTCGAGGAGGTGGTGAACCAGCTCGTCGAGGAAGGCGCCATCCGGCTCATCGGCGAGGACGGCAACCGCATCGAGTGGGATGTCCACGACGAGCTGGAGGTCCCCGACGCCGCCCTCGAGACCCTGCTCCGGGCCTTGCTGTCCCGGCCCGCGCTGGAGCGCCGGGTGCTCATGGCCCTGGTGCTGGCCGGCCCGCCCGCCCCCATCTCGGTGCTGGCCCGGGCGCTGGGCTGGCGCTCCGACCAGGTCGTGGTCATCCTCCGCAGCCTGGCCGCCACGGGCTGGATCCGGGTCGACGGGGGCCGGGTGCGCTTCACCCAGCCCCTGCTCCGCCGGCTCGTGCCCGAGATCACCCCCCCCGAGCGCCGGGTGGTCTTCCGCGAGGCCCTCCTCCCCCTGCTCGACGAGCTCGAGCCGCGCCCCTCCCACGTCCACCTCTTCCTCGAGGCCGGGGCGTGGAGCCAGGCCGTCGAGCGGGCCCTCGACTGCGCCGATCGCTTCCTGGACGATCTCGCCACCGTCGATGCCCTCGAGGTCCTGGACACCATCGCCCCGCTGGCCCGGGAGCCCGTCGACGTGGATCCGGACCTCCTCTCCCGGGCGCTCCTGCTCCACGCCAACTGCCTGCTCATGGCCCAGCCCATCGACCCGGCCCTGGCCCGCTCCCTCTCGGCGGCGCGCAAGCTGGCCCTCGACCCGGTGGTCCAGGTGGGGGTGCAGCTCGTCAAGGCCCGGCTCCAGCGCGCCCTCGGCCACCTGATCAACCACGACAAGGAGCTGCGCGCCGCCTGGGAGCTGGCCGAGGGATCGGGCGATCCCCGGATGCGGAGCATCGTGGCGACCTTCCAGGCGGAGGCCCAGCGGCTGGGGGGGCGGGTCCGCGACGCCGCCCGCTGGGTGGAGCACGCCCTCGAGGACGGCGAGGCCGCCGGGCGGGTCCCCCTGGCCTGGGCATGGGTTTCGAAGGCCGCCCTCCAGGTCTCCGAGGGGCGCTTCCAGGACGCCGAGCCCCTGGTCCGAGAAGCCATGGCCGTCTTCGAGGAGACGGGCAACCGCCGCGGCCTGTGGTCGGCCCTGCCCACCCTGGTGCCCATCCTGCGGCTCCAGGGGCGGGTCACCGAGGCGCTCCAGGCCCTCTATGCCCAGATCCCCGTCGCCCGGCGCTGCCAGGAGCCCACCCACGTGGTCCGGCTGCTGCTCGCCGTGGCCGAGTGCGAGGCCGATCTGCATCGCCTGGGCCGCGCCCAGGAGCACATCGACGAGATCGACACCCTGGTGCGCAAGGGCGAGCAGCTCGACACCCGGCTGGCCGCCTCGGTGGTGCGGGGGCGCATCCTGCTGGCCTCGGGCCACTTCAAGCCCGCGCTCATGACCCTCGAGGATGCCCACGACCGGGGCCGGGCCGCGGGGCTGCCCGGGATCAGCGAGCTCGCCCGCGCGCTGATGGCCGAGACCCTCCTCGCTCTCGACCAGAAGCGGCGGGCCCGCGACCTCTTCGCCTCGGCCCTCTTCGGGCTGCTCGGCGCCGGGGACGCGGTGAGCCTCATCGAGGGCACCCTGGCCCGCCTCCGCGCCCTCGGGCCCACCGAGCCCACCGACAAGATCGTCAAGCCCATCCAGGAGATCCTCGACCGGGAGGACCTGGCGCTGGTCGAGGTGGAGCGGCTCCTCGCCGACGCCCGTCACCACCACCGCTGGCGCCGCCGCGCCGAGGCCCGGGGGGCGGCCCTCGAAGCCCAGGCCCGCCTGGACGCCCTGGCCGAGGCCCTGGCCGACACCGACCGCGCGGCCCTCCGGCTGCACCCGTGGTCCCGCCACATCCGGGCGATCCTCAAGTGACCGGCGCGGCCCGCGATGCGGACAGCACGCCGATGCCGCGGCGCATCGGGCCCTACCGCGTGCTCCAGGGCATCGCCCGGGGCGGCACCGGCCACGTCTTCGAGGTCGAGGATCCAGCCACCGGCGAGCACCTGGCCCTGAAGATGCTCATGCACCCGGGCGCCTCGCTGCCGCGCTTCTTCCGCGAGTACGAGGCCATGATCCGCCTCAACCACCCGAACATCATCCGGGTCTACCACTTCGGGGTGTTCGAGGGGATGCCCTGGCAGACGATGGAGCTGGTGACGGGCACGCCGGTGCAGGCCTACATCATGCGCAAGGGCCGGCCCGGCGATCCCAAGCGGCTGGACGAGGTCTTCCGCCTCGGCCACGACATCGCCACCGCCCTCTACCACATCCACCGGCGCGGCCTGGTCCACCGCGACCTCAAGTCGGCCAACCTGCTCGTGCTGCCCGACGGCCGGATCAAGCTCATCGACTTCGGCAGCGTGCGGGTCCTGGACGGCGACCGCCTGACCCGCGAGGGCGACTTCGTGGGCACGTTCGCCTACGCCAGCCCCGAGCAGCTCCGGGCCAACCCGGTGGATGGGCGCTCGGACCTCTACAGCCTGGGGGTGCTCCTGTACCGGCTGTGCACCGGCCGGCGGCCGTTCGAGCACGACGACGCCATGACGCTGGCCCGCATGCACCTGCACGAGCGCCCCGTGCCGCCCCGGGAGCTCTACCCCAGCATCCCCGAGGGCCTCTCCGATCTGATTCTCGAGCTGCTGGCCAAGCGGCCCGACGACCGGCCCAGCTCGGGCAAGGCGGTGGCCCGGGCGCTCGAGGAGCTGGTCGGCCAGCCGCTGCTCCTGCCGGGGACGCTCGAGCTCGAGGACACGGCCAACCGCCTGGTGGGCCGCGAGGTGCAGCAGCAGGCCCTGCGCGCCTTCCTCGACCTGGGCGAGCCCGGCTCCTTCGTCATCCTCGAGGGCCTCGAGGGCAGCGGGCGGCACAACCTGCTCCACGCCCTCGCCAGCGACGCCCGCATCGAGGGACGGGTCGTCTACCGCTGCGTCCTCTCCCCGGGCAAGGACCTGGTGAGCGTCGCGCTGGTGCTCCGCCAGATCCTCGAGGCCCTCCCCAACCCGCAGCTCCCCCCCATCGAGCGCGCCCGGATCCTCCTCGAGACCCTCTCCCAGGGCTGGGACGTGCGCTCCCCCCAGCGCCGCGAGGCCCTCCAGCAGGCCGGCACCATCCTGCTCCGGGCGACCGCCCAGCAGCTCGACCGCCCGGTGCTCTTCGTCATCGAGGCCCTCCACCACGCCGGCCCGGTCATCCTCGAGTGGCTGGAGGCGGTCAAGGTCGGCCTCGCCCGCACCGAGACCCCCGTCCAGTTCGCCGCTGGCCTGGATCCGGCGCGGGATCGGGCCGCCGTGCCCTCCCGGGAGCGCTTCGCCGAGGATCTCTGGGTGCGTCTGCCCACCCTCGACGCGCACCAGGTGGGGCTGCTCGTGGGGGCCCTCCTCCACCGTCGGCCCCCGCCGCCGACCCTGGCCGCCCGGATCCACGAGGCCTCGGGGGGACTGCCGGTCTACGTGGAGGGCGTGGTGCGCGCCCTGGTCGACGAGGGCCTCCTCACCGAGCAGGCCCGGGACCCGAACCGTCTGGCCTGGGCGCGCCAGCAGGACCTGCGCTTCCCCGTGCCCGGCGAGGCCCGCGACCTGGTCCTGGACGCCCTCAAGCCGCTGGCCGCCGTGCACCGCCGCGCCCTCGAGGTCCTCTCCTTCCTCGACGCGGACGCCACCGTGCGGGATGTCGCGGTGGGCATGTCCTGGACCGTGGCCGAGGCCGGGCCGGTCCTCGAGGAGCTGCAGGCCATGGGGTGGCTGGAGCACGGGCCGACCGGCCCCGAGGACACCATCACCTGGCGGCAGTTCCTGGCGCGGCAGGTGGTCCGCGCCCAGTGCGGCCCCGCCCGCCGGCGGGTGATCCAGCGGCTGCTGGCCGGCACCATGGCCACCACCCGACCCACCCTGGCCCAGGTCCAGCTCCTGCTCGCCGTCGAGCGGGTGGACGAGGCCATCGAGAGCGCCCTCGCCCAGGCCGAGGAGCACCTGCGGGGCGGCCGGCCCGCCACCGCCCTCGATGTGCTGGAGCCCGTCATCGAGCACGTCCGGGGGGCGCGCAAGACCCCCCGCGGCCGCCTGGCGCGCCTCTTTCTGGCCCATGCCCGCGCGCTGGTCGAGGTCCGCCCCATGGACCCCTCCCTCACCAGCACCCTCAAGCGCGCCGAGAGCCTCGGGACCGGCGAGGCCTTCCGGGCCGAGCTCGCCCTGGTCCGGGCCAGCCTCCAGCGGCGGATCGGCCACCTCCAGAACTTCCGCCACCACCTGGGCGAGGCCTGGACCCACGCCCAGCACGCCCCCGACGACCTGGCCCTGTCCGTCTCCATCGCCATCGAGCTCGGGCTCTCCCACCTGCGCGCCGGCCAGGGCCGCTTCGCCAGCCGCTGGTTCCACCAGGGCCTGCGGGCGGCCCACGAGATCGGCGATCCGCGCCTGACCGCCTACGCCGAGGCCGGCCTCGCCCACCTCCGCTATGCCCACGGCGAGCTCACCAGCGCCGAGGTGGCCTCCATCGCCGCCATCGAGCTCTTCGAGCGGGTGGACGACGCCAATGGACTGGCCCTCGCCCTGCCGGTGTGGGCCGACGTGCTCCGCCAGCAGGGCCGCTTCAGCGAGGCCATCGCCCGGATCACGACCGCGCTGCCCACCTTCCGGCGCCGCGAGAATCCCACCCCCTACGTCCACCTGCTGGTGGCCCAGGCCTGGCTCGAGGTGGAGCTGTGCCGGCTCGGCCGCGCCCAGGAGTGCATCGACGAGGTCGAGGCGACCATCCGCCGCGAGGAGCACCTGGTCCTCCGGGTCGAGGCCGGTCTCGTGACGGGGCAGATCCTCATGGACAGCGACCAGCTCCGCGAGGCGGCCCGCACCCTGGGCGAGGTCTGCAACGTGGCCCAGGCCGCCGGGCTGGTGCTCATCGCCGAGCACGCCCGGGCCCTGCTCGCCGAGACCCTCTGGCACGCGGACAAGCAGGACGAGGCCCGGCTGCTGTATCGCAAGGCCATCCGCCGGGCGCGTCAGATCCGCGACGTGCCCCTGCTCCTCGATGTGTGCCGCTCCCGCGGCCGGGTCACCTCCCGGCTGGCCAACCCCGACCAGCTCTTCGAGCCCGTCCGGGAGATCCTCTCCCGCGAGCCGGCCGATCTGGTGCGCATGGAGTGGCTGCTCGCCACGGCCATCCACCGACAGGCCGCCGAGCTGGACGCCCAGGGGAGCTGGCGGGCGGCCCGGTCCATGCTGCGGGACCTGGCCGATCGGCTGACCGACGTGGATCGGTCGGCCCTCCGGGTCCACCCGTGGGCGCGCGAGATCCGCAAGGCCCTGGATGATGAGGAGCCGGTGCCGACGGCGGGGGCATCGTAGCCTGGCCCGCCTTCCCGCGGGCTCCTGCGGGCGCTAGGTCGGAGCCATGAAGTGGATCCCCCTGGCCCCCCGGGCGCGTTGGCTCTTCCACCTCCGGGCCCTGACCCGGCTGGTGGTGGCGGGCCCGGTCTTGGCGGTGGGGGCGGGGATCGGCATCGGCTGGTGGCTCCAGCAGCCGCTGGTGGGGCTGGGGAGCGGGGCCGTGGTGGGCTTTCTGCTCACGGCCGCGGCCCTGTGGCTGCCCACCCTGGCCTTCGACGCGTGGCGCTATGCCCTCACCGAGCGCGAGCTGCTCATCCGGAGCGGGGTGGTGGTGCGGCGGGTGACGGCCATCCCGGTGGGGCGGATCCAGCATGTGGACACCCACCAGGGCCCTCTCGACCAGCTCTTCGGGCTCGCTCGGGTGCTGGTCTACACCGCCTCGGGGATGGGGGCGGACGGGGTGGTGCCCGGGCTGGACCGGAGGGTGGCCGAGGCCTTGCGCGACCGGCTCATCGAGGTGGCCGAGGGCGATGATGGCGTCTGACGCCGCCTGGCGCATGCTCCATCCGGCCTCGGTGGCGGTGAACCTCCTCCCCCAGACCTGGCGGGTGGTGCGCGGTCTGTGGCCCCTCGCGCTGGCGCTGCTGTGGCGCGGCTCGGCCGAGGATGGCACCGACGGCTGGGTCACCCTCCTCGATCTCGGCATCGTGGGCCTCTTCTTCCTCCTCACGGTGGGTGGCACGCTGCGCCACTGGCTCACCCTGCGCTACCGGATCGCCGGGGGCCGCCTCGAGATCCGCACCGGCTGGCTCAACCGGCAGGTCCGCACCATCGACCCGGCCCGCGTCCAGGATGTGGAGCTGGTCCGCACGCTGCCCCACCGCGTCTCGGGGCTGGTCGAGGTCCGCATCCAGACCGCCTCGGGCTCGGAGGTCGAGGGCCTGCTCTCGGCCCTGACCGTCGAGGAGGCGGAGCGGATCCGCGCCACCCTGGAGAACCTGCGCGAGGCCGGCCGGGCGCGGGAGGGCGAGGTGCCCCCCGCCCGGGAGCTGGTCCGCCATGGCCCGGTCGACCTGTTCATCCACGCCGCCACCGCCATGCGGCTCGGGGCGGCGGCGGTGGCGCTGGGCCTGCTCTTCGAGGGCATGACCTGGGTGGCCCCGGAGCAGCTCGACACACTGCCGGTGAGGGCGGCGGGGTGGCAGGGGCTCGGCGTGGCGGTGGCGGTGCTGGCGGGGGCCTGGCTCGTGGGCTTGGTGGGGACCATGCTCCGCCACTGGGGCTTCCGCCTCTCCCGGACCTACGATGGCCTGGTGGTGGAGGGCGGGCTCACCACCCGCCGCCGCCTCGAGCTCCCCCTGTCCAAGGTGCAGGTGGTCCAGACCTCCGAGCCGCTGCTGCGGCGGCTCATCGGCATGGGCTCGCTGACCGTCGAGACCGCCTCGGCCCGCTCGGGCGAGGGGGGGACGGAGCAGCGCTCGGCCCTGGTGCCCCTCGTGCCCCGGGCCCGTCTCGGGGAGCTCACCTGCGAGGCCGTCCCCGACCTGGACGTGGATCTCCAGACGGCCATCCTGCGCCGGCCCCACGACCGGGCCCTGATCCGCAACGTGGCCCGTCGCATCGTGCAGGTGGTGGTGGGCACCGCCCTGGCCTCGCTGCTCCTGGGGCCGTGGGCCCTGCCCGGGCTCCTGCTCGCCCCGGTGCTGGGGGTGCTGGCGTGGCTCGACTGGCGCCACCAGGGCTGGCTCGTGAGCCCCCGGACGGTGGTGGCGCGCCGGGGCTGGCTGCACCGGCGGGGTGTGGTGGTGAGCCGGTCCAAGATCCAGTCGGTGAGCGCCCGGCAGGGCCTGCTCATGCGGCGGCTCGGGCTGGCCGAGGTGGTGGTGCGGGTGGCGGGCAGCGCGGTCTCCCTCCCTCTGATGGACTGGGACGAGGCCCGGCGGGTTGTCGAGCAGCTGGCCGCCACCCTGCCGGCGCCGGTGGCGCCCACCCCGGACACCGAGGGCTCGCCTGACGGTCCCGACCTGCCGGGGCCCGAGGTGGGCTGGGCGATCGGTCCGGGCGAGGGGCCGGCCTGACCGCCCCCCAGGTCCGACGCGATAGGTGGCCACACGATGGAGGCCCCATGGCCCAGGATGGACCCGGCGAGACCCCCGCCCCCTCGGGCCGGATGCGCACCCGCCCCCGTCGGGGTGAGCCCCGTGCCCCCACCGCCGATCCCCGGAGCGCCCGCCGGGCCGCCCTCGAGGCGGATCTGGAGACGGCCGCCTTGGACGCCGTCCGGGGGGGCCTGGCCGATCGGGCCACCGCCGGGCGCATCGAGACCGCCGCGCGGGCCGTCCTCCACCGCCACGGGCTCGGCCGCGCCCACCTGAAGGTGAGCCCCGAGGGGGGCGGCATGCGGGTCATGGTGCGCCTGCCGGGCGAGGCCCATCGCGTCGAGACCGTCATCGTCCGGATCGGCTAGCCGGACCCCCGGCCCTCCGGAGGCCCCGGCTATCCGTCCCGGCCCAGCTCGCGGAGCTTCTGCTCGAGGAAGGGCAGCCGGTCGTTGCCGAAGTACATCTCGCCGTCCACGAAGAAGGTGGGGGCGCCGAAGGCCCCGCGCTGCTCGGCCTCGGCGGTGGCCTCCACCAGGGCCTGCTTCACCGCGGGATCGGCGGCGGCGTCCACCGGGCCATCGCCCAGGATGTCGCGCAGCACCTCCTCTTGGGAGATGTCGCGCTGCTCGGCCCAGTAGGCCCGGAACAGCTCATGGGTGGGCCCGGGCCGGGCCTCGGGCGGCAGGCTCACCAGGGCCCGCTGGGCCGTGAGGGTCAGGATGGGGAAGGCCCGGGGGAAGTCGTAGGGGATGCGGTAGTAGGCGGCCCACCGGGCCAGGTCGGTGAACAGGTAGCGCCCGCGGGCCGGGAGCTGGGCCGGGGGCTTGTTGCCCACCGCCTTCATCAGGCCTCCCAGGAAGAAGGGTCGGAAGACCAGCTCGGCCCCGCAGTCGGCGGCGATGGCCTCGATGCGGGTGCTCGCCAGGTAGCTGTACGGACTGACCACGTCGTAGAAGAAGTCGACGGTGGGCATGGGGCCTCCGGGATCAGGTCTCGGGGACCGGATCGTGGCCCCCGCCGGTGATGGGGTTGCAGCGCAGGATCCGCCACAGGCCGAGCCACAGGCCCCACAGCCCGTGCTGCTCCAGGGCCTGGATGGTGTAGGTGGAGCAGGTCGGCCGGAACAGGCAGCTCGGCGGGGTGTAGCGCGAGATGTACCGCTGGTAGAAGCGGATGGGGAGGATGAGGAGCCGGCCGATCACGACGGCACCCCCCGCCGGTGGGCCTCGGGACCGTAGTACCAGCGGTCGTGGTCCGGATCCCAGGGGTCCCAGGTGGGGATCCGCTCCAGGTCGGCCAGGCGATCCTCGGGGACGACGCCCGGGACCAGGAAGGCCTTCTGGCGGTACAGGGGGTAGGGGTTGCGCAGGGAGAAGCCCAGCACCCCCAGGATCCCCCGCGCCACGTACCAGGTGGCCTGGGGGTTCCAGCCGTGGGCGATCTTGACCACCACCCCCAGCCCGTCCGGGTAGTCGGGGTGCTCGATGGCCATGCCGAGCAGACCATCGGCCCCCTCCTTGGCGATGACCCGCCCCTCGCCGCTCTTGATGACGGTGGTGTCGAGCCGGTTGAAGCCCCCCACCACGTCGGGGTGGGCGATCATGGCGTCCCAGACCCAGTCGTCGTCCTTGTGGACCGCCAGCCAGGCATAGCAGCGGGCCAGCTCGTCCACGGTCATGGCCACGGTGGGCAGGCCGTCGCCGTCGCGGGCGATGCGGCGGGGCTGCCAGTCCTGGCCCAGCGCATCCCGCACCACGTCGGAGTAGGCGGCGAAGACCGGGTGGGTGGGCAGGGTGTAGCCCACCGGCGACCAGCCCTTCTCGAGGCAGCCGCGGAGGATGGCCGCGTGGTGCCCGCTCGAGTTGTTGAACCACCGCCGCGGCCGGCGGACCTGCCGCCCGAACTGGACGAGGGGCGTGTCGAGCGGCGTCTGCATCAGGCCCCAGGCGCTCTCGGGCAGGATCCCCTGGGCCGCGGCGATGTGCTCGGCGGTGCCATTGTGCGAGGCCACGCTGATGGCCTTCTGGGGGCCGGTGAGGATCGGGTCCAGCACCCCGGCGAAGGGCTTGATGTAGAAGGGCTTCATCATCGAGCGGCCGTAGCAGAGGACATTGCCCCCGAAGCTGTGGACCCGGGTGTGGCCGCTGTACCAGGCCACCGCGCCATGGACGGTGTTCTCGCTGACCCCGTTGCGCCGGTAGTCGACGAGGGGCTCCCAGGCCACGTCGCGGCCGGTGGGGATGCCCTCGACCCGCTCGCCCAGCGGGCTCGACGGGTAGTAGGGGGCGCTCGTGTCCTCGCTCATGGGCCCTCCGCGGCTCCCGGGCCCGTATCGCGGGCCCCCCGACGGCTCACCCGGCCGACAGGCTGCCCGCCCACAGGGTGAGGGTGCGGGCGCGGTAGTCCACCACCACCGGCAGGTCGATGACCGTGATCGGATCTGCCAGCGTGCCGTCGTTCTCGAAGCCCTTGAACAGCCGCAGCTCGCGCCGCTCCTCGAAGGTGCCCATGCCGCCCAGGTGGTCGCGCGCCAGGGCCACCACCTCGTCGAAGGCGATGGACTCGCCCTGGTCGAAGCCCATGAACCACAGGCCCAGCGCCAGGGCGCCGGTGTAGCCGGTCTCGTGGACATCCACGTAGAGGTCCTCGAGGACGTTGGCCGAGGCGGTCACGGCGGCGCTGGCCAGACCGCGGGCCTCGGCGAGCTCCACCACCCGCTCCCGCACGAAGGCCCGGAACCGGCCCGGATCGTCGGCGATGGCCAGGAAGCCGGGCTCGTCGTCGAAGTCGAAGGACCACGCCCGCAGGTCGAAGCCCTCGGGGAGCACCCGATCCAGCAGGGTCCGACGCAGGGCCTCGGTGGCCGGGTCCTGGGCGGGGGTGCGGTGGATCTCGGTGGTGAACTGGTGCACCGCGCCCACGGCGAAGAAGCGGCGCAGGTCCAGGCCGCCGTGGACGTGGACCCGGGCGAAGGGCTCGGGGCCATCGAGGGCGGCCACCGCGCGCATGGGCACCTCGTGGCTGGAGGCCTCGCCGTAGATGAGCTCGCCCACCTCGAGGGTCACGTCGCGGACCGTGGCCCCGTCCACCACCGGGGCGGCGAAGGGCGTGGCCTCCACCCGCAGGGTGATGTGGGTGAAGGCGGTGCGGGCGTGGGTGCCGTCGCGATCGCCCAGGCCGGCGTTCTCGACCGTGACGACGGCGGTGAAGGCGTCCCCCGGTGCGATGCCGGCGGTGGCGTCCTCGGCGCGGGCGTGGGCCGAGACCTGCAGGGCCTCGCGCAGCAGGGCATCGGCGTCGTCGAACAGGGTCACGGGGGCCTCCGGGGCGCGGGCGCAGGATAGCGCGGGGTGGTGGCGGGTCGGCGGGGGACCGTCCCGACCCTGGGTGCAGGGGTGCATGGGGTCGTGTCACACGTGGTCGTCGGGCCTCATGGGCGGCGCGGGCGGCGCCGATCCCGGGGGCGCTCCCGGAGTGCCCGTGCCCGTCCTCGACGCCCTGGTCCTCGCCGCCGAGAAGCTCCTCTCGCCCGCCGCCCCCGGGGTGGTGCGGCTGCTGGCGTCGGGGGAGCCCGACCTGGACGGCCTTCGCGCTGCCCTCGAGGTGGATCCGGTCCTGACGGTGAAGGTGCTGGACCATGCCAACCACAGCTTCTACGCCCGGCGGGCGCCGGCGGCGGATCTGCGGCGGGCCCTGGCCCGGCTCGGGTGGGACACCTCGTCACGGCTGCTGCTGCGCCTGGTGATGGAGGGGGCCACCGGGTCGCTGCCCGAGGCCCACGCCGAGCGCCTCTGGGCCCACGCGGCGCGGGTGGCGGTGGTCGCGCGGCTGCTGGCCCGGGAGGCGGGCACCCTGGACGCGGGGCTCGCCTACACGGCGGGGCTGTGCCACGGCCTCGGCCAGCTCGGGCTGCTGGCGGTTCATCGGGCGCGCTACACCGCCCTGCTGGACCAGCACCCCCACGGCCCCCGCCTGGCCCGTCTGGAGCGGGACACCTTCCACGTCACCCACGCCGCCGTCGGGGCCGGCCTGCTGGCCCGGATGCGCGTGCCCGACGCGCTGCCCGGCGCCGTCGAGCGCCAGTACCGGAGCGGCCTCGCCGAGCGGGACGTCACCGGCCGGCCCGATCTGGCCCTGGCGGCCGTCCTCCAGCTCGCCCACATCGCCCTGCACGACGACGGCGCGCGCCTCGGCGATCCCGCGATCCTGGCGCGCCAGCCCCTGTCCCGCCGCCTGGCCCTCGGACCGGAGGCCTTCCGGGACCTCCCCGGCCGCCTCGAGCGGCTGCTCGCCCCCAGGGAGGAGCGGGAGGAGCGCGCCGCCTGAGCCGCCCCCGCCGGCCACCGGGGGCTACCCGGCGGCCAGCTCCTCCACCAGGCCCAGGAGCTGGGCGGCATCGAAGGGCTTGTAGGCGAGCGGTCGGCCCGAGCGGATCACCTGCTCCTGCACGGCGCCGCTGATGACGCCCCCCGTGATGAAGGCCATCCGGCGCACCAGGTCCGGGGCCAGCGACTCGAGGGCGTCGAGGAACTCGATGCCGTTGAGCGGCGACATCATGAGGTCGCAGAGGATGGCGTCATAGCCGATGCCGTGGCGGATACGGGCCAGGGCGGCCTCGACCGAGCCGAAGCTCTCGACGGTGTGGACCTGGGCGAGCATCTGCTGGAGGGCCCGCCGTACCAGCCGGTCGTCGTCCACGATGAGGACCCGACGCGCGGTCCAGGTGGCCTCGCTGGACGTGGTGACCTCGTCGACGGGCTCGTCGGAGATGTCGGGCCGCGCCGGCAGGAAGACCTCGACCCGGGTGCCCCGACCCACCTCGCTGTCCAGGGTGAGCTCGCCGCCGAGCTCCCGGACGATCTGGTAGCTCACCGCCATGCCCAGCCCGGAGCCCTCGCCCACCGGCTTGGTGGTGAAGAAGGGGTCGAACACCCGGGCCTGGACCGCCTCGGTCATGCCACAGCCGTTGTCCTCGACGACGATGCGCACCCGCTGGCCGTCGTCGTCGGTGGTCACCCGCACCACGTGGTCGTCCGAGTAGTCCTCGGGCAGGGCCTGGGCGGCGTTCTGGACCAGGTTGCGCACCACCTGCCCCAGCGTGACGGGGTGGGCCAGCACGGCCAGGGTGGGTGAGAGCGCCGCCTCGAGGCGACCCCGGGCCCGGACCGCCTTGGCGACCATCCGCAGGCTCCGCTGTACCACCCGCTGAACATCCACCGGCTCCAGGGCCTTGTGGTCCTGGGTGGAGAGCAGCTTCAGGTCGCGCACGATGTGCTCGATGGTGCGGGCGCCCACCTCGACGTCGCGGAGCAGGCGGACCGCCTCCTCGCGGCCGAGGGTGGAGCGCCGCAGGCCGTCGAGGGCCACGTGCACGCTGCCGAGCACGTAGGTGAGCGGGTTGTTGATCTCGTGGGCGATGCTGGCGGCCAGGGTGCCCATGCTGGCCAGGCGGTCGGTGCGCGCGATGAGGTCCTGCAGGCGCTGGCGCTCCGAGAGATCCTGGATGACCATGACCCCCCCCAGGATCCGCCCGTCCTCGGCGCGGATGGGGGTGGCGGTGTCGGCCACCGGCACCGGGCTGGCCTCGTTCCCCCGCGGCAGGAGCAGGGCGCCCTCCGAGAGTTCGGCGGGGCCGCCCTCCCGGAGGGCCTGACGCAGGGGGTTGTCCACGGTGTCGCCGGTGTCGGGATGCCGCAGGTCGCAGATCTCCTCGACCCGACGGCCGCGGGCCTCCTCGGCCGACCAGCCCACGAGGGTCTCGGCGGCGGGGTTCAGATGGGTCACCCGCAGGGCCTCGTCGGTGGTGATGACCGCATCGCCGATGCTCTGGAGCGTCACCCAGAGCTGATCGCCCCGATCCCGGGCGGCCTCCTCGGTGCGGTGGTGCCCCACGGCCGCCTCGAGGACGCCCGGGAGCTCGTCGTCGTTGAAGGGCTTGATGAGGTAGCCGCGCGCCCCGGTCTCGTGGATGCGGCGGATGGTCTCGGGGTCGGAGTTGGCGGTCAGGAAGACCACCGGCAGCTCCAGCTCGCTCCGCACCTGATGGGCGGCCTCGATGCCGTCCAGCCGTCCCTCGAGGCGGATGTCCATCAGGATGATGTCCGGCGCCGCCTGGAGCGCCCGCTCGACCACCTCCTCGCCCCGGGTGACCACATCCACCACCTCGTAGCCGCGCTGTCGGAGGGCTTCCTCCAGGTCCATCGCGGTGATCCGCTCGTCCTCGACGATCAGCACCCGGAGCATCGGGTGGCCTCCTGGGCGGGGTGGGCCGGGGATCCCCCGGACGGGGTGGGCGATGCGTGGCGTCCCTCCTGGGAGCCTAGCCGCTCTTGCCGGTCCGCGCCGGGGGCGCCGGTCGGGGGAAGCGGACGACGGTGCGCTTCATCGGGGCCTCGTCGCGGGAGAGGGTGCCGCCGAGCTGCTCCGTCAGGGCGGTGATCAGGCGTTGGCCCAGGCCCGTGTCGGCGGCATCGGGGAAGGGGACCCCGTCATCCCGCACCTCGATCACGACCTCGTCGGCGTCGGCCGTGAGGTGGACCGTCACGGAGCCGGCCGCCTCGCCCGGGAAGCCGTGCTGGATGGCGTTGGCCAGCAGCTCGTGGAGGATGAGCCCGGCCGGGATGGCCTGGTGCAGCCCCGCCTCGACCGGCTCGAGGTGGGTCTCGATGCGGATCCGGGCATCGGCGACCCGGCCCATGCCGGCGGCGAGCCGGCCGAGGAAGACGTCGAGGGCGATGCGCCCGAAGCGGCCCTCCCGGTAGAGCTGCTCGTGGACGAGGGCGATGGCCTGGAGGCGGCCGAGGCCGTCCTCGACCACCCGTCGGGCCGAGGGATCCTCGATGGCGCGCAGGCCGAGCCGCATCATGCTGGTGGCGATCTGCAGGTCGTTCTTCACCCGGTGGTGCACCTCGCGGACCAGGACCTCGCGCTCGGAGAGGGCCTCGCGGAGGGCCTCGGCCTGACGGGACGAGGTGAGGTCGCGGAGGATGGCCGAGACCCGGCGGACCCGGCCGTCCGGGTCGGGGAGGGGCGAGAGGTTGATGGAGACGGGGACGCTGTGGCCGTCGGCGTGGAGGCGGACGGTCTCGAGGGGCGTGCTGGAGACGCCGGCCAGGGCGCCCTCGAGGGCGGCGCGCTGCTCCTCGTGGCGTTCGGGGGGGCAGAAGGCCTGGATGGAGCCGCCCACCGTGTCCTCGGCGGAGCGGCCCAGCAGCGCCTCGGCCCCCCGGTTCCAGCTCAGGACCACGCCGTCGGCGTCGGTGGTGAAGATGCCGTCCTCCGAGTTGTCCACCACCGCGGCCAGCAGACGCTCGGCCTCCCGGGCGGCCCGCTCCTCGGTCAGATCGCGGAGGAAGAGGCCCACCCCGTCGGGCAGGGGGATGGCCTGGGCCTGGAAGATCCGCGGGCCATCGGGCAGCGCCAGGGCGATCTCCCGGCTCACGGTGACGCCGGTATCGGTCGCCTCCCGGAGGAGGTCGAGCAGCGTGGCACGCTCGGTCTCGGGAAGGACCGCTGCGATGGGCTGGCCCCCGCTGGGCCCGCCCACCAGGGTCCGGGCCACGGCGTTGTCGAACCGGACCTGGCACTCGGCCCCCTCCAGCAGGAAGAAGGCGTCCACCGAGCCCTCGATGACCCGCTTCAGCCGCTCGGCGCTGGCCTGCTCCCGGCGCAGCGACGCCTCGAGGGCCTCGGGGGTGGGTACCCGGGTGAGGCCGGGGGCGTAGACGGCCAGCAGGCCGGCCGTCAGGACGCTGACCGCGGCGGTGACGCCCTTGCTGGCACCGCTCACCCAGTAGACCGGCTCGAAGAGGGTCACCACCTCGAGGGCATGGCCGAGCCCACAGGCTAGGATGAAGGCCGTGAAGGCCAGGACCATGCCGCGGAAGGGCGTGGCCGAGCGACGGCGCACGATCCAGTACAGGGTCAGGGGGATGGTGAAGTAGGCCAGGGCGATGAAGCCGTCGCTGAGCCCGTGGAGGAGCACCAGCGGCGGCTCCCAACGGTAGCAGTGACCATGCTCCATGTACCCCGAGCCGAGGAGGGCGGACCACACGTCCATCGGGCGGACTCCTGGCAGCGTTCCGCCTCCCTAGTGCATC
>CAZPJM010000068.1:0-3279 GCA_964586865.1 uncultured Enterobacteriaceae bacterium
CCAGGCGGCGGCCGATGGCGGCGAGGGTGTCGGGGTGGATCAGGCCGGCGAGGGCCAGGTCGTCGGTGGCGGCGGCGCGCTGCAGGGCGGCCAGTCGGGCGCGTGCCTCGGGGCCGTCCGGCAGCAGCCCCAGGTGATGCAGGGTCCGGTCCTGGTCGGCCGCGCTGGCGGCGGCGCCGCGGGTGCCGAAGACGAAGTCCAGCTCGGACATGCGGCCCACGTCGTGGGCCGTCAGGCCCCCGGTCGGGTCGTCGGCGCCGCTCTGGCCATCGTGCCCCAGCAGACCGGCGCCGGCCTGCCGGCGGAAGGTCTCCTGGTCGTCGACGTCGATGTTCCGGTCGCGGAGCCCCTCCAGGTAGCGGACCTCGGCCAGCTCGTGGGCCAGGGCGCGCTCGACGTGGTCGGGGTGGGCATCGCGCGAGACCCGGATGAGGGTGCGGCCATCGGGCAGGGTCTCGTAGCAGGCGACGGCCCCCTCGGGGAGCTCGGAGGGGTCGGCCTCCTGGACGACCACGTCCAGACGCCGGCTCGGGCCCACCGGCAGGCGCAGGGCGACACCCTCGTCGGTGTCGGTGGCGCCTTCCAGGCCGAAGCGCTCCGTCAGCGCGCCGAGCCCCTCCCGCACCTGCTCCCGCGCGATGGGCGCCTCGCCCGCCTGGGCCCCGGCGCGCCCGTGGAAGGCCGTGTCCTCGATGGCCGCGGCGGTGCCCACCCGCCGGCCCCGCGCAGCGTCGTGGTCGTGGAGGGTGGCCGGATCGAAGCCCTCCTGCCGGGCGATGGCGCCGCCGAACGAGGCCAGCTCGTCGGGGGTCAGGACGGAGCTGTCGGTGAGGCGCCAGTGGGTGCCGTCGTAGGTGGCGAAGACCCGCTTCTGGCCGTGCTCGTCCAGGACCGAGGCCGTGTCGCCGCCCCGGAGCTTCGACGGCCCGTAGTCCCCGTGCTGCTCCAGGTTGATGGTGCGGTGATCGGGCACATGGGGCAGGCCGCCGAGCGCGGTGCGGGTGCCCCCCAGGCCGCTGAACTCGTTGCCGAAGTCGCGCGGCCCCAGGTCCTCATCCCCGAAGGCCCCGTTGGTGGCGGGCTTGGTCCGCTGGAGGAGGTCGGCGGCCTCGGCGTCCCCCATGAGGGCGCGCTCGTGGAGGTGGGCGCGGATCCGCGGGTGGACGGTGACCTTGGCGTTCTCGACCAGCTCGGTCCGGGCGGGGGCGTCCACCACCCCCACCCGTCGCTCGGGCCCGGCGGGCTGGCCGGGGGTGTCGTCGAGGAAGGGGCGGGTGCCATTGGCGCTGTAGAGCAGCCCGAGGCTGGCGATGGCCTGGGCCGAGGTCTGCCCCTCGGTGTTGTCGGCCACCCCCAGGGCGCCGCCGAGGGCGTTGCCGTAGGTCTGCTCGAGCTGGGTCTCGAAGTTGCTGTCCGGGTCGTAGATCTTCCGGTACTTCAGCCCCGGATCGGCCGCCCGGGCCGCGGGCTCGCCGTCCTGGCGCGCGGTCTCGAGCCACGCCATCTCCCGGCGCTGGAGCAGGTGCAGGGCGCGCCGGACCGTCTCGAGCTGGTCGAAGGTGAGCTCGCTGGCGTCCTTGTCGAGGAGCTGGCCGTAGGCGACCAGGTCCCGGGTCGCCGCCACCTGGTCGTGCACATCGCCGGCGCTGGCGACGGCGTGGAGGAGGGCCCCTTGGCCGGGCTGGCGGCGGAAGTCGTCGAGGACCGTGTCGAGCAGCTCCCGGGCCCGGTCCGGGTCCGAGGCCGTCGCCTCCTCGAGCAGGGAGAGCCGGCTCTCGGCGAGCCCGTGGTGCTCCACCGCCCGCTCGGTGGTGGACAGCTCGCGCTGGACCAGGCCGGTCCCCCGGAACAGGTCGCTCTCGCCGCTGATCTCGACGCCCTGCTCGCGGGAGAGGTCCGGGTCGACGGCGGTGGGATCGGCCCGTCGGGCGTGGGGGGGGCCCTCCAGCTCGGCCCAGGTGGCCAGGTCCCCCTCCTCGAAGGCCTGATCGCGATGGGCCGCGCGGCGCTGGACCTGGGTGAGGCGGTCCAGGGCCTCCCGGGTGAGCAGGCCACCGAGGGGGCCGTCATCGTCCTCGACCATCCCCTCGAGGCGGGCCAGGCGGGCCCGGGCCTCGGGGCCGTCCGGCAGCAGGCCCAGGTGCCGCAGGGTGGCCTCCTGGTCGGCGTGGGAGCTGGCGGCGCCGCGGGTGCCGAAGACGTAGTCCAGCTCGGCCACCCGCCCCGCATCGTGGGCGGTGAGCCCGTGGTCCAGGCCCTCGAGGGAGGCGGGGAGGGGGCCGCCGCCCAGGGTGCCCGCGCCGGCGAGGGCCCGGAAGACCTGGGGATCGTCGATGTCGACGCCCTGCTCGGCGAGCTCGTCACGGAGGGACTCGCGGTAGCGGACCTCGGCCAGCTCATGGGCCAGGGCGCGCTCGACGTGGTCGGGGTGAGCACCCCGCGAGACCAGCACCTGCACCGATCCATCGTCGTTCTGCACGTAGCAGGCGACGGTGCCGGGGGGGGTGCCGGGCGGGAAGTCCTCGGGGCTCGCCTCCCGGACCCGCACGGTCACGTCGCGGCCGTCGGAGATGGGCAGCCGGACGGACAGATCCCCGGTGGCATCGTCGGAGCTGGGGGTCAGGCCGAAGCGGTCGGACAGGCGGCCCAGGCCGCGGGCGATCTGCTCCCGCTCGATGGGGTCGAGGCCGGCGTCCGTGCCGGCGTGGGCATGGAAGGCGGTGCCCTCGATGGCCGCGGCGGTGCCCACCGAGGGGTGTTCGGGCCCGTCGGCCCGCAGGGGGTGGTCGGCGGCGAAGGAGAGGAGGGTGGGGGTGGCCGGCTCGGCGTCGGCCATCGGGTCGTCCATGACCCGGCGTCGGGGGCGCGAGGCGGGCTCGGGGGGCCCGTCGACGGTGGGGGCCGGCCCGCCGCGCGCCGCCTCGGACTGGCGGATGACGTTGTCCAGGTCGCGGTAGGCCTCCACGTGCTCCCGCAGCTCGGCCCGCTCGTCGGCGAGCCAGCTGTCGTAGTGCGCCTTCAGGCTCGGGTCGTCGAAGGCCTCCCGGAAGCCCTCGATGGAGCGGACGCGGGCCTCGGCCTCGGCCACGTCCCGCGCCACCCGCCGTCGGGCCGCCACCAGGTCGAGCTCGGCAGTCTCGGCCTGGTCCCAGGTGGCCATCTCGTCCGCGTCCGCGGCGAGCGGCTCGGGGTCGTCATCGCGGTCGCGCTGGGCGCGGGTGTCGGCGTCGGTGTCGGCGGCGTCCGCGTTCGCGGCATCGTCTTCGTCGCGGTCGCGCT
>CAZPJM010000068.1:3379-12699 GCA_964586865.1 uncultured Enterobacteriaceae bacterium
TGGTGCGGGTGTCGTTGTCGGTGTCGGCGGCGTCCGCGTTCGCGGCATCGTCGTCGTCGCGGTCGCGCTGGGCGCGAGTGTCGTTGTCTGCGGCGTCCGCGGCGAGCGGCTCGGGGTCGTCGTCGCGGTCGCGCTTGGTGCGGGTGTCGTTGTCGGTGTCGGCGGCGTCCGCGTTCGCGGCATCGTCGTCATCGCGGTCGCGCTGGGCGCGGGCGCCGGGGTCGGGGGGCGGCGGGTCGTCGTCGTCGTCACGCTGGGCGTGCGCGCCGCTGGGCGCAGGGGTCGGGTCCGCTGCCGGGTCTGGCCCCGGGTCTGCTCCCGGGTCGGGCTTGCCGGAGGGGTCCGCGTTCGTCGTAGCCTGCCTCCGACCCAGCTTCGCCCGGGTCTCGTCGTCGGCGGCCTCGAGCTGGCGCCGGAGCTCGGCCCTCTGGGCCTCGGTGGCGCCGGCGGGCAGGAGCTTGTCGACCACCGCGTCCAGGTCCTGATCCTGCCACGCGGCCGCCAGCTTCTCGTCCCGGGAGGCCCGCTCGATGCGCGCCTGCTGGAAGGCGCCGTCCACGGCCTGACCCTGGGCCTCGACCGCGGCCTGACCGGCGGCCACCTCCTTCTCGATGGCCGCCCGCCGCGCGGCCTCCTCGTCGGGGTCGACGGTCGCGGCGGCCTTCTTGCGCTCGGCCAGCCCCTCCCGGGCCTTGCGGGACCAGCTCGCCACCAGGCTCTCCCGCTCGACCTCGATCCCCAGGTCACGCAGGGCCTGGGCCTCGCCGGGCAGCAGCTCCTGGTCCCGATCGAGGCGGAGCACCCGGCGGCCGCCCTCCTCGGAGAGCTCGAACGCCACCCCCCGCTCGGTGAGGGCCTCGGCGGTGTTGGCGGTCCGAGCCTCCCGCTCCTTGTCGAGGGCGGCCATGGCGTCGGTGCGGGCCGAGCCGCCCAGCCGGGAGAGGAGCGTCTCGGCCGCCTCCATGTTGTCCCCGTGGCTCGCCAGGAGGTCCTGGAGCATCCGCGCGCGGAGCTCCTCGTCCCGGGTCTTGCCGATGACGCCGATCCAGGCGTCGCGAACGTGGGGGTCGTCCAGGGCCTCGGTCACGTCGCCGGCGGCGGCGGCGCGGCGCAGGGCCTCGGGGGGGAGGCTGCCCAGGTCCCGCGCCAGCTCGGCATCGCCGCCGAGCACGTCGAGGGCATCGTCGCGGAGGCTGCGATAGGCCCGCACCGCGTCGCGGGCCGGCCCCTCCGGCAGGAGGGACTCGGCCCGGTCCAGGTCCCCGTCGACCAGGCTGGCGACGTGCCGGGCCAGGGCGATGCGGCCGTCCTCGTCCCGGGAGGCCATCTCCTCGGCCAGGCGGGCCTGGACCTCGGGATCCTCGAGGGCAGCCGCACCCTCCTCGCGGATCCGGCGCCCCACCGGGTCGTCCTCGCCGCGGTCGCGGCGCTGCAGGGCGGCCAGCCGATCCATGCTGTCCGCATCCTCGTCCACGCCGTCGAAGACGTCGGAGAGGGCCTCCTTGGAGCCCGCGCGGCGCTGCTCCGCCTCGGCCTCGCGCTGGCGGAGCCGGGCATCGCGGTCGCCGGCGGCCTCGACCGGGATTCCGAGCTTCTCGAACGCGGCCCGCTGGGCATCGGTGAGGGTCTGGCCCTCGCCCAGCTCGATGCGCAGGCGTCCGCCCTCGTCGGTGAGCGCGAGGTCGAGCCCCTCCTTCTCGAGAGACTCGGTGAGGGCCTTGCCCCGGGTCGCGCGGACTTCGTCCAGCGCCTCGAGGGCGCGGGCCTCGGCCGGACCGGACAGCCGGGCCAGGTGGGCCCGGACCTGGTCGACATCGCCGTCGGAGACGTCCAGGAGCTGCTCGGTGAGCCGGGTGCGGGTGTCGCCGTCGGTGCGGGCCACCGCGCCCAGGTAGGCCTCCCGGAGTGCCGGGTCCTGGAGGGCCTGGTCCAGGGAGGGGGCCTCGGAGAGCTTGCGCAGCGTCTCGGCGGGGAGGCTCGAGAGCTCGTCCTCGAGGCCCTCCTCGCCCCCCATGTGCCGTGCGGCCTCGGTGCGGATCTTCTTGTAGGCCTCCAGGGCCTCCCGGCCCGCCTTGTCCCCCAGGACCTTGGCGGCCTCTTCCAGGTCGCCGCCGAGCATGCTGGCCACCGCCTGCGTCAGCCGTAGACGCTCCTCTTCCGAGCGACCCTCCATCGCGGCCTGGATGCGGGCGCGGACCTCGGGATCGGCGAGGGCCTCGGCGCCTTTGGCCTTGAAGTGCGCGATCGCTTCGGGATCCTGGCCGCCGGCGGCCCGCATGGCGGCGAGGGCCCGGTCCCCGAGGCTCGTCGCGTCGTCGAAGCCGTGGAGCGCATCGAGGAGCTCGGCCTGGGCCGCCTCGTGGCGGGCGTCCCGGGCCTCGGCCTCGGTGGCCTGCCGCTGGCGGCGCGCCTCGTGAGCATCGAGGGCGGCCTGCACCTTGGCCCGCTCGGTCCGGAGGCTGGCGGAGTCGCGCTCGAGGGCGTCGAGGCGCTCCAGGTTGCGCCGGAAGTCGGGGTCGGCCTGGCGGCGTGCCTCCACCCGGGCCTCGGCCTTGCGCATCGACGCCATCGCGGGGGCCTGGTCGTAGGCCTCCTGGGCCCGCTGGTAGGCGACGCCCACCAGCGCGAGGCGGGGCTGCCTGGAGTTCGGCGGGAGCAGGGCGTCCAGGTCGGCGAGCCGGGCCGGGTCGAAGTCGGGGCTGGCGGGGTCGTAGGGCGTGCCCTCCAGGTTCAGGCCACGCTCCGCGGCCGCCGTCAGGAAGTCGTCCCGCGCCGAGGCCAGCGCCTTGCCCTCGTCGCTGTCCTCGAGCTCCTGGCGCGCCTTGCGCAGGGCCTCGTGGTCCTCGCCCAGAGAGGCCTCGAGCTGGGCCTTGCGGGCATCCGCATCCTGCAGATCGCGGTCCATGGCGGCCAGGTGCTTCTTCTGCTGGCCCTCCTGCCAGGCGCGGATCGAGGGGTTGCGGGTCGCGCCCACCTCGAGGGCCGCCTGGGCGAGGGGCTCGAGGAAGAGGCCCTGGAGGTTCCGGTACAGGTCGGGCCCGGTGAGCCCCTTGCCGTCGCCGAGGCCCTGGAGGAACTCGAAGTTGGTCGCCTTGCCGACCAGGCCACCGAGGACATCGTCGCCGTACTTCAGGGCGAAGTGCTTCATGAAGGCCCTGGCGCCCGGATCCCCGAGCTTCTGGTCCTCCATGGTCTCGAGGGCCGGGCCGAGCTTGTTCACGCCGGGCAGCTTGCGCACCAGCTTGTTGAGGCTCAGGGTGGCCACGTTCTGGATGCCGCCGAGGGCCGTCTTCTTCAGGAGGGTCTTGAAGAAGGCGCCGTCCCCCTCCTCGAGGAGCTGGGGGGCCTGGACCAGCGTGTTCAGGAAGCTGCTGGTGACCCCCTTCATGGCCTCTTCCATCGCCTCCTTCATGAAGGTCTGGAAGGCTTGGGAGGCGGCCCGCTCGGCGGCCTTGGGCCCCAGCTTGCTGGCCAGCTTCGTCATCATGGGGCCCATGGCGTCCATCATGGGACCCGCCACGGCCTTGAAGGCCCCCGCGCCCCCGGCAGCGGCCATCAGGCCCTCCACCGCGGCCATGGCGATGTCGGTGCCGATCTCCTCGACCGAGGTGCCCGCCCCCTTGATGGACCACTTCACCGCCGAGGCCGCGAGCGCCACGCCGGCGTTGGCCGCGAACATGGTGGCGAGGGCCGGCAGGGTGACCGCGCCGGCCGCGCCGCCCGTCACCACCGTCGCCACCACGGCGCCGACCACGGCCACGGCGGTGGAGACGTTGTCGGCCACCGTGTCGCGCACCGCCCGGTAGTGCTTCGCCGCCTGCTCCTGATCCTCGTAGAGATCCTGGAGCACCCGCTCGCTGCGGGGATCGATGAGGTTGCCCTCGGAGTCGAACAGGGCCTCGAGCTCGGCGGTCTTCAGGTCGAGGGTGGAGGCGGCGCTGGAGAGGCCGGCCTGCTCCATGAGGTTCATCAGCGGGTTGCCGATGACGGCGTTGAAGAACCCGCCCGCCCCGCTGGTCCCGCGCTCGAACTCCCGGCGCATCCGCGCCCGCTCGAGGAAGTCCCCGGGGGTCTCGGGCTTGCCCATCAGCTTGAGCTGGGCCTCGAAGCCCTCGGTGCCGGACATGTCGCCGGCCACCCAGTCCTCGAGGGACTCGTCGACGCCGAGCACCTCGCGCGAGAGCTCGCGGAACCGGACCGCGAAGGCCTGCCGCTCGGCCTTGGGCATCTGCGCGATCTTGTCGACGATCTCGTTGACCTTGGCCGTGTTGGTCCCGATGCCGTGCATGGCCCAGAGCAGGGCCACCGCGTCGTCCTGCTCCCCGGTCTCGGCGATCCGGCGGAAGTGGTCGTGCTCGATGCCGCCGGTCTCCTGGGCGAGCATGTCGCTGAAGGGGTCCCGGCCCCCCGGGTAGGCGTCGGCGTACTCGGCGTTGAAGCGCGCGATCACGTGCTGGTAGTGCTGCTTGGAGCGGCCGCCGAGCCCCTTGGACCCGGCGAGCAGCGTCTCCTCGAGCAGCTTCTCGTTGGTGCCGAAGCCGAAGCTCGGCAGCACATCGCCCCGGGCGGCCCGCTCGAGGCGGTGGGCGTCGGCCAGGACCTTGTCCCCCGCCAGCTCGGCCTGGATGATCCGGTAGGCGTTGGTGTCGTTCTTCAGGGCCTCGACAGCCGCGATCCCGGCGACGGAGCCCAGGGGCCCGAAGACCGAGCCCGCGGTCGCGGCCACGAGGGTGAAGGTCCGGCCCCAGAAGCCCTCGTCCTCCAGGCCGGACTGCAGCTCCTCGTGGACCTTGTCCTTGAAGTCGAGGCCCGCATCCCCCCCGAAGTGGGCGTTGTAGTACGCCTCCATCTTGCGGTTCTCTTCGGGGGTGAGCTTGCTCATCTCCGAGAGGATGGTGCTGGTGTCGGTGCCCCAGGTCTGCCAGAACTTCCCCGTGGACCCGCCACCGTCCATGGCCATCTTGATCTTGATGGCGGCGATCTCGTGGGGGGCGCCCTCGGCCTTGCCGGAGCGGGGGTCGATGCGGGTGAGGGCGTCGAGGAGCATGGCCTCGGTGTCGCCCAGACCCTCCTTGGCCTCGCCGAGGAAGGCGCCGAAGTCGTGGTCCCGGACCAGCGCCGTCCGCTCCTGGACGGACATGTTCTCGAGGGTGTCGAACAGGAACTGCTCGTCCTCGGCGCCGTACCAGGTGTCGAAGTTGTCCAGGATGAAGTTCTTGACCCCTCGGGTGCGGAGGTGGGGGTCGAGCATGTCCTTGGAGTTCTGCAGGGCCTCGCCGGAGAGCTCGTTCGCCAGGAAGTCGTCGAGGGACTGGCCGTGCTGGCGCTCGAACTCCACCCGCAGGAGCCCGATCTCGTCGATGGACATGGCCGCGATGGCCTGCTGGAGCTTCTTGTCGTCGTCGAAGACGCCCGCGCTCCCCTCCTGGGAGGCCCAGATCTCGTGGGCCTTCTCGCGGGCCTTCTTCTGCTTCTCCTTCGCCTTCTTCTCGAACTCGGCCCGGGCCTTCGGGTCGCCCACCAGGTCGGCCAGGGCCTGCTTGCGGAGGTCGGCCGCCGAGGCGAAGCGGAACTGGGGGTCCTCCTTCAGCTCCCGGATGCGCTCGGCGACCACCGCCTCGCGGGCGCTCTCCAGGACGCGCTCGTGGCCTTCCTTGTCGCCCGTGTCGGTGAGCAGGCCCTCCATCGTCTTGAGCGACGTCTGGGCCCGCATCTTCATGGGCCCATAGCCGAAGCCCGTGGAGGCGAAGGCGCTGAAGGCGCCCGGACCCTCCGCCTGGGAGGCCCGGTAGGCGCCCCAGGCCAGGAGGAGGAGCGGCCCCCCCGGGATCACCAGGGAGGCGAGGTACGCCGTGACCGAGCCCGTGACGAAGTCGCTGGCGGTCATGGGGGTGTCGGCCATGGCCTTGCGGACCTTGGCCTTGAAGCTCCCGACCCCCCCGGTGGACTCGAAGTGGGCCTGCAGGCGGGACCGCTTCTCGGGCGTCGTTTTCAGGATGGCGAGGATGGCCTCGTTGCTGACGTCCTTGCCCTTCTCGGGGTCGAGCATCGTCTCGAGGGCCGACTTCCGGTACTGGAAGTCGAACTCGTCGTGCGTGATCCGCTGACCCTGCTCGGCCAGGTCCCGGTAGTGCTCGCGGGCCTTGTCGAAGGCCCCGAGACGGGCCTGGAGATCGCCCTGGACCGAGGCATCCATGTAGGTGTGGCCGACGTGGTCCGAGAGCCCCTGGCCCGTCTGCTCGCGCAGGCGGGCGTCCACCGCCGCCAGGATCTCCGGCCGATCGGCGAACTCGTCCATGATCGCCTTGAGGTCCGAGCCCTCGGCGCTGAGCTCGCCCAGCTCGCGCTGGATCCGCTTCTGGGCGGTCTCCACCTCGTTTCGGAAGCGACCCATGTTCAGGAAGGCGCGGCTCTCGAGCTTGGCGACGGCGGCGTCGGCGGCGTGCTCGGGCAGGCCCTGCTGGATGAGCTTCTCGCGCAGGGCCTTCTTGCTGTCGTCCGAGATGGACCCGGTCATCTGGATCTGGAGGAGCAGATCCTTCTCGTGGGTGGCCACGTCCTTCGGGGAGACGCCCTCGAGCTTCAGGGGCTCGGGGGTGTCCATGGCCTTCTGGACCTCACCCATGGCGACGAGGAAGCCGTCGCTCTCGGCGGTCCCGAACCAGGACTCGTCGTAGGCCTCGAGGAGGGCCTGGCGGTAGCGCGCCACGCCGGCGTTGGCGTCGCCGTTGCCGAGCTCGAGCATGAGGCGGCGGAAGGCCTGGGGGTCGCGGCGGGCCAGGTCGAGGGCCTTGTCCAGCTCGGTCTTGTCCCCGGACTCGAGCGCCCGCTCCAGGTTGGCGTGCTGCTCCTCGACCTGATGGCGTCGCTTGCGCTCCTTGCTGTACTCGGAGGCCTCCTGGACGGCGACGACGCGGAGCTGGGACAGGGTGAGGCCGTGGGAGGTGGCCAGGCGGCGCAGCGCCTCGACCCGCTCGGCGGGTGAGAGGTCCCGGATGATGGACAGGCCGTTCTTGATGGCCAGGCGGGAGTCGTTGGAGACGTCCGGCTCGGGGGGCGCGACCAGACCGGCCTCGATGGCCTGGACATTGAGGTCCAGCAGGCGGTCCAGGCTCATCCCCCGCTCGTCGGCGAGGGCCTGGAGGCGGGCCGAGCGCTCGGAGGCGGGCAGGTTCTGGACCTTCTGGACGGCCTCGGCGACGGACTTGCCCTCGCGGGCCTCCTCCAGCCGCTGGCGCAGCGCGTCGGGGTAGACGCCCGAGAGGCGGGCGAGCCGGTCCAGCGCGGCCTCGCGCTCCCACGGGGGCAGCTCCTGGAGCGCATCGGCCTGCTCCAGGACCGGCCCGTCCACCAGCCCCGGGCCATCGGCCCGCCCGATGAGGGCACCGGTCAGGCGCTGGCGGCCCTTGTCGCCCAGCTCCTGGGAGAGGCGCTCCATCTCGGCCTGGCGGCGATCCTCGGGCAGGGCGCGGATCCGGGCCAGCTCCTGCCTGAGCCCCACGTCGGTGGTGAGGTCGCGGGCGGGGGTGCCGATCATGTCGTCCAGGGCATCGACCAGCAGGTCGTCTTCCTGGCGGCCCTTGTGCTCCTTCAGCCCCCGGAATCCGGCCCGCACCTCTTCCGTGTCGGCGTTCTCGGCCAGCACGTCCTGCAAGGAGCGACCCCCGTACTCCTCCTTCATGTCGGGGTCGTTGGCGAAGGCCTCCTCGACCCTGGCCAGCTCGGCCGGGGTGAGGTTCTTGAAGATCTCGCTCACCGCCCCGTCATGGACGATGATGTCGTCGAGCTCGTCCTTGAGGGCAGCCCACTGCCGCTCGACATTGGCCGGGTCCACCTCGTAGCCGCCGCGCTTGGTGCGACCGTCCACCTCGCCGCCGGGGGTGCTCGACTCCTGCACCAGCGGCTCGCCCCGCAGCACCCGCGAGGCGTTCTCGCGGCTCATGCCGTAGGTCTTCTGGATCTGGTCGATGCGCGCGCGGGCATCGCGGAGCTCGTCCAGGCTCGGCGGGTCGGTGCCGAAGAGCTCGGTGGCCACGGCCCGGTCCTGGGCGACCTGCTTCTCCTGGTCGCGGTAGGCCTGCAGCTGGGCCTTGTCGTCCTTCAGGACGTTCTCGACGTGGCCTTTCAGGTTGGGGTCGTGCAGGGCCTCGGCGATGCGGACCAGGGGATCGCCGCCCGAGGGGTCCTCGGCGGTGCACTCGAGGCGGAGCTGCTTGAGGGCCCACGCCCGCTCGGGGCCGCTGAGCCCGCGCAGCACCGCGTCGACCCGCGCCATGTCGTCGCTCTGGAAGGCCGCCTTGAGGTGGCCGAAGCGGGCCTTGCGGACGGCGGAGGGGTCCTTGCCGTCGAGGGAGGCCTCGGCCACGGTCTGGTCGAAGATGGCGAGCGCCTGCCGCTCCTCGCCGAAGCCCGAGATCTGCAGGTTGTTGGTGGCCCACTCGAGCTGGTTGCGGATGGCGTCGTCGATCTGCGTCTGGGACGGGTTGTCGTGCCCCTCGGCCCGGAGCTTCCGCGCATGCTCGGCGCGGATCTCGTCGAGGAAGAGCCGGCGCTCGTTGGGACCCATGGTCCGGAAGAGCTCGGCGACGTCGGAGCTGTCGCCCCAGTAGCCGGCGGCGATCCCCTTGCGGAGGGTGCGGCGGCGCCGGTCGGCCTCCTTGAAGTCGGCGTCGATGCGCTCCTCGAGGGCCTTCCGCTTCTCGCCGTCGAGTCCTTCGGTGAGCTTCTCCCGGAGCATCCGCCGGATCTCGTGGACCGGCAGGTCGCCGTGCTGCTCCTGGAGGCGGCGCTGGAGGCGCTGGAGGTAGTCCTGGCTGCCGGCCCGGCCCTCGCGGGCGCCATTGCCTTGGCCGCCCCCCTTGTACGCATCGCGGGCAGCATCCGCGAGCTCCTTGTTCCACTCCCCCTTGCCGAGGGCCGCGTCGACCTTGTCGCGCGGGTCGGTGAACCGGGCCTGGTAGCCGTGGCGTCCCAGCTCCCGCCGCAGCCGCTCCAGGCGCTCCCGGTCCGGGCTCTCGTCGAAGGCCCCGGGCGGGGCCGCGGCGACCCAGTCCAGGAAGTCCTCGAGGGGCATGGGGGTGCCGTCGGGCCCCGGGCGGGTGGCCGCCAGGCGCTTGGCGTCGTCGGTGAGGGCGGCCGCCTGGGGGTTGTCCTTGCCGCCGAAGGCCTCGGTGGCCCGACGGTCCTGGGCCTGGCTGCGCTCGGCGTCCAGCAGCAGGCGGAGATCGGCCACCGGCAGCTTCAGCTTCTTCGCCAGCGCCTCGATGTCCTTCTTGCGGCCCGCCAGGGAGCGGGACTGGACCAGGTCCTGGAAGTCGGCC
>CAZPJM010000068.1:12799-19185 GCA_964586865.1 uncultured Enterobacteriaceae bacterium
TCGGCCAGGGTGGAGAGGTCGCCGAGCTCCTTCCTCGTCGCGGCCTGGAGGCTCTCCATGCGGGCGTCGTACTGGCCCTCCAGGTCGTCGGTCGAGATGCCGTAGTGGTCGGCGATCTCGCGGAGCTTGGCCCGCTTCTCCGCCGCGGGCAGGTCCCGGATCTGATGGACCGCCGCGACCATGTCGTCCTGGCGCTCGAGCTGGTTCGACAGCCTGGAGATCTCGGAGACGGGTCGATCGGTCAGGTGGCCGAGGGCCACGAGCTGCCGTTGCCGCTCCTCCGGGTCCTCGATCTGCCGGATACGGTCCAGCTCCCTGCGCATCTGCGGGCCGTCGCTGCCCAGCCCGGCCTTGAGCTCGTCGCGAAAGGCGGACCTGTCCTCCTTCAGGGCCGCCAGGGCCTTCTTGCGGCTCCCGCCCTTGTGGCGGATGTAGGCGTCCAGCCAGGCGGTGGCGGCGGCCGGGTCCAGACCCTCGAAGGCCGGGTCCTCGGCCAGGGCCTTGGCCGCCTCCTCGCCGTAGTGGCGGTCCAGGAAGAGCTTGTCGGCCTTCTCCTGGGCCTCGGCCTTCTTGTGGGTGGCGTGGTCCTCGTCGGTCTTGGTGACGTCCGTGCCCTCCGCCTTCCGTTGTGTCTGGAGCGCCTTCTCCTGGTTCGCGCGGTGGGCGTCGACCGAGTCCTTCAGCGTCCTGAGGCCCATGTCCCCCAAGGTCTTCGGGGAGGCTTCGGCCACCCGGTCGAGGAACTCCCCTGGCTCGCAGTTGAAGCGCTTCGCCTGCTCGGTGACGAAGGCCTCGGCGCTCTCGAGGCTCTCGTCATGGGGCGAGGGGAGCTGGGCCCTCCACCGTTCGCGCTGGTGGTCGTAGGCGGCGTGGTCCTCGAAGATGCCGGCCTGCTCGGGGGACAGGCCCGCCTCCTTCTGGATGTGCTCCGCGAGCAGCTTGGTGGCCCGATCTCCGGCCTTCAGGTCGCCCTTCAGCCCGAGGGCCTTGCCGATGGCGGCCAGCTTCTCCTGCTGCTGCTTGTCGGTGAGGGTGTCGAAGTCCCGGAGGGCGTCTCGGTACTCGAGCAGGCTCGCGAGCTTCGGGTTGGCCTGGCTCGCCTTCTCGACATGGGCCTCGATCTCCTCCTTCCGGTCTTCGTAGCGGCCCTCGAGGGCGTCGAGCTCGGCGCTGGTGAAGTCGCCCTCCGGCCAGAGCAGCTTTTCCCGCGCGGCCTTGCGCTCCTCCTCGGTCATCGCCTTGGAGCTGTACTGGTGGATGGCGACCAGGGCCTTCTCATCCTTGTCCGCCTGCTCGCCGCGGGCCTCCAGCTCCTCGATCCCGAGCTGCGTCATGCCGGCGAGCCGCTCGAGCTGCCGGCCCCTCTCGACCGGGTCGGTGATGGCCTGAATCTGCTTCAGCCGGGTCCGGGCGGCGGTGGAGAGCCCGTCCCCGGTGGGCTCCTGGACCATGGAGGCGTCGAGGATGGCCTTGCTGCCGTAGGTCGCGGCGAGCTCCCTCAGGTGGGCCTCGCGCTCGGCCGGGGACTTGTGCGCGGCCGCGTCGAGCTTCGCCTTCAGCGCTTCCGGCTCGATGGGCTCGCCGGTCTTGTTGCCGTCGGCCAGGATCTCGAGGGTCTTTCGCGGGTCGATCCCCGCGACCCCGGCCACCCCGGCCGCGTAGTCCCCGGCCTCGAGCTGGCCCATCCGCTCTTCGGACTTCCCGGTGCCATCGTCGAGGAGCTCGGCCAGCTTCTCGCGGTTCTGCAGGTCCTCGGCGCGCTCGTCGGCCGCCTTGCGCTTTTTCTCGTACTTCTTCACCGCCGCCGTGGACCGCTCGAGCTCCTGGTTGGCCTTTTCCAGCTTGGACCGCTCCTGTTGGAGCTGGTCTCGGCGGATGTTCTGCAGGTTGCGGAGGTTGGCGAGCTCCTTCTTCTCCTCGTCCGTGAGCTGCGCCGGATCCTTCAGCCCGAGCTGCTGGAGCCGCTTCTCGTTGGCCATGATGTTCTGCTCCAGCCACTCGACCTCGTGAGCGGCCTTCTGCTTGTCCTTCTCGGCCTTGGCCTTCGCCTTCTGGTCCTCCTCGAAGGTCTTCTCCAGGTCCCGGGACTCCGGATCGTGCTGGCGGAGCTGCTGCTGGAGGGCCCGCTCCCGGTCCGAGAGCTTCTCGGGGTCGGCGTAGGCCAGATACTCGACGTACTCGTCGACGGTCTTGAATTGGGTCTTGCGACCCAACTCCAGCAGCTCGTCCTGGAGCGCCTCGGCCTGCTTCGGACCACGGCCGAACTTGCGGGCCCACTCCTCTCGCTTGTGCTCGGACTGCTTGCGGTCGAGGACCCGCTGGAGCTCCGCCTGGTCCATGTCCAGGGCCTCGGCGAGCTGCCGGAGCTGGGTGGGCTCGAGGGTCTCGCCCTTCAGGGCCCTGCGGGCCAGCTCGACCTGGGGTCCATCCCACCTTCCGAACAGGGGCCCGCCCTCGGCGAGCTTCTCGAGCTTCCCGTCGACCCGCTTGGCCTCGTCCTTGACCAGGGTCTCGAGGTCCGCCGTCTTCAGGCCGTTGGCGTCCGCGTACTCACGGAGCCGCTCATTGCGCTCCTCCTTGGTGAGGGTGTCGTCGTTCAGGATGGCGGCCGCTTCCTTCACGACGCTCTTCTTCTTGGTCCGGTTCTCGACCGAGCGGCCGAGCTCGCCCACGGTCATCCCCTGGCGCGCCGCCAGGTCGAAGGTGGCCATCACGCGATCGGCGGGATCCTCGAGCCGGTCCAGGCTCTGCTTCAGGTCCGAGAGCTCCTTGGATGCCACGGGTCCGCCCGTGACCGGGTCGGTCCGGCTCTCGAGGCCGGGGACGCTCATGAGCACGCCGGCGCCGTGGGTCTTGATGAGCAGCGCCATGGCCGTCTCGCGGGCCGCGGGCTCCATCTTCCGGATGTCGGCGAGCTTGTCGTCGAGCTTCTCCTGGCTGATGGGGAGGACGGCGTTGCCGCCGTCGGCGAGCTGCTCCAGGGCCTTGTCGACCGGGATGTTGCCCCGGCGGGCCACCGACTCGGCGTACTTGCGCGCCACGGCCGGGCTCATGCCGTTCTTCTCGGCGAAGGCCCGGGTGTTGGCCCACCGGGTCTCGGCCTCCATCGCCCGCGAGACCTCCTGGTGGTAGTTGTCCGCATCGCCGTAGAGGCCGCGGCCCTCCTTCTGATCCCGCTGCTGGGTCCGCGCGTGCAGGTCGGCGAGGGCCGGGTCCTTCATGGTGTTGGGCGGCATGAAGCGCAGGTGCTCGAGCAGGTCCTTCGGGCTCATGTTGCGCTTGGCCGCCTCCTTCATGAGGCGGGCCCGGGCCTCCTCGGCCTCCTGGCTGCCGGGCGGGAGGCCGAGCTGGTCGTCGACCCGCGCCTCGAACTGGCGGCGCTTGGTGTCCGTGTTGAGGGCCTCGAGCATGGCCGCCGGCAGGCCGGCCTTCTTCGCCGCCTCGGCGAGCTGGTCCGGAGGTATGGTGCCGCCCTCGTCGGAGAGGAGCCCCTGGTGCTCGAGGGCCTGCCGGGCCTTCTCCAGGTTCTCCTGGGCGACTTGCTCCATCGTCCGGCCATCGGCGGTCTTGCCGTCCTTGCCCAGCCCGAGCTGCCCGCCGTAGCGCGACTTCAGCTCCTCGAGCTTCTCCTCGCGCTCGCCGGGCGGCAGGTTCTGGGCCTCGGCCCAGGCCTTCGTGAATCCGGCCTGACCCTCCGCCTCCTCCTTGGCCTTCTTCTCGTCGGCGATGGCCTTCTGGGCCTTGGCCATGGCGGCGGCGGGGGAGAGGTTCTCGTTCTCCTCCCGCAGCTTGTCGGCCCGCTTCTTCAGGGCGGCCTTGTCCTTGGCCTTTTGTCGCTCCTCGGCCTCCCGCTCCCGCTCCTTGGCGAGGCGGTCCTCCTCCTCCTTGCGCGCCGTCTCCTTGTCCTCGATCTCCTCGAGTCGCCTCTGCGCCGCTTCATCGTCCATCTTGGGATTGTTGGCCTTGATGGCGTCGATCTTCTTCTGCTTCTCCTCCTGCTTCCGGCGCTGCTTCTCCTCCTGCCACTCCTTGGCCGTGTAGCGGGTGGGCTCGACCTGGATGCCGGTGGCCTCGGCGATGTCGCTGAACATCTGGTCGGGCATGTCCGGGCTCGCGTGACCCCACAGCCGGGTCAGGATCCCCACCACCTTGCCCAGGGTCTCCCGGAGGGCCGCCGGGTCGTCGGGCAGGTCGGCGCCCTGGTCGCCGATGTCCTGGGTGGCGTCGGCCACCTTCTCCTCGAGGGTCTTCTGCTCGTCCTCCTTGGCCTCCTGCTCGGACTCGGCGGTCTCCTTCTCTCGATCGGCCTGCTCCTTGTCGGCCTCGGCGGCTTCCCGCGCCGCGTCGATGGCCTCCAGATCGCCGCCCAGTGCCGTGAAGCGCTTGCGGGCGTCGGCGAGGCTGGCCTGGAGCTCGGAGCGCTGTGTCTCGAGGGTCCGGATGCTCCGCTCGAGGGCCTGGACCCGGACCTGCGCCTGGCGGAGGCGGCTCTGGGCCTTCTTCTTTTCGTCTTCATCGTCGCCGGCGCCCTCGACCTCGGCCTTCGCGTTCTTCTCCTGCTGCCGGGCGGTGGCGAGCTTGGAGCGGCTCCGGTCGAGCTGGGTGTCCACATCCGCCAGCTTGCCCTCGAGGGTCTCGATCTCGGCTTGGACGGTCTCCTGGTTCTCCTTCTTCTCGCCGTGCCGCTCGAGGACCTCCTCGAAGTCGTCCTCGGCGGTGGTGTGGTTCTTCTGGGCCTTCTCGGCCTTCTCCCGCGCGGCGTCCACCTCGGCCTGGATGTCCTCGGGACGCATGCCCGACGACTCGAGCTTGGCCTCGATGGCCATCTTCCGCGCCTCGAGGGCCGCGATCATCTGGGGGAGGACCTTGTCCATCTTGAGGGGCAGGGAGCTGCCACCGCCGCCGCCGCCACCGCCCTGCTGCCGGTTCAGGACCTCCTCGGCCTCCCGGATGCGCTGCTCCTGGATGGCGCGCTTGGCCTTCCAGTACTCGATGCGCTCGCGATCGTCGGCGTGGTCCTTGTCGATCTTGGCGATGTGGCCTTCGAGGAAGCCCACCTGGTGATCGAACCAGGTGACGCGCTGGTCCCGGTCGGCCGGGGTGACCTCCTTCTCGCGGGCCTCGGCCGCCTCGACCTGGGCCTCCACCTGCTCCCGACGGTGCTCCTGGTCTTCGCGGAGGTCCTGGATGCGCGCCTGCTTCTCTTCCTTCTGCTCGAGGGCCGGATCGATCTGGTCCTGATGGAGGGCGATGAAGCGGTCGATGGCGCCGATCCGGAACTCGGCGGCCTTCTTCTTCGCCTTCGCGGCCGCGATGTCGGGGTCTTCCTTCGCCTCCTCGTCCTGCTCCCCGGCGCCCGCCGTCTGCGCGCCCGTGGCGGCGGCCTCCTCGGCCTCCGGGCCGGCCTCTCCGGTCTCCGCGCCCGGCTCTGGGGTGGGGGGCTGGCCCCCGGGACCGATGAGCGCGTCGGCCGCCGCCGGATCCAGTCCGAGCTGGGCGAGCATGGCGAGTCGGGCCTCCTCGGTCAGGGAGGCCAGGTCGGACTCGGTGGTGCCGAGCTCGGCGGCCAGAGCCGCCAGGCGCTGCTCCGGGGTGGGCTCGGGCCGGTCCTCGGCGTCGCCGTCCTTCTCGTTCGTGCCGTCCTCTTGGCTGGCGGCGTCCTTCTCGCCCCGCGCGGGCTCCGCGGAGGCGTCGGGGGAGGCGCCCGGGGTGGCTTGCTGGGCCGGCTGCCCGGGGTGGCTGGCGGCGGCCCGGTCGGCGCGCCGCTTCTCGGCTTCGTGGGCCCGGTCCCGCGACGAGGAGCCGGGCTGGCGCACCCGACCCGGCGGTCCCTGGGTGCGCGACACCTGTGGGCCGAAGGTCGAGGCGCCGGCGCGAGGGTCGGCGCCCGGCGATGCGATCAGGCTGGGGGTCCGCTCGAGGGCCAGGCGGACGAGGGGCCTGGGGCCGGGATCCTGCTGGATGCGGTCCAGGGCCGGGCCGAGGGGTCGGGCCCGGACCGCACCCCGGAG
This sequence comes from uncultured Enterobacteriaceae bacterium, assembly GCA_964586865.1. Taxonomy (GTDB): domain Bacteria; phylum Myxococcota_A; class UBA796; order UBA796; genus REDI01. The sequence goes on from CAZPJM010000068.1 coordinate 18,811, forward strand.
GCGCTCCACCATGGCCCCGGCATCGAAGGCCTTCTCGCCAGAGGGGGAGGCCTCGCCGGCGCGGAGGATCTCGAGCAGGCCGTCTTCCCGGGCGATGCCCGAGCGCCCCGCGGCCTCCTGGATCTGCTGCACCACGCCCTCGAGCTCGCCGGCCTGATCGAGCTCGGCCACTGCGGCCACGGCCCGCTCGAGGAAGTCCGGGGCCGTCTCGGGGAGCAGCTCCTCGAGGGCGGCGCGCCTCGGCCCGGCCTCGCGGGCCCGAAGGGCAACCTCCCGGGCCTCGCGGCGGAGGGACTCCAGGTCCTCGGTGCCGCGCTCCCGGTCCTTGTCGGTCCCGCCCCGGCGGGGTCCGCCGCGCCCGGGCCGCGGGGTGTC
>CAZPJM010000069.1:0-19114 GCA_964586865.1 uncultured Enterobacteriaceae bacterium
CTGCGAAACCGGCGTCCTGGACCGGACTCGGTCCCTTTGCATCACAGCCTGCTAGGGGCCTCTGCCGGGGTCCTCGCGGTGGGGGCGCTCCCGCGGTGGGGGCGCTCACGCGGTGGGGGCGCGAAGCCACACCGCCGCGAGGGGCGGCAGCTCGAGGGCGACGCTGAAGGGTTGGCCGTGGTGGGGGATGGGGTCGGCCTCGAGGGCGTGGCCATGGGTGATGCCGCTGCCGCCCCACCGGGCGTCGTCCGTGTCCAGCAGCACGATCCAGTGGCCGCCGCGCGGCACCCCCACCCGGTAGCCCCTCCGCACCACCGGCGTGAAGTGGGTGATGCACAGCACATCCGGCGCCTCACCGGTGGGGTCGCGTCGGAGGAAGGCGAGCACGCTGGCGGCGGCGTCCGAGCCGTCGATCCAGGCGAAGCCCTCGGGCGCGCAGTCCCCCCGGTGCAGGGCCGGCTCGGTGCGATGGAGCACGTTCAGCCGCGCGACCATCCGCGCCAGTCCGGCGTGGGCCGGATCCTCCCGCAGGTGCCAGTCGAGCTGCCGCTCGTGGGCCCACTCCCGCCACTGGCCGAACTCCTGCCCCATGAACAGGAGCTTCTTGCCCGGGGTGGCGTGCTGCCAGGCCAGGAGCAGCCGCAGGTTGGCCTTCTGCTGCCACGGATCGCCCGGCATCTTGCCCAGCAGGCTGCCCTTGCCGTGCACCACCTCGTCGTGGGAGAGGGGGAGCACGAAGTTCTCCGAGCTGGCGTACAGCGTGCGGAAGGTGATCCGGTCGTGGTGGTGCATCCGGTGGACCGGGTCCTCGCGCAGGTAGGCCAGGGTGTCGTGCATCCAGCCCATGTCCCACTTGAGGCCGAAGCCCAGCCCGCCGGCGAAGGTGGGGCGGCTGACGCCCGGCCAGGCGGTGGACTCCTCGGCGTGGGTCTGCACGTCGGGATGGGTGCCGTAGACGGCCTCGTTGAGCTGACGCAGGAAGCCGATGGCCTCGAGGTGCTCGCGGCCACCGTGCTCATTGGGCGCCCACTCGCCTTCCTCGCGGGAGTAGTCCAGGTAGAGCATGCTGGCGACGGCATCGACCCGCAGGCCATCGACGTGGAAGCGCTCGAGCCAGGACAGGGCCGAGGAGAGGAGGAAGGTCCGGACCTCGGGGCGGCCGTAGTCGAAGATCAGGGTCTTCCAGTCCGGGTGATGGCCCCGGCGGGGATCGGGGTGCTCGTAGAGGGGCTCGCCGTCGAAGCGCGCCAGGGCGAAGTCATCGCTGGGGAAGTGGGCCGGCACCCAGTCCAGGATCACGCCCACCCCGGCCTGGTGCAGGCGGTCGACGAACCAGGCGAAGTCCGAGGGGGTGCCGAAGCGGGCCGAGGGCGCGAAGAAGCCGGTCACCTGGTAGCCCCAGGAGCCGTAGAAGGGGTGCTCCATGACCGGCAGCAGCTCCACGTGGGTGAAGCCATGGGCCGTCACGTGATCGATGAGGGGGCCGGCCAGCTCGCGCCAGGTGGGGCACCGGCCGTGGGGGCGGATGAAGCTGCCGGGGTGGACCTCGTAGATGGACTGGGGGGCGTCGAGGGCGTTGCGGCGGCCCCGCTCGGCCATCCAGGCCCCGTCACCCCACGCGTGGTCCAGGGTGGCCACCACCGAGGCCGTGCGGGGGGGCTCCTCGGTGGCGAGGGCGTATGGGTCGCACTTGTCGAAGGTCGCCGAGCCCCGGTGGATCCGCAGCTTGTAGCGGTGGCCGGGCCGGACGCCGGGGAGGAAGCCCTGCCACAGGCCCCCCTCCGAGACGCGCTCCAGGCCGCTCGCCTGCCCGTCCCAGCCGTTGAAGTCGCCGATCACCGACACCCGGTCGGCCCGCGGGGCCCACGTGGCGAACCAGCAGCCGCGCCGGTTGCGGGAGCGGCCTGGGTGGGCCCCCAGCTTGAGCCAGGCGCGGGCGTGGGTGCCCTCGTGGAAGAGGTGGCGGTCCTGGTGGGTGAGCGTGCGCCTCATCGGGGGCGGGCCTCGCGGAGGTGGGCCAGGGTGGCCTCGAGGGCGGGATCGGAGAAGGCCTCGAGGGGGCGGGCGGCGCGACGGAGCCAGTTGGGACGCTCGCGCCAGGTGCCGGGTACATTGTGGGGCCGGGTCTCGCCCCACAGGTCCTCCAGGTTGACCAGCACCACCTCGGCGTCGCTCTCGCAGAGCTCCCGGTAGACGCCGGCGGCGACGGCCTGGGGGAGGGGGGCGGCGGGCCAGCGCAGGGGGCCGCGCTCGGCGTGGCCGGCGATGGCGCCCGCTTGGCGGGCCCGCCACAGCCGCTCGTGGGTCGCCCGATCCGGATCCATCCAGCCCAGCTCCACGTGGGCACGGAGGTCCTCGGCCTCCCACCAGCCGGCGAAGGTAGGGGTGTCGTGGGTGTTGAGGCAGGCCAGGACCCCGGCCTCGGGGCGGCGGAGGGGGGCGCGGCGGTCCGGCTGGATGGCGAACTGGCCCACCGCCATCCCCTGGATGCCGTGGCGGCGGAGGGCCTCGGTCACCTGGGGGGGGACCATGCCCAGGTTCTCGCCCACGAGGGCGCAGCGATGCTGGTGGGAGGCGAGGCACAGGGCCGCCCACATCACCTCGTCCGGGTAGCGGACGTACAGGCCCTCGCGGGCCCCGAGACCCCGCGGGACCCAGTACAGTCGATACAGGCCCATCACGTGGTCCAGCCGGAGGCGGTGCGCGGCCCGGGTGTGGGCCTCGATCGCGGCCAGGAAGGCGTCGTCGCCGGTGGGGCGCCAGCGGTGGGGATGGAGCGGCGGGAAGCCCCAGTCCTGGCCGCTCTGGAAGTAGGGATCGGGGGGCGCTCCGGCGGAGGCGCCTTCGACGAAGGCGGCGCGGTCCCACCAGGTGTCGAAGCCGTCGGGGTGGGTCCCGATGGGGAGGTCCAGGTAGAGCTCCACCCCCTCCGAGGCCAGGGCATCCCGGAGGGCGAGCACCTGCCGCTCGGCCTCGTGCTGGGCGTGCAGCCAGAAGATGAGCGGGTCGTCGGGGCCGTAGGGGCGGAAGGTGCCGGGGGGCAGGCTCCGGCGGTCCCGCAGGTCCTCGGTCCAGGTCGGCCACGGGCCCCGGCGGAGGGTCTGGGCCCGGAACCAGGCATAGGCCCACCGCATGGGCCGGGCATCGGCCCAGGCCACCAGAGCGGCGCGGCGGTGCGGATCGGTCCAGTGATGGCGGGAGAGGTGTTCCAGCAGCTCGGCCTGCAGGCGCCAGGCCCCGGCCGGATCCACGTGGGTGCTCTCGCGCAGCCGGGCGAGGGTGCCGTCCGAGCGGGCCCGCTCGAGCCGCTCCCGGGCGGGGCCGCAGTCACGGAAGGCGGGATCCGCGGTGGGATCCACCAGGTGCTCGGCGAAGAAGCAGCGGCTGACGGGCGCGTAGGGGGAGGGCTCGTAGGGGCCGGTGGGCCCGAGGAAGGTGGGCAGGAGGGGCAGGGTGCCCAGGACCCGGGCCCCCCGGGCGGCGGCGAAGGCGCCGAGGCGCCCCAGGGCCGAGTAGTCGCCGAGGCCCCGGGTGTGGGCATCGTGGAGGGCGTGGTGGGGCAGGAAGACGCCGAAGCTCCGACGGGAGGCCTCGGGGCGCCACGCCCGGACCGGGGCCACGATGAGCCGCTCGGGCCCGTCCGCCCCCTCGACGTCGTACCAGCCGGGCTCCGGGCCGTCGGCCTCGTCCTCGCCGCGCCAGACCACCCGGGCCGGCGCGGGGGGCAGGGGCTCTTCGAGGGCGGTGGCCGGATCCTGGCCCGGCACCAGGACCCCCAGGGCGACCAGCGCGGCGTGGACGGCGGGCCCCGAGGCCGGGGCGGGGTGACCGTGCAGGTCGGTGTAGACGGTCAGGACACCGGCGCGGTCCGCGAGGCGGTGCAGCGGGTCGGACTGGGACACGGGGGGCTCCCGGGTGGGGGGGCGCCCCTATCCCGTGGGGACCGAGCCGGGCTGCCCCGGGGCGGGCGGCGCGGCCCCGGCCTCCGCCCGACGGCGCCTGGCTAGCCGTCCTGGTAGGTGAGGAGGGCCGGAAGGCGTGCCTCGCAGGGGGGGCCGGTGCCGATGACGTAGTTCAGCACCATCTCGGCAGGGCCCGACGTGGGGGTCTCGAAGCGACCCTCGAGGCCGAAGTCGATGGGCTCCTGCTCGAAGGTCTCGCAGGTGAAGCTGCGGTCGTCGCCCCCCACCCCGAGGGTGCAGTCGACCGGGGCATCCGTGAACCTGACCCAGGTGAGGGTGAACAGGGCCGGGTCGGGGGTGGCGGCGAGAACGAGCTCGAAGGCGCCCAGCTCGCCGATGATCAGGCCGCAGGAGTCGGTGACGAACTCGTCCTGGTCGACGAGCCAGCGGCCCTCCCGGAAGATCGGCTCGGGCTCCCCCGTGTCTCCGGTGTCGCCCGTGTCTCCGGTGTCGCCCGTGTCTCCGGTGTCGCCGGTGTCGCCCGTGTCGCCGGTGTCGGGCAGGTCGGTGTCCCCGGTGTCGGGCAGGTCCGTGTCCGGAGGCGGCGCCGGGCAGGCCGGCTCATCGGGGAAGCGCTCGGCGAGCCGGGCCAGGCCGCGGTCGCAGGCGTTGGCGCACGCGTCGGGCGAGGGCTCCGGGGCCCGGGCGCAGAGGCCCTCGGGGCCGTACACCCCGCGCAGGCTCTCGACGAAGTCCGGCTGCACCCGGTCGGCGCAGGCCAGGTAGGCGTCGCACGCGTCGCGGGTCTCACCGTCGCGAAGGTCGGTGTCGGACCCACCGGTGCAGGCGGCCAGCACCACCAGGGCCAGGGAGCGGGCACGGGACATGGAGCCTCCGGCCGGGAGTGTGCCCCGATCCGGCCGGGTCCGCCACCATCCGGGCCCGATCAGGTGTCGTCCTCCCAGGCCCCGCCCAGGGCGCCGGACCCGGCCTCGCTGGCGGCGGTGGACAGGGCCTCGCGGCGGTAGCGGGGCCCCATCGAGGTGAAGCTGTGCCGGTCGCGCTCGCTCACGGTGTAGTGCCCGTGCATGGCGGCCATGGCGTCCCGCGTGGCCGGGTCGGTCTCGAGGAGCGAGGCCAGGTCGTAGGCCAGCTCGATGGGGCCGTCCTTGGGCACGTAGGTCCCCTTGGGCAGCACCACGAGCCCGGACTCGGTGACGAAGGGGAAGCGCGCCCGGTCGGCCTCGGGATCCTCGCCGATCACGGTGCCGGGGGCGATGCGGCAGTTCTTGTCGCACATGACCCGGCGCAGGCGGGCACCCTCGCCCACGTCGCAGCCCGAGAGGAAGATGGCGTTGTCGATCCGGGCCCCGGCGTGGACGAAGCAGTCGTAGCCCAGCACCACCTCGGTGAGCTCGGCCGACTGGACGATGGCGCCCTCGCAGACGAGGCTGTCGTGGACCGCCACCCGGCCGCCCCCCTGGTGCGTGACCATCCGCGCCGGCGGGTAGTCACGCTGGGCGGTGCGGACCCGCCACTGCCGGTTGTAGAGGTTGATGGTCGGCAGCGGGCTGCGCAGCTCCATATTGGCCTGGAAGTAGGACTCGAGGGTGCCGACGTCCCGCCAGTAGGGGCGCGCATCCTCGGGCTCGCCCGGGACCCGGTTGCTGGCGAAGTCGTAGATGTGCAGCCGCGCTCCCTCGGCCAGCAGCCGCGGGATGACGTTCTTGCCGAAGTCGTGGCTGCTCTCCTCGTCGAGGGCGTCGTTGATGAGGGCATCCTGGAGGATCCCCGACCGGAAGATGTAGTTGCCCATCGAGACCAGGCACCAGCCCGGACGGCCCGGCATCTCGGTGGGATTGGCCGGCTTCTCCTGGAAGCCGGTGATGCGGCCGGTCTCGTCGACCTGGATGACGCCGAAGGCGCTGGCCTCGCTCGCCGGGACGGGGAAGGCGGCGATGGTCAGGTCTGCGCCGACCTGATCGTGGTACCGCTCCATCTGCTCCACGTCGACCTTGTAGATGTGGTCCCCGCCGAAGACGCAGACGTTCTCCGGTCGCGCATCCCGCACCAGGTTCAGGTTCTGGAAGACCGCATCGGCGGTCCCCAGATACCAATGCCCGCCGGTCCGCATCTGCGCGGGCACCACCTCGATGAACTCGCCGATGCCCGAGAGGTGCCAGTTGCGGTTCAGGTGCTTGATGAGGCTCGTCGCCATGTACTGGGTCAGGACGTAGACCCGGCGGTAGCCGCTGTTCACGAAGTTCGAGAGCACGAAGTCGATAATGCGGTAGCGCCCCCCGAACGGCACCGCCGGCTTGGCCCGGTGGCAGGTGAGCGGGCCGAGGCGGGAGCCCTTGCCCCCGGCGAGGATCATGACGACGGTGTTCAACGGGGCCTCCGACGGGCGGGGAGAGGGTAGCGTTCGCTACGGCGGTGGGGCGTGGCAGGCCGGTGTCGGCCCGGGACGATCCATCGACCCTCCGGTGACGGACGGGGTCAGGGCGCCCCCTGCCGGAGGGCCTGCTCGAGCCGGGCCTCGACCGCGTCCCAGTCGGGGCGGGGCTCGGGCGGGGCGATGATCTCGACCCGGCTGTCGCGCCGCCACCCGATGGGCTCCATGCGGATCTGCTCGGTGTCGGCCTGGACCAGCAGGGTGGCGCGGGGGGTGCGGAACAGGCCCTTGAGGCGGAGGAGCCCCACCGGGAGGGGGCCGCCGGGCACGACGAGCTCCTGGAGGGCCTCGCGGAGGGCCAGCCGGTCCCACACGCGCTCGTAGGGCCAGATCCAGCCACAGGTGGCCGCGTCGGCGGTGACGTGGGCGGCGCGACCCGGGCCGTCGAGGGCGGTGGGCGCTCCGTGCTCGTGGACGTGCCCCTCGCGGCGGAGGGGGCGCGGCGGGCCCGGGTCCAGGTCGAGGAAGCGCGGGTCGAGGGCGCCCTCGACCACCTCGGCCACCGCCACCGGGGGCGGCCACCGGGCGGCGGCGAAGGCCCGGAAGGCGTCCAGATCCTCGGGGGCGCAGAGGTCGGTCTTGGTGGCCACCAGCACGTCGGCCACGGTCACCTGGTCCTGCCAGGTGGCGCTGTCCCGGATCCGGGGCCGGGAGAGGTGGCGCGGATCCACCAGGGTGAGGGTGGCGCGGGGGACGACCGCCTCGTCGATGCCGGGCTGGCGCAGCGTGTCCAGGACCGAGGCCGGGTGGGCCAGCCCGGTGGGCTCGATGAGCAGGCGGGTCGGGGCGACCTCCCGCAGCAGCCGGACGAGGGCGGTCTGGAGGGCCAGGCCCGCCGAGCAGCAGATGCAGCCGCCGGGGATCTCGCGGACGGACAGGGACTCACCGCCCAGGATGGCGCCGTCGATCCCCACCTCGCCGAACTCGTTCACCAGCACGGCCCAGCGCTCGTCGGTGCCGTGCGACGCCAGCAGGTGGCGGATGAGGGTGGTCTTGCCGACGCCCAGGAAGCCCGTGACCACGGTGACCGGCGTGCGCATGTCCTGCCTCGCGGGGAAGCCGACCCTGTATCCGGATGGCCGATCGGGTGCGGCGTCCAGACCGACCCGTGGGGTGACGATTTTCTATCTCACGTGAGATCGTACGCTGCCGCACTCGCCGAGCCGGCCCTGCCGGACGATGGTCCGAGCGCCCACCCGTGGAAGCCCATGCCCCTCCTGCTGCTCCTGTGGTCCCTTGGTCAGGCCGTCGCCACCGACGAGCCGGATCCCGACACGGGAGGGCCCGAAGAGCCGGGAGGGCCCGAAGAGCCGGGAGGGCCCGAAGAGCCGGGAGGGCCCGGGGAGGCGGCCGCCGAGCCCTCCCCACCTCCCGCGGAGCCCACGGCGCCGGAGGATCCGCCGGCCGAGGGTCCGGCCCTCCCCCGGCCGGTGCGCATCACCCGGGCCGTCCACCCGCCCGGGCCCCTGGAAGCGGGCCGTGGCGCCGAGGTGGTGGTCACGCTGGAGCTGGACGAGGAGGGCCGGGTGGTGGAGGCCACGGTGGACGATCCGGTGGGGGAGGGCTTCGACGAGGCGGTCCTGGCGGTGGCCCCCGACTGGCGCTTCACCCCGGCCCGGGACGATCGGGGTCGCCCCCAGCCGGCACGCATCCAGTTCGCGTACAGCTTCACCGTCGACGCCGCCCCCGCGGTGCGGGTGCGGGGCCGGGTCCGGAAGGCGGGCACCCGCGAGCCGCTCGGCAATGTGCGCATCGGCCTCACCGGCCCCGACGGGGCCACCCGGGCTCTCCGGGCCGAGCCCGACGGGACCTTCGCCGTCGCCGACCTTCCCGACGGCGCGTGGCAGGTGGTGGTCACCGGCCCGGGGCTGGAGCCGGCCGAGGCCCGCGTCGACCTGGTGGCGGGCAAGGTGAGCGAGCTCGACATCTTCGTCGTCGAGACCCGCCCCTGGGAGGCCGAGGCCGCCTCGGAGACCATCGAGGTGGTGGGGCGGGCCGTCGAGCCCGAGATCACAGAGCGCACCCTGGATGCCGAGACGCTCCGCTACCTGCCGGGCTCCAACGGCGATGTGGTCAAGGCCATCCAGAACCTGCCCGGCATCGCCCGACCGCCCCTCGGGATCGGCCAGCTCATCGTCCGGGGCACCGCCCCCGAGGACTCGGCCTACTACGTCGACGGCATCGCCATCCCGCTGGCCTTCCACTTCGGGGGGCTGGCCACCGTGCTGCCGTCCGACGTCATCGAGGAGGTGGCCTTCCTGCCCGGCAACTACGGCGTCCGCTACGGCCGGGTCATCGGCGGGACCATCGACATCCGCACCACCGACGAGCTCCCCGAGCGCTCGCGGGGCTACCTCTCGGTGGACCTGTTCCAGAGCGCCGTGTTCGTCGAGCAGCGGATCTCCGAGCGGACCGCCCTGACCGTCTCGGGTCGGCGCTCCTACGCGGACGCCATCCTCAACCCCATCCTGGGGGGCATCGACGGCGTCAACATCCGGGCCCCCCGCTACTACGACCTGCAGGCCCGGCTCCTGCACCGCACCCCGTCCAACGGCACCCTCGACGTGCTCTTCCTGCTCTCGGACGATGGCTTTCGCATCATCGAGCAGGCCGAGGACGGCGAGGACAGCGATGGACCGGCCCAGATCGGGCTCACCCAGGGCTTCAGCCGCCTGCGGGCCCGCTTCGTCCAGCCCCTCGGCGGCGGCTGGAGGAGCGAGAGCGCCCTCGGGCTCGGCCCCACCGCCCAGACCTTCGAGTTCGGCGGGGTGGGGGAGGCCTTCGAGAAGGAGTGGGCCATCGATGTCCGGCAGGAGATCTACCGCCCGCCCCCCGAGGACGGCGGCCTGGGGGCCCGCTTCGGCCTGGATGCCCGCACCGACCGGGTGCGCTTCCTCTACGATGTGCCCGGCTTCGGGGACCGCCCCGCCGAGTCCGACCAGGGCTGGCGGGTCCGCCCCGCCCTCTACGCCGAGGGCACCGCCCGGATCGGCCGCTTCACCCTCACCCAGGGGATCCGGGCCGACGCCCAGATCCTGGGCGAGCAGCGGCTGTTCTGGATCGACCCCCGCTTCGCCGGCACCGCCCGGCTCGGGCCCTCCACCCGCCTCAAGCTGTCGGTGGGCCGCTTCGGCCAGCCCCCGCTCCCCCGTCAGGTCCTCGCCGGCGGCGGCGGGGTGCCGGGCCTCTCCGACACCTGGTCGGCCCAGACCTCCATCGGCCTGGTCCAGCAGCTCGGCCCCGACGCCTCCATCGAGGTGAACCGCTTCTACAACTGGCTCGGGAACACCATCGTGGGCCGGGAGGACGCCTTCCGCTTCTTCACCGGGCCCCCCCCGGTGGGCCCGTTCGACACGGGCGACTGGTCCAATGCGGGGCGGGGCCGGGTGGCCGGGCTCGAGGCCGTGTTCCGGGCCCGCAGCCGCCGCCTCACCGTGCTGGCCTCGGCCACCCTCTCCCGCTCGGTGCGCATCGACCGCAGCGGCAAGGAGGGGCTGTTCGCCTTCGACCAGCCCCTGGTCGTCAATGCCCTCGGCTCCTACGAGCTGCCCCGGGGCTGGCGCCTCGGGGCGCGGGTCCGCTACAGCAGCGGCAACCCCTACACGCCGGTGGTCAACCGCTACTACGACCACGCCAGCCGCTCCTTCGTCCCGGTGTACGGGGAGCGCGACTCCGCCCGCCTGCCCGCCTTCTTCGCCCTCGATGTGCGGATGGACAAGGAATGGACCTTCGATCGGTGGACCCTCGCCCTGTACCTGGACCTGCAGAACCTCACCCCGCGGCAGAACGTCGAGGTGATGGGGTGGACCTACGACTACCGCGAGGAGTCCCCGACCAACGGCCTGCCACCGCTGCCCATCTTCGGCGTCCGGGCGGACTGGTGAGGCGGCTGGTCCTGCTGGTGGCGGCGGCGGCCTGCGGCCCGGTGGCCGAGGAGACCCGGATCGACGAGCTCCGGGTGGTGGCCACCATCCCGACGGGGGCGGCCGGCGACTCTCCCGACGTCGGGCCGGGCGAGTCCTACGGGCTGTCCGTGTGGGTGGTGGAGCCCTCCGGCGCGCCCGTGGACGTGGCGGTGTGGAGCTGCACCGCCCTCGGGCCCCCCGGCACCCCCTGCGCCGAGGCCCAGGATCCGGTGGGGCAGTGGATCGCCGTCTCGGGCGAGGCGGATTCGCTCCGACCGTGGCGGACCCGCCTGACCGCCTGGGACGAGGCCCCCGTCCCCCCGGGTGGGACCCTCGAGAGCACCCTGTGGACCCTGGCCTGCCCCCAGGGGGCCTGCCCCGTCATCGAGCGGCTGCGGGCGGCCGACCCCGGCGAGGCCGATCCCTCCCTCGGCGAGCTCCTGGCCGATCCCTCCCTCCTGCTCCAGGACCTCCCCCTCGCGGGGATCAGCCTGGCCTCCCGACCCCTGCCGCTGGTCGACCGTCCCGTCTCCGAGCGCAATGCCCACCCGCGCCTCTCGGTGGTCGTCGGTCCCGCCCCGCCTCCCGAGGAGGGCATGGACCTCCCCGAGGGCCGCCTCGCTCTCGACGTCACCTACCGCGACGACGCCACCGTGCTGCCGCCGCCCGGGCCCGTCGTCTACGGCTTCGCCACCGCGGGCGGCTTCGACGTCATCGCCACGGCGGTCCTGCCCGAGCCCGGCGAGACGGACGGGGTGGGCAACCTCATCTGGGTGCCACCCGAGGACGACCCCACCGCCGAGGCCGACGTCTTCCTGGTCGGCGCCGATGGGGCGGGCGGCGAGGCGGTCTGGAGCGGGCGGATCGGGGGCCGCTGAGGGGCCGCGGCGTCGGCGGGCAGCGCCGAACCCCCCGCGGGGGCGCTATCCTCCCCCCGGAGGTGATGTGCGACCGCTGCTCCTGATCCCGCTCCTGGCCGCGTGCACGCCGGACACCCAGCAGGGGCCGTGCGTGGGGCCCCGGGCGCCGCTGGACCCGTTCACGGTGACGGTGCCGCCCTTCGTCCAGGCCCACAGAAACCACATCCGCCTCCGGCTGGAGACGCGCGAGGTGGTGGAGGTGCCGGTGGGCGCGCTGCGGGCCGGGGAGGCCTGCGCCCGGGTGACGACGCCGGAGGCGACGCGCCAGGACCGAAGCTGGGCCCATCCGCCCGATCCGGCCGCCGACCTGGCCCACCCGGACCTGGCGGGCGAGCACGTGCGGCACGAGGAGTCCTGGCTGGAGCTGACGCCCGGGCAGCCCGTGACGTTCGAGGTCCTGACCGGGCCCGAGACCACCTGGACCGGCACGGTGGCCCCACCGCCGGCCCGGGGCGGCGGGGCTCGGGTGGTCTTCGTGGGAAGTCCGGCGCCCCCGGTGCAGGCCGACGTCTTCGCCCGGGCCGCCGAGGAGGCCCCGGACCTGGCCTTCCTCACCGGCGACGTGCAGGACACGGACGATCCATCGTCGACCTGGGCCGGGCTGATGCACGACCTGGTCCCCCTCACCGCCACCGCCCTCCTGCACGTGGCGCCGGGGGATCGGGACGATCAGGAGGCGGACGGCGCCTCGGAGGACGAGGAGCTCTTCGAGCGGCTCTTCGGCGGGCAGGGGCGTCCGGGGGCGCGCGGCGGGGCCACCAGCGTGGATGTGGGGGGCGTCCGCTTCGTGGTGCTCGACACGCGGGACGACCGGCTGGGCGAGGCGGGGAGCCTGCAGCGGGACTACCTGGAGGAGGAGGCCCGCGCGGCCGCCCTCTCGGACGACCTCTCCCAGGTGGTGGTGGTGCTGCACCAGGGCCCGTACAGCCTGGCCGAGCAGCGGCCGGCCTACCCCCTCCGCGAGGCGCTCCACGACGACCTGCTGGAGCTGGGGGTCCGGCTGGTGGTGAGCGGGCACGGGCAGCTCTACGAGCGCTTCGAGGTGGACGGGATCGCCTACGTTTCGGACGGGGCGGGCGGCGGCACCTTGTCCGACCCGGCGTTCCGCGACGAGCCCGAGGTGCCGGCCCTGCGGCAGGCGGTCTCGGCCACCCATGGCTTCACCCGCCTGGACATCGCGCCCGACGGCGGGCTGACCCTCACCCGGCTGGACGTGGACGGGGCGGTGGTGGACGAGCTGATCCTGCCCGCCCCCGCCGCCGAGTAGGCTCCGCGCCCACCGGCGCCCCGGGCCCGGATCGGGTAGACGGGGTGCCGCCCCGGGTGTCCCATGCCGCGCTCCCCCGTGCCCTCCGCCTCGCTCCCGCTTCGAACCGCGGTGCTCCTCCCCCTCGCGTGGGTGGCGTGCGGCAGCTTCGGCTCGGCCTTCCAGGCCCGCACCACCCTCGCCGAGGCGATCTGCGAGCGGGCGCTGGGCTGCCGGGACACCTTCCCCGACGAGGCCGCCTTCGACTTCGCCGAGCTGTACGGGACCACCGAGGCGACCTGCCTCGAGCGGGTGGGGCCCGACCCGGCGCTCGAGGGCGCGTGGGACGCGGCAGAAGAGGCGGGGGCTCTCCGCTACGACCCGGATGCGGCCAGGGCCTGCGAGGAGCGGGTGGCCCAGGTGGCCTGCGACGGGCTCTGGTCGGTGGCCGAGGACGACCCCTGCGCGGCCGTGGTCGAGGGCACCCTCGCGGCCGAGGCGGCCTGCACCCTGGACGCGGCCTGCGCCAGCGGCATCTGCGACCAGGGCGAGTGCCGGTAGCCGCCTTGGGCCGACGGGCTGCCAGGGCCCGGGTCTACAGGACGAGCAGGGCCGCCCCGTCGGGGTTCCACTGGTCCGGCGCCGCAAGGGCCTCGTCGAGCAGGTCCAGGTAGTCCAGGCGCGGCACGGTGACCGCGCCCAGGGACTCCAGGTGGGGGGTGTGCTGCTGGCAGTCGACGAAGTGGAAGCCCCACCGGTCCAGCGTCCGGCACAGCCGCATCAAGGCGAACTTGGAGGCGTTGCTCGCCTGGCTGAACATGGACTCGCCGAAGAAGGCCCGGCCGATGGCCAGCCCGTAGAGGCCGCCCACGATGCGGTCGCCCTCCCAGACCTCGACGCTGTGCCCGATCCCCATGGCGTAGAGGGTGTCGTAGGCCTCGACCATGCGGTCCGAGATCCAGGTCCCCCGCTGGCCGGGGCGGTGGATGGAGGCGCAGGAGCGCATGACCTCGCGGAAGCGCAGGTCGGCGGTCACCCGGAAGGCGCCGCGTCGGTCGAGCTTGCGCATGGAGCGGCTCCGGTGGAAGTCGCCCGGACGCAGGATGCAGCGAGGGTCGGGCGAGAACCAGGGGACGGGATCATCGCCCTCCCACGGAAAGATCCCCTTGCGATAGGCCTCGAGGAGGGTCTGGGGCGAGAGGTCGCCGCCGAGGGCCACCAGCCCGTCGGCGGTCGGGTGGATGGCCCGCGCCGGCGGGAAGGCCTCGGCGCGGCCAGGCGCCAGATCCAGGGGGCGTTGCGACACTCGACCTCCGGCCGGATCGTGCCACGCACCGCGGTCCGCGGCCAGTCTCCCCGCGTTCGGGTTGTCGGCGCTGGTGCGGTGGCTCACGGCCTCCATGGAGTGTGGCTCGGCCGCCCGGACGCGCTATGTTTCAGATGAAATGCTCGGGAACGGAGGCGCACGGTGGCCGGGAAGACGAGGAAGGACCTGACGGACTGGGTCCAGCGGGTGGGGGCGGGCCCCCTCCTCGAGGCCTTCGGGCGGCTCTCCCCCGAGGCGGCCTTCTTCGTGGTGGACGCCGAGCGGACGGTGCTGCACTGGAGCGACGGCGCCGAGCGCCTCCTGGGCTACGCCGCCGAGGAGGCCGTCGGCGAGCACTGCCTGAAGACCAACCGGTGCGTCTCGTGCATCCAGGCCTGCGGCATCGCCCGCCACGGCGAGGTGCACGACGTGCCCATCACCCTGTTCGGGCGCGACGGCAGCGAGATCCCCGTCCGCAAGACCGGCAAGGCCTTCTACGACGCCGGGGGGACGTTCCTGGGGGGGATCGAGATCCTCCGGCCCGGGGACGGCCCCGTGGCGGCCCGGCCGGGCCCCAGGCGCAAGCCCACCCGGGAGCCCGCCGTCTTCCACGGCATCGTCTCGGTGGACCCCCAGGTCCGTGAGATGTTCGAGACCATCCGGCACGTGGCCGAGACCGAGGGCACGGTGCTCATCCGTGGCGAGTCGGGCACCGGCAAGGAGCTGGTGGCCGGGGCGCTCCACCTGGAGAGCCACCGCCGCGACGGGCCCTTCGTGGCCATCAACTGCGCCGCCCTCTCCTCGGGCCTCCTCGAGAGCGAGCTGTTCGGTCACGTGCGCGGCGCCTTCACCGGCGCGGTCCGGGATCGGCCGGGCGTGTTCGCCCGCGCCAACGGCGGCACCCTCTTCCTGGACGAGGTGGCCGAGCTGCCCGTCGAGCTCCAGGCCAAGCTGCTGCGGGTCCTCCAGGAGCAGAGCTTCGTGCCGGTGGGAGGCACCCGGAGCGTCCAGGTCGACGTGCGCATCGTGGCCGCCACCCACCGCAGCCTCCGCGCCGAGGTCGAGGCCGGCCGCTTCCGCGAGGACCTCATGTACCGCCTCCGCGTCATCCCCCTCTACCTGCCCCCCCTCAAGGATCGGGTGGGCGACGTGGAGGTGCTGCTGTGGCACTTCCTCGAGAAGCGTGCCGGCCAGGGCGCCCGACGCATCACCGAGGTCGCCCCCGAGGCCATGCGGGCCCTGCTGGACCACGCCTGGCCCGGCAACGTGCGCGAGCTGATCAACGTGGTGGAATACGCCCTGGCGGTGGGCCGCGGCCCGGTCATCGAACCGGCGCACCTGCCCCCCGAGTTCCGGGAGCCCGGCCGGCTGGCCCGCCGGGCCCGCGCCGCCGATGCCCCCGTCGACGAGAAGGCCCTCATCCTCGAGGCGCTGGAGCGCACCGAGGGCCACATCGGCGAGGCCGCCGACCTGCTGGGGATGAGCCGGCCCACCTTCTGGCGGAAGCGGAAGAAGCACGGGCTGGGCTAGCCATGGAAGGCCCTCGAGACCCATCGACCTGCCATCACTCGGTCATGGGCGTCCAGGTCGCGTACTTGGACGCGGGCTCGGGCCCTGCGAAGACCTGCACGGCCTTCAGCGGGGTCTCGCCGTTCTGGTACGAGACGGTGGCCCCGGCCGGCATGTAGACCGTGTCGCCGGGACCCACGGCCCGGCGGGTGCCGTCCACGGTGATGGTGCCTCGGCCCTCGAGCACGTGGATGAACTCCTCGGTGGCGTCGGCGTGCTCGGGGACGGCCACCCCCCCGTCGAGCTCGAGGATGCCGAGCCAGGCCTTGCGACCGCTCGCCAGGGGAAGCACCCGGGCCTTGCCGTGGGAAGCCTGCAGCCGCACCCGGCTGGCGGCGGTCTGGACACCGGGAGGATCCACGGCCTCGGTGGCGGAGGCCTGGGAGACGGGTCCGGGCCCGAGGGAGAGGGCCCCGGCCAGGCAGCCGAGGGCGAAGACGACGGGCAGGGCAGGGGAGCGGGACATGGGGCCTCCACGACCCCCCCAGGGTCGCAGGGGCGACGGGGCGGGACAAGGGGACCGGTGGGCCGGGCGCGGCGGTGGCCCCTGGCACCGTTTCAGGGTTTCAGGAATGCCGCCGGACCCATTTCGTGAAATGGTTCATGGTGAACGGTGCCGCCGAGAGAGCGGCCTTGACCGTTCCGGACGGGTGGCACAGGCCTTGCTCTCCCGTGCAGCACCTGCCTCCCTTGTGGGGCCCCTCTCACGTTCCTTCTGGAGACCTCCCGATGGACCTGACCCCCTACCTCCTCGCCCTGGCCGGCGGCGGCCTCATCGGCCTGTCCGCTTCGATGATGCTGCTCCTCAACGGCCGGATCGCCGGCATCAGCGGCATCGTCGGCGGGGCCCTGAAGCTCCCCGCCGGCGACCTCGACTGGCGCCTGCTCTTCGTCCTGGGCCTGCTCACCGGCGGCGCCGTGCTCTTCGCCCTCGACCCCGGCTTCTTCACCATCGGCATCGACCGCTCGGTGGGCGCGGTCATCGCCGCCGGCCTGCTCGTGGGCGTCGGCGTCCGCCTGGGCAATGGCTGCACCTCGGGTCATGGCGTGTGTGGCCTGTCCCGCTTCTCGCCCCGCTCCCTGGTGGCCACCCTGACCTTCATGGGCACCGGGGCGGCCATGGCCTTCGTCGTCACCCAGTTCTTCGGGGGTGCGATTTGAGCGCCGCCACCCGTGATCGCCTCCGCCTGCTCGCCGTGTTCGGCGCGGGCTTCGTCTTCGCGCTGGGTCTCGGGATCTCCGGCATGACCCGGCCCGCCGAGGTGGTCGGCTTCCTCGACGTGACGGGGGACTGGAAGCCCGCCCTGGCCTTCGTCATGGGCGGGGCCATCCTGGTCCACCTCGTGGCCTACCGGCTCGTCCGGCGCATGCCGAGCCCGCTCTTCGAGGGGGGCTTCGGCATCCCCACCCGGCGCGACGTGGATCCCCGGCTCCTGGGCGGCGCCGCCCTGTTCGGCATGGGCTGGGGCCTGGCCGGCTTCTGCCCCGGGCCCGGCATCGTGAGCCTGGCCTCGGGCGCGCCGACCGTGCTGTGGTTCGTCGGGGCCATGATCGCCGGTATGGTGGGGATGAACGTTGTCGAGGGCTGGATCGCCCGCGCCCGTGGCTCCGAGGTGGCGACGCCCTCGGCCGAGAGCCGCGCCGCCAAGTGACCGCCCTGGCCCGTACCCCCGCCCTGCCTGGAGTCCGCCATGATCTTCCGACAGCTCTTCGACGCGGCGTCCTCGACCTTCACCTACCTGCTGGCCGATCCCGACACGGGTGAGGCGGTGCTGCTGGACCCGGTCCTGGAGCAGGTCGAGCGCGACACCACCCTGCTCGAGCAGCTCGGCCTGGAGCTGGTCGCGACCCTCGAGACCCACGTCCACGCCGACCACATCACCGCCGCCGCCGTGCTCCGGGAGCGCCTGGGCAGCCAGGTGATCGTGCCGCGCGCCGCCGGCGTGACCGGGGCCGATGTGGAGGTGGGCGAGGGCGACACGGTGGCCTTCGGACGCTTCGTGCTCGAGGTGCGTCCCACCCCGGGTCACACGGTGGGCGGCACCACCTACGTCCTGGCCGAGCAGGGCATGGCCTTCACGGGCGACACCCTCTTCGTGCGGGGCTGTGGCCGCACGGACTTCCAGGGCGGCGACGCGGCCACCCTGTACCGCTCCGTGCACGCGCAGATCTTCACCCTCCCCGACGCCACGCTGCTCTACCCGGGTCACGACTACAAGGGCCACACCGTCACCACCGTCGGCGAGGAGAAGGTGTGGAACCCGCGCCTTGGCGGAGGCCGCTCCGAGGCCGGGTTCGTGGCCATCATGGAGGGGCTCGACCTCTCGGATCCGGCGAAGATGGACGTGGCGGTGCCGGCCAACCTGGTCGCCGGGGCCTCGGCGGGCTGAGTCAGCCGGGCTCGGGCGGGTCCACCACCCGGACCGGGGCCCGCAGGGTGACCAGCTCCTCGGCCCAGGTGGGGTGGACCCCGATGGTCCGGTCGAAGTCGGCCTTGGTCGCTCCGACCTTCAGGGCCACGGCGAAGCCCTGGACCACCTCGCCCGCCTCGTGGCCGACCACGTGCAGCCCCAGGACCCGGTCGGTGGGATCGTCCACGACGAGCTTCACCAGGGTCCGCTCCTCGCGACCCGAGACCATGTTGGCCAGGCCGCGGAAGTCGCCGCGGTAGATCCGCACCCGGTGGCCACGGGCCAGGGCGTCGCGCTCGGACAGGCCCACGGTGCCCACGTTGGGCCGGGCGAAGACGGCGGTGGGGACGGCGTCGTGCTCGACCTGGGGGAGGGGGTCGTCGCTGAACCAGCGCCGGGCCAGCCAGTGGCCCTCGCGGATGGCCACCGGGGTGAGGGTGACGCCCCCCGTCACGTCTCCGATGGCGAAGATGTGGGGGACCGAGGTGGCGTAGTCGTCGTCCACCTGGATGTGGCCCCAGTCGTCGGTGGCCACGCCGACCCGGTCGAGCCCGAGGCCTTCGGTGTTGGGGGAGCGGCCGGTGGCGGCCAGGACGGCATCGGCCTCGATGCGGGTGCCGTCGTCGAGGGTCATGCATCGGGCGGCACCCCGGGCCTCGACGCCCTCGACGGTGCGCCCCAGGTGCAGGGTGATCCCCTGGCGCGTGAGCTCCTGCTGGAGGTGCTCCCGGACGTCGTGGTCGAAGGCGGTGAGCACGTCGGCGGTCCGGTTGACCAGGGTGACGCGGGCGCCGCACCCCTGGAAGATGGTGGCGAACTCGACCCCGATGTAGCCCCCGCCCAGGACCACCAGGTGCTCGGGGAGTCGCTCCAGGGTGAAGAGGTCGTCGGAGACCAGGCAGAGCTCGTGGCCCAGGAAGGGCGGGACCCACGGCTTGCCGCCGGTGGCCAGCAGGATCCGGTCCGCCCGGAGGCGGCGCTCGCCCACCGCGATGGTGTGGGGGTCCACCAAGGTGCCGAAGCCGCGGACGATCTCGACCCCGGCGCCCTCGAGGAGGCGGCCATAGATGCCGTTGAGGCGCGTGACCTCGGCGAGGATCCCATCGCGCATGCGGGGCCAGTCCAGCACCGGATCGGACACGTCCCAGCCCATGCCGCGGGCATCGGCGACGTGGGCCGGGTAGCGCGAGGCCACCATGTAGAGCTTCTTCGGGACGCACCCCAGGTTGACGCAGGTGCCGCCGAGCCGGCTGGCCTCCACCACGGCGACCCTGGCGCCGAGCTGGCCGGCGATCCGGGCGGCGCGGGTGCCCCCCGAGCCGGCTCCGATCACCACGAGGTCGTAGTCCATGATGCTCCTCTGGCGGGCCCGCCGGGCCCGGGGGCCGACGGGCCGCGTA
>CAZPJM010000070.1:0-19070 GCA_964586865.1 uncultured Enterobacteriaceae bacterium
TGGGGCCCGAACGCCGGCTGGCCTGGGAGGGGGCGCTGGCGGGGGCGCTGGCGAGGGCGCTGGAGATCGGGGCATCCGGATAGGCGAAGCGCTTGCCCCGGTCCCGGAGCGCCTGCATGACGCCCTCGGAGTAGGACACGGACATGAGGGTGGCGCAGCTCGTGCACTGCACCTCGGACCCGGGAAGCGGGTAGGGCTCGCCCACCCGGGTGGGCTGCCCGCAGTTCGGACACGTGAGCTTGAGGGGCATGGAGGACGCCGCTGGGGTGGGGGAGGGCGAGGGCGGGGAGGGCACCGGAGAAGGCGATTGTAACGGGGGCGACCGGCCGCAACCACCGCCGCCCGGCCCCGACCGGCCCCGTGGGGACCGACCTCTCGGGTGCCCTGCAAGGTTGTCGTCACCCGTCGCGGTCCGTCTCGCTCCGACATGGTCGGTGGGGGCGCTCACGGGCTGGTTGACGGCCTCTCCGGGGGCTCCTACCCTTCACGGAGGGCAGGGTGCGCTCCCTCCCCCCCGCGGAGGCGGCATGAAGCCCTTCGTCCAGTCCCTGGCCCTGTTCGGGCTCGCCACGGCGGTCAGCCTGCTGGGCGTGCTCCTGGCCGACCACGATGGTGGGTCCTTCCGGACCGCCTCCATCCTGGACGCGCCGGTCCGGAGCCTCGGCTTCTCGAGCCGCTACGACCTCACCCGCCTCGAGCTGGTGGGCAAGACGCTGGATCAGATCGAGGTCGAGTACGTGGATCCGGGCCGCATCGACCTGGAGGCCATGTTCGACGGGGCCCTCGACGCCATGGAGCGCCGGGTGCCCACCGTGCTGGCCCGCCGCGCCCAGGACAGCGCCATCGTCCACCTCCAGGTGGGACCCCAGCCCGTCCAGCGCGAGATCCCCCCCCTCGAGGATCCGGCCGACCTGCGCAAGGCCCTCCAGACCGTCATCGAGGTGGTGGACGAGCACGTGGACCCGGACGACGTGCGGGTCCAGGGCTCGGAGGACCCGCGGGCGGCCATCGAGTACGCCCTGGTCAACGGCATGCTCGACACGCTGGATCCCCACTCGCGCCTCCTGCCCCCCGAGGACAGCGAGGAGATGGATCTGGAGAACTCGGGCGAGTTCGGCGGGCTCGGCATCTCCATCCTCGATCGAAAGGGCCGGCTCACCATCGAGTACCCGATGCCCGACACGCCGGCGGCGCGGGCGGGGCTGCGCTCGGGCGACCGGATCGTCCGGATCGACGGGGAGTCCACCATCAACATGGGCCTGGACGAGGCGGTGGATCGGCTCCGCGGGCCGGTGGGCAGCCCGGTGGTGATCACCGTGGAGCGGGAGAACCAGGCCGACCCCCTCGACGTGACCATCGTGCGGGACCGCATCAAGATGAACCCGGTCGAGGGCGAGGTCCTCGATGGCGGGGTGGGGCTGGTGGTGGTCCCGGCCTTCCACGCCAACGTGGCCGCCGATCTCGAGGCCACCCTCTCCCGGCTGGCCCGCCAGGTCGCCGGCGGGCGCCTCAAGGGGCTGATCCTGGACCTGCGGGGCAACCCGGGGGGCTACCTGAACCAGGCCGTGGCGGTGGCCGACACCTTCCTCGAGGACGGGGTCATCGTCAGCACCATGCGCCGCGGCAAGGTGGACGATCACGAGGAGGCCGAGGCGCCCCGCACCGAGCCCCGCTACCCGCTGGCGGTGCTCATCGACGCCTCCTCGGCCTCGGCCTCGGAGATCGTGGCCGGCGCCCTGCGCAACAACCACCGGGCGGTGATCATCGGGGAGCGCAGCTTCGGGAAGGGCAGCGTCCAGAACCTGGACAACTACTTCGACGGCTCCAAGCTGAAGCTCACCATCGCCCAGTACTACACCCCGGGGAACAAGAGCATCCAGGCGGTGGGCATCCCGGCGGACTTCGAGCTGGTCCCGGCCGTCGTCCACGAGGGGAGCGACGCCGACGACCCGGACACGGCGCTGCTGTACTGGCGCGAGCGGGTCCGCCGCGAGGCCGACTTCGACGCGGCCCTCGAGCGCCAGCCCACCCGCGAGGAGAAGCCGGTCTGGAGCCTGCGCTACCTGCGCCCCGAGGACCTGCGGCGGCAGGACTCGAGCCTGGCCTACCTGCGGCGCGACCCGGAGGTCCGCTTCGCCCGCGACGTGCTCATGGCCGCCGGCGGGCGCCACCGGCGCGATGACGTGCTGGCGGCTGGCGCGGCGGTGGTCGACAGCTACCGCCGCCAGGGGGAGCGCGACCTCCAGGCCGCCTTCGCCCGGCTCGACGTGGACTGGTCGGCCGGGCCGGCGGTGGACACGGCGGATCTGGAGGTCCGCCTGGACCTGGGCGAGGACGGTCGGGTGCGTGCCGGCGAGACCGAGGAGGTGCGCCTGCGGGTCACCAACCGCGGCGACGCCCCCCTCCACCGGGTGGTCGCCATCAGCGAGTCCGGCTCCGACGTGCTGGATGGGCGCGAATTCTTCCTGGGCCGCATCGACCCCGGCGAGACGCGCGGCTTCGCCCACCGCGTCTCCCTGGCCGAGGGCTACCCCACCGAGGACACGCCCCTCACCTTCACCTTCCGCGGGCAGGACGACCTGGAGCTCCTGACCTGGGAGACCCACCTGCCCGTCGAGGGCCGCGACCTGCCCCGGCTCGCCTGGCGCTGGCGGGTGGACGACGCGGCCTCGGGCGACGGCGACGGCATCCCTGAGGTGGGGGAGGAGGTCGAGATCGTGCTCGACGTGGAGAACGTCGGCGACGGCCCCACGGCCGAGGCCTTCGCCCGGATCCGCAACCGCTCCCGGAAGGCCCTCGACATCGTCCGGGGCACCCTCGATGTCGGGCCCATGGTCACGACCGACGGCGCGCCCTGCCCGGTCCGCGTGGGGGGCCTGGACGGAGGCAACGTGGTCACGGGGCCCGAAGAGTCCGCCGAGGAGACGGCGGCCCGGATCCAGGCCGGCAAGGCGCCGGTGTGGGGCGAGGGCTGCGTCCGGCGTCTGGCCCCCGGCGCCACCTGGACCGGCCGCTTCCGGGTGTCCCTGGTCGAGGCGCGCGATCCCTGGGAGCTCGAGCTCTCGGTGGGCGACGCCGACGCCTATGACTACGCCACCGTGATGCGCACCGGCTTCTACGACACCTTCGCGAACGAGGTGCCGGTGCGGTTCGGGGGGGAGGACGGCGCGTCCGGGGACCGCCACGAGCCTCCTGTCATCGAGGTCAGCCAGCGACCCGACAGCGTCGAGCCCCGAGGCCGGGTCTCCCTGTCCGGGGTGGTGCGGGATGCCGATGGGGTGGCCCACGTGACCATCTGGCGTGGCGAGGACAAGGTCGGTCTCGCCACCGGGCCGGCGGCCCCGAGCGTCCCCTTCGGCATCGACGACATCGTGCTCGAGCCCGGCCTGAACACCCTCTCGGTGGTGGCCACCGACGTGGAGGGCGTGGTCTCGACCCGCTCGGTGGTCGTCTCGCACCAGCCGGCCGCCGTCCAGGCGCGGGCCGGGGCCCGGGAGTCCGCGGCCCCCCCCGAGTAGCCGCCCTCGCTCTTATCTGTAGCGAAGGCCGCGAGGGTGGCGGCGCCCCCCTTGGAGCGCCCTCTCCCAGTCGCGACGGCCCCTCCAGCGATTGGGGGGCCTCGTCGAAGGGACCGACGCGCGGGAAAGAGGCTCCCCTGTACGGCACGGCCGGACACGGACGGGCCCACAAGGTGCGACAGCTTGCTACGATGCGCTGCGCATCTTGCGCGTGCAGGTTGTGAGCCGGTTGTCATGACAGCGGACCTGTTGGTGTTGCAAGGCTGCGAGGTGGATCTGGCGGAGCGCCTGGTCCGCCGGCAGGACGGCGAGACCCACCCCCTGACCGACAAGGAGGTGGGCCTCCTCTCGTACATGGCCGCCCGACCCGGCGAGACCATCGCCGCGGAGGAGCTGGAGCGCGAGGTCTGGGGCTACGCCGAGGCCACGGTCTCGCGGGCGGTCTCGGCGGCGGTCCGCCGGCTGCGGCGCAAGATCGAGCCACCCAGCGGACGCCCCGTGAACCTTCGGACCGTGTTCGGCGTGGGGTGGCGGCTGGACATCGTGGAGGCCGCCGCGCGCGAGCCGGTGCCTGCCGGGGACGGCGCGGTCCCATCCCCCCCGGGCGACGCCTTCGTCGGGCGGGAGGCCGTGCTCGTCGAGCTCGCCGACATCTTCCGGGCCGGCGCCCGGCTGGTGACCCTGGTCGGTCCCGGCGGCGTGGGCAAGACCCGCCTCGCCCTGGAGGCGGCGCGGCGGGGCGGCATCCTCCCGGGCTCCGCCCGCTTCTGCGGTCTGCTCGACCACAGCGACGAAGAGCGCTGGATCGCCTGCGTGGCCCGGGCGGTGGGGATCCCCCTGAGCGGGCCCGATCTGGGCGAACGGCTGGTCAGCGCCATGGCGGCGGAGGAGGATCTCACGCTGGTGCTGGACAATGCCGAGGACGGCCTCGAGGCCGCGCGCGCGCTCATCCCGCGGTGGCTCGACGGGTTGCCCTCCCTCAGGCTGCTCCTCACCTCCCGCACGCCCCTGGGGCAGCGGGGGGAGCACCTGGTCGTGGTGGAGCCGCTGGCGGTGGACGGCGGCGGCGAGGTGCCCGCCGCCCTGGAGCTGCTCCTGGCCCGGGCCCGCGAGCGGGGGATCGACCTGACCGACGGGGCCGAGCTCCGCGCCCTGGTCCAGGCGGTGAGTGGGCTGCCCCTGGCCCTGGAGCTGGCCGCGTCCCGACTCGGGGCGGTGGATCCCGGCACGCTCCTGGCCCGCCTCCACGAGCCGGACATGCTGCGCAGCGACGAGGCGGACCGTCCCGAGCGCCACCGGAGCCTCTCCGCCACCGTGCGGCCGCTGTGGGACGAGCTGGGCCCGGGGGAGCGGCAGGTCCTGGCGGCCCTCTCCGCCTGCGAGGCGCCGACGCCGGTGGATGCCTTGGTGGACCTGCTCGATGTGGAAGCCCCAGTGGTCTACGACGCGGTGCAGGCCCTCCGTGAGCGCGGCGTGGTCCAGCAGCTCCCGGGAGGCCGGATTCGCGTGCTCCCCCATGTCGGGGGGCTGGTCCGTCACTGGCAGCCGGTCGGCGAGGCCTTCCTGGTACGCCGTGCCCGCTGGGTCTTCGACCACCTCGAGGCCCATCCTGCCGAGCAGGAATCGCTGGTGCTGGCGGCCCGGCACCTGGACGAGCCCGCGTCCGCCGTCCGCGCCACCGTCCTGGCCGCCGACGCCCTCGAGGAGGGCGGGGCCCCCCGCCGGGCCCTGTGGCTGGTGCGCGAGACGCAGAAGCGCCTGGACAGCACCGCCGAGCCGCTGGTGGTGCGGGAGCTGGACCTCCTGGTCAGCCTGGGTCTCCAGGACGAGGCCCTGGCGCTCGGCGAGGGCGTCCTGCCACAGGTCGAGGATGTGGATGTCCGGACCCGCATGGGGCTCGCCCTGGGCATGGCCCACCTCCACCGGATGGACGCCCAGGCGGCCGTCGGGGTCCTGGAGGCCACCCTCCACCGAGGGGCTTCCCCCTCCTTGTGGGCTCGCCACGGCCGGATGCGCGGAATGGCGCTGATGGATCTGGCCCGCCCCGACGAGGCCAGGGACGCCCTGGCCGAGGCACTCACCGACGCCGTCCGGGCCCGGGACCCGCTGGAGCGGGCGTGGGTCCTGGTCACCCTGTCCAGCCGCTTCGGCGATGTCGCCTCGATGGGCGAGAGCCTCGAGGCCCTGCGGGAGCTGGATCTGGAGCGGGCGCTGCCGCGGGACCGGGCCGCCCTGATCCAGAACCTGGCCATCGCGGCCTGGAACGTGGGCCGGGGCGCCATGGCGCGCCGTCTCTCGGAGCAGGCGGTGCAGGTGGCCCACAACGTGGGGGTGGTGCGGTCCGAGGCGATCAGCCTGGGCATCCTGGGGATGGTGCTCGTGGACCAGGGTCACTTCCCCGAGGCGGCGAGCGCCCTCGACGAGGCGACCTCCCTCAATCGCTCCCCGGCCCAGGAGCCCTATCTGGGGCTGCTCCAGGGGCGCCTGGCCCTCCACCGGGGTCGCCCCATCCAGGCCGGTGCCGAGATCGACGTGGCGCTCGAGGCCGTCTCCAGCGGGGCCCGACCGCTCCTGCGCTCCTGGCTCCTGGAGCATCGGGCCGAGGTGGACCTGGCCCTGGGTCGGGTCGAGGAGGCGCTGGTCCATGCCCGCGCCGCCGCCGAGGCCTCCGCCGGGGCCCGCCTCGAGCGGGAGCGGGCCACCTCCCTCGCCACCCTGGCCCGCGTGGCCCACCACGCCGGCGAGGAGGAGGCGTCCGCCGCCGCCCTGGCCGAGGCCGTCCGGATCAGCGAGGGCACCGGGCTTCCCTTCGACCGTCTGGTGGTGGGGTTGGTCCGCGCGGAGGCCGCCGCGGTCCCCGACCCGGCCATGCTCCAGGCCCTCACCGACTGGGCGGACGGTCTGGACCTGCAGGCGACCTCGTGGCTGCGCCGCCGCCTCGGCGCGCTGAAGGCTCCGGCCCCGGCCCGGTAGCGCCCCCCGCTCAGGGGGCGTCGGTGTCCGGCTCCGGGTTCAGGCCGGCCTGGGCGAGGCGCTCGAAGATCTGATCCACGGCCTTGTCGAGGCGGTTTCCGGGGCGGAAGCCGGAGACCCGCACCATGACGAGCTGCTCGCCCCGGACCACCCACAGGGCCTGGGATTCCTCGCGGGAGAGGCGGGCCCCGCTGTCGCTCACCGGGCCCACCACCCGTCGGATGACGGCGTCGCCCTCGATGCGATCGTAGGGGCGCGACTCCACCACCCACCGGCGCGCGGTGCCGCCGGGGATCATCTCGGCCAGGCGGGCCTCCTGGGCCGTGCGGGCCTCGGCCTGGGCCTCGAGGCCGTCCGAGAGCAGATCGACCACCTCGCGCCCGGCCTGGGCGGTGGTGAAGCGGACCACCAGGATGCTGGCGCTCCGGGGCCCGTAGCGGGCATCGCCGGCATGGGAGAGACGGAGCTCATGGCCCTGGTCGATGCCGGCGAGGGTGCGGTCGACCCGCTCGGCGTCCAGGCCCACCAGCTCCTCGCGGAGCGTGGCCTCGCCCAGGTGGGTGTCGGCCACCATCCAGGTGGTCCGGGTGAGGGACTGCTCCACCCCGGTGAGGACCCCGGCCAGGTCGCGCGGCCGGGCGAGGCGCGCGGCGTAGCGCTCGGGGCGGAACAGCATGGTGGTGCTGCGGGGCGGGGCCCGGAGGATCTCCCAGAGCCGGTCGGTGCCGCCCTCGGCGGCGTGGTGCTCGGAGAAGGCCATCCCCTGGCCGTAGAGCATCCACACGGTGAAGGCGCCCGGGTTCTCGAGGCCGTCGCGGCCCCAGCCCTGGCCCGCCGAGAGCGCCCAGAACGCGTCCTCCCGATCCAGGGCTCGCGCCACCCGCAGGGTGACCCAGTTGGCGTGGCCCTCGGTGATGCCCCGAGCCCCGTCGAAGTGGTCCAGATCCTCCAGGCGCGTCCAGCGGGCCTCCAGATCGGCCACCTGATCCTGGAGGGCGTGGGTGAGCTCGTGGGCCATGATGAGGAGGATGACGTCCATGGGGCCGTCGTCGCCCAGCTCGGGGTGGGACCGGGCGCTGGACAGGGTGTTAGCGGGCTCCAGGTAGACCGCGCCCGTGGAGGTGGCGTACTTGCCGAGCAGGCCGGGCACCCCGGCGCGGGCCCCCTGGGCCATCTCCTCGATCATGGAGTCGGGCACGTCGTAGATCCGGCCGATGACCTCCCGGGTCTCGGTCTCGAGGACGTCGGCCAGGGCTTCGCGGGTGGCGAGTCGGGCCGGCGGGACCGTCTCGAACCGGGCGCCGGCCGCCGCCTCGACGTGGGGGATCAGGAACGCGACGATGGCGTCCAGCTCGGCCTCGGTCGGGGAGGCGGGATCCGCGACGGGGGGCGGCTCGGTGGCGAGGGGGGCGGAGGCCTCCGGCGAGGCGTCCGGGACACCCGCGGAGGCCACGGGCTCCGGGGGAGCCGATCGCCCACAGCGGCCGGCGCCGCCGCAGCCCAGGGCCACGGCCAGCCCCAGGGCCAGCAGGGAGAGTCGACGCCCATGCATGGGGGTCGGGTAACGCGGCCAGGGGCACCGGGGCCGATCAGACGGCGGCCCGCTCCCACTCCGCGGGGACCTGGCCGTCCCGCCACATGAGCCGGTGGCGCTTCAGGGCCTCGACGGCGGCGTCGCGGGTGCGGAAGACGGCGATGAAGCGGTTCTTGTGGCAGAAGATGCTGCCCTTGACGCCGGTGGCCGCCTCGAGGGAGGAGCCGGTCAGGCCCGCCCAGGATTCCGGGAGGGGGCGCTTCTGATCGAAGCTGTCCTCGCGCGGGGCGATGGCCAGGACCCGCCAGGTGCCCTCCATGCCCGGGAAGAGCACGAAGTCGGTGGGGTGCTCGGCGCCGCCGTGGGCGTAGTACACGGGCTTCCAGGCGTAGTAGCGGTCGAGGAAGACCACCGCGCGGCGCTCGGCCACGGCCTCGTCCATGGCGGAGAGGACGGCCTCGCGGGCGATGCGGACCTGCTCGACGCCGGCGGCGATCCCGCGGATGAAGCCGCAGGCCATGTCCACGGCCTGGAGGAAGGCGCGGTCATAGGCATCGAGGCAGTCGGGCCCTTGGGTGAAGGCCTGGACCATCCGGGCGAAGCAGGGGACCGCCGGATCCGGGACCAGCCGGCCGTTGTCCACCGCGTCCACGTAGTCGACCACGTCGGCGCGCAGGCGGGAGGCCACCTCGGGCTCGACCTCGCCGCGGGACTCGAGCCAGTCGAGGATCATGCCCGCCGAGGAGAGGGGCCCCTCGTAGCTGCTCTGGTGGTGATCGAAGCGGCCGGCGTGGGGGTCGAAGGCGCCGCCCACGTCGAAGACCAGGTCGGCCTGCTTCATCCGCGCGGCATCGCGGGTGCGGAGGATGCGGGCGTGGGGGTCGTGGAAGACCCGGATCAGGGCGAACGCCAGGACGTCATCGGCGTGGAAGGGCCCCGAGTGGGTGGCGGCCAGGATCGACATGCGAGGGACCTCCCGGCTTCGGTGGCCGGCAGAACCGCGCCTGTAGCCCATCGGACGTGCAGGTGCAGGTCACGACCCGGGAACCGCCCCGTGACGGTGCCGGCACGGACGGAGAGGCCCCCGTCAGCGGCGTCGACGGAGACCCAGCAGGCCCAGCAGCACCAGGCCCGGCAGGGTGGCCCCGCCCGGGACGGTCTGGCAGGTCTGGCCGTAGAAGGCCCACGTCGCCGCACAGTCCGCGGTCCGGTCCGGGTCCTGGTCGTCACAGTCGCCCCCGACCTCGACGTAGCCCTCGGGCGACGTGCAGAGGTCGTCGGCGAGGGGAGCCCCACCGACACCATCGCCGTCGAGATCCTCGTAGAGCTCGCGCCAGGGGCCCACCAGGTCGTCCTCGTCGTCGCAGTCGAAGACCCAGGAGGTCCGGTCCACGTCGGTGTCGGTGGTCCAGAGCTCGCGGGCGGCGTCGGGTCCGCCGTAGAGGCCGACGATGGCGTCCTCGTAGGCGGCGGGCCAGCCGTCCAGCAGCAGCGGCGAGAGGGGGCGGGGTCGGTGGTCGAGGGGCTCGCATTGGGGGGAGAGGCTGCGCCCCTCGGTGTTCCCCCACAGCTCGGGATCCACGAGGATGGCGCTGCTGGGCGGATCGGCGTCGCCGGTGCCGTCGTTGCGCACGAGGTTGCCCTCGGCCGGGCCGTCCCCGCCCCACCAGGCGTTCTCCTCGAGGAGGAGGTCGCCGCCCTGCTGCACCACCACCATGGGCGAGGTCTCGTGGAAGCCGAAGAGGTTGCGCCGGGCCTCGACCCGGGCGCCCTGGCCGACGGCGAGGGGGGCCACCTCGGTGCGGACCAGGTTGTTGTGGGCCAGCGACACCGCCTTGCGCTCGACCGCCACCGCCGCCTGGGTGAGGGCCTGCCCATCCACCAGGTTGTTGCGGATGCTCACCGGGGAGGGGTCGCCCTCCTCGGTCGGTCCGGCCAGGAGCATGGATCCGCCCACGCTGCCCTGGTTGCCGCACCACACGCTGCGGTCCAGGCTCCAGTCGCCGTAGCCCACGAGCGCGACGCCACCCCCCAGGGCGGCCGTGTTCCCCGAGATCCAGCTGTCGTCCAGGGTGAAGGAGCTGTTCACGGCGTAGACGCCGCCGCCCTGCTCGGTGGCGTCGTTGTCCATCAGGGCGAGGCGCTCGAGCACGGCGGTGGTGTCCTTGACGGCCAGCGCCCCGCCGAAGCCCGTCGCCTCGTTGTTCTCGAGGGTGGCATCCCGGATCGTCAGCAGACCGGGGGCGGTCGCGTACACGGCGCCACCCCAGTTGGCGGCGCCGCGTCGGAGGAGGGTGCCGTCGATCCGCAGGTCGGGCCGGACGTCCACGTCTTCCACCTCGGCGGCGCCGACCCAGACGTGGCCGCCGTTCCCGATGGCGGTATTGCTCTCCCAGCTCCCGCCCTGGACGGTGATGGACGGGGCCACCGCCCACAGGCCGCCGCCGGTGCGGGCGCTGTTGCCGCTCATGTCCACGCGCACGAGCTGGCAGCCGGCCCGGGACCCCACGCAGGCGATGCCACCGCCGGAGCCCAGGTCCTCGCTGTTGCCGAGCCCGACCTGGTTGCGGTCCAGGCGCGCGTCGCGGATGTCCAGATCGGCCTCGTAGGCGAAGATCCCCCCGCCGGCCTCGGTGACGGCCCGGGTGCCGTTGTCCCGGAAGTGCCCGCCGCGGATGTCCGCCGTGGTCCCCGCCACGACCAGGCCGGCGCCGAAACGGGCCTGGTTGCCCTCGAAGCGGGTGTTCATGAGGGTGAGTCCGGGTCCGCCCACCACCGCCAGGCCTCCCCCCATGCCCGGGGTTCCCAGCGCGCCATTGCCGGAGAAGGTCACCCCGTCGATGGTCACGGGCACCTCCCAGAAGGCGGCGCCGGCGCCCAGGACCGTCACGTCCTCGGGCTCGGGGAGGCCGTCCGAGCCCCAGGTGTCATCGCCCCCGTCGGGCCTCAGGCGCCCGTCCTCGAGGGTGATGCCCGAGAGGCTGACCTGGCCGGCTCCGAACTCGGCGGTCTCGGCGACGTAGAGGAGGCCGCCCTCGCGGGCGGTGCCGGTCTGGAAGGTGCCGCCGGTGATCTGGAGCGGCCCGTCGAAGACGGCGACGGCCCCCCCCATGGTGGCCCGACCATCCTGGAAGGTGCCGCCCGAGATGGCGACCTCGCTGCCCTCGGTGGCGAGGATGTGCCCCCCGGCGGTCTCGAGGGCCTGGGCGCGCAGGCCGTTGTCGTCGAAGACGCCGCTCCGGATGTCGATGGTGGCCAGGCGGCTGGCGTGGAGGGCCCCTCCGAAGGGCGCGGTGAGCCCGGCGAAGAGAGGCTGGGCGCTGCCGGAGCCGTCCACGACGATCCTGGCGCTGTCCAGGGCCGCGATGGCCCCCGCCAGCGACTCCACGCCCTCGAACCGGGTGCCCTCGAGGATGTGCACCTCGGTGCCCGCGTCCTCGGCGAACACCACCGCGCCCACGAGCTGGCGCGCGTCCAGTCCGGTGATGGTGCAGTCCTCGAGCACGAGCCGGCTGCCCAGGGCCGCCGAGGCCAGGACGCCCCCGCTCCGGTCGATGGTGTCGGCGCTCGCCGCATCCGGGGGCTCCGGGTAGACCAGCAGCGGGTCCGGGCCGCTGCTGCCGTCGATCCAGGGCACCAGGCGCACATCCACGAGCTCCACCTCGGCGTCGATGGCCACGACGGCACGACCCACCACCGTGTCGCCGTAGGCCGAGCCGGCGGTGGGGGGGCGCACGTCCACGTTCTCGATGCGCACCCTCCCGCCCGGAGCCGTGATCTCGAGCAGGGAGGCGGTGTCGACCAGGTAGGTGGCGTTGAAGTTGAAGATGTTCTCGAGCAGGTCCAAGAAGTCGCTGATCCAGCTCCGGTCGTGGGCCAGCACCGTGTCGTCGCCGGTTCCCAGGAGGGTGACCGGCTGGTCGATGGTCAGGTTGCGGATCTCGTGCACCCCGGGCCGCAGCGTGATGGTCCCGCCCGGATCGATCTGCCGCATGCAGTCCTCGAGCCGGGGGAGTCGCGCCGGGTAGGCGGTGCAGGTGGGGCTCGCCATCGCGAGGGTGGGGGTCGCCAGGCCGGCCAGGGCGAGGAGGGCGATGGCGGTGGGGCGCGGGCGCATCCGGACCTCCGGGGTGCCTCGACAGTGTACGGAGCAAAGCCGGCCCCCGCACGTTGGCGGACAGGGCGCTGCGAGGTACGCCGTCCTGTGACCCGGCCCCCGTCCCCCGACCATCCGCTCCTGCGGAGCCTCGCCGCCGCGGCCGTCCTGCAGCGGGTGCGGTGGGGGGGGCGCGCGGTCGATGTGCCCCTGGCGCGCCCGGTCCGCGTCGACCCGGACGAGGTCCTGCTCCGCCTGGCCGAGGGGGGCTGGCTCGTCCTCGCGGCCCCGGGCAACGCCACCTCGGTGCGGGCGGCCCTCCGCCGGTGGCTCCGGGAGGCCGAGGAGGGGCCCGTCCTGGCGGTGATCCTGGCCGCGGACCACGTGGTCGAGGAGCTGGTCGACGAGCCTCCGGAGCGGCCCTCCCACCGGCTGCGGGTGGTGTTCGCCGAGCAGGAGGAGGCCCTGTGGGACCTGCCCTGGCCTCCACTCGTGGACGTGCTGCTCGAGGCCGCCCAGCGGCGTGGGGATCCGCCCGTCAGCGTGCTCTCCCATCTGCGGGAGCGCGAGGGGAGCGGGTGGCCCGAGCGGGCGGCGCCGCCCACCTCGGAGGCCTTCGAGCGGGTGGTGTGGGGGCTGGCCCAGGCCCACGACCTGGTGCGGCTGGTGCGGGGCGAGGCGCGGATCCGACTGCGGACGGGCGGGCACGTGACGGTCCTGGCCTCCGCTGGCGATCCCGCGGTCGACGAGCCGGCCCTGGCCGCCGCGCTGGCCCGGATCGCCGCCGGCCTGGCGCAGGGCGATGCCGAGCCCGGGTTGCTCGTCGTGGACGGCCCCACCGATCTGGTGGATCGGGTCGAGAAGGTGCTGGGCCGCGGGGCGCGACAGGGGCGGGTGAACGCCATCGGCTCCGATGGCTCCGTCTACCCGGCCGACCGCGAGCTGGCGGAGCTGGCAGAGCTGGCCCTGGCCTACCGGGGCCCGGTGGATCTGTGGGCGAACCTGGAGGCCGGTCTGGCGCGGAGCCGGGGCGGCACCTTCGCGCCGGGCACCGACGCCGCCGGGGAGGGGCGGCTCGGGGTGGTGGCGGGGCTCCTGGACGGCCTGCCCCGGGCGCGCCTGGACTGGGTCGAGGCCACCGCGGCCCGGCTGGTGCTGGGGCGGCGCGAGCTGCGGGTGCGCTGGGTCGGGCCCGAGGGGGGGGCGGTCGAGGACGCCATCACCGCCTGGCGCCTGGCCGCGCTGGGCGCACGCTGGACCGAGGAGGCGGTGGATCTGGTGCTGGTGGGCGGGGATGGGGCCACCTGGGACCGGGCCCGCCGCAGCCTGCCCGCGAGCCCCGAGGGGCACGTCTTCCACCTGGCGCCCGGCGGTCCGGTGCGCGCCCGGGCCGGGCTGATGGGCCCGCTCCAGGCCACGGCTCGGGCCCTCCGTCGGGTGGCCCGCCAGTCCGAGGCGGAGCGCCGCTGCACGGTCGAGGATCTGCATGCGCGCGTGCAGCAGGACGCCATGGAGGACTTCCACAGCCGGGTGGCCGACACCGAGTTCCAGCAGCGGCTCCAGGCGGTGAGCCCGTGGGCCACCCGCATCCTGCTGGCCGCCGTGGTGGTGGTGTGGGCGCTGCAGCTCCGGTGGGGCGGCACCTCGGGGGCGGGGGCGGTGCGGATGGGCGCCCTCACCGGCGAGGGGCTCGGCCTGGGCGAGCCGTGGCGGTGGCTCTCGGCGGCCTTCCTCCACGCCGCGTGGTGGCACCTGGGCCTCAACGCCCTGGCGCTCTGGGTGCTCGGCCGTCGCCTCGAGGCGCTGCTGGGCCCGGAGCGCCTGGTGGCCCTCTTCCTCCTCTCCTGCCTCGGCGGCTCCCTGCTCCACGAGGCCTTCAGCGTGCCCGGCGACGTGGCGGTGGGGGCCTCGACGGGCATCCTGGGCCTGCTGGCCGCCCAGGGCGTGCTCATGCTGGTCCGCGGGGATCTGGTCCCGGACCGCATCCGTCGCCTCCTCTGGCGCGAGGCGTGGATCAACGGGCTCATCATCCTGGCCATCTCGCTGCTGCCCTTCGTGGGAGGGCTGGCCCACCTGGGCGGCGCCTTGGCCGGAGCGGCCCTGGTGGCGAGCGGCCTGCTCACCTGGGGGGTCCACACCGCCACGCCCCGCTCCCGGACCCCCACCCGGGTCGAGACCCCCGACGGGCTCCGGGCCGCGTCGTGGGTCCTGGGCGGGGTGGCGGTGGCCAGCGTGGTCACGGCCCTCGCCCTCGGGCGGCCCTGGATCCTGGAGGGCGAGGCGGGCCGCGTGCGGGACACCACGGTGGCCGCGGGGCGACTGACCCTCCCCCTGCCGGGCTCGGCGGGGGCCCCGGCGGTCCTCTCCCCCGACGAGGAGGGCGCCGGCGAGGACACGGGGAACAGCCTGTGGGTCTCCGCGGGCGATCCGCTCCGCGACGGGGTCCGGGTCGAGGCGCGGGTGGCGCGCCACGGGCTGGACGAGGTGGATCTGGACGATGTGGTCGCCCTGTACGGCGGCGGGCGTCCCTGGCAGGTGGTCCGGGCCGGCGGGGGGCTGGCGGCGGCCACCTGGGTCCGACCGCCCGAGGACGCGGGCCGGCTGGTGCACCGTCGATGGCTGATGGAGCGCGATGGGGTGGTGGTGGACCTCTCGACCACCGCCCTGCCCGACGCCGCACGATCCCGGCTGTCGGGGACCTGGGAGCGCCTGCCCGCCGGGGTGTCGGTGGATCCGGCGGCCTGGGAGGGCCTCCCGGTGGAGGGGCGGCTCGAGGCCCTCGAGGGGGCGCGGGTCGGGCGCGTCCCGGCGCCGCCGCTGGACGATCCGGCGCTGCAGGGGCTCCTGACCGGCGTGGCACGACACGTGGCCGGGGATCCGGACGCGGCCCGAGACGCCTGGGGCGAGGTGCTGGACGGCGAGGACGGGCGCCAGCTGGCGGCGGGCCTGATCCCGGTCCTTTCGGGCCCGGTCGGGGTGGCGCTGGCCCAGCGCGGCGCCTCCATCGCGCCGGAGGACACCACCCTGGCGGTGGCGCGGATCCAGGTCCTCGAGCGGGTGGGCCGCTACGAGGAGGCCCTCGAGGTGGTGCGCGACCTGGGCCCGGGGCTGGCGCTGGCCGAGGCCCAGCTCCTCTGGCACCTGGGCCGTGACGAGGACGCCGCGGAGGCGGCCCGCCGGTGGTGGAACGCGGTGGATCCGTGGTGGAGCCGGCCGGCCAGCGAGGCGCTCCTCTCGGTGGAGGGCCTGGGGGATCCGGGCTTCCTCACCAACCGGGGCTGGGCGCGGTTCCTGGCGGGGGAGCCCATCGGCTGCCGCCAGGACTCCCGCCGGGCCCTGGAGGCCGATCCCGACAATGCGGTCGCCGCCTACAACCTGGCCCTCTGCACCCTCGTCCTGGACGGGGTCGCGGCCGCGCGGCCCCTCTACGAGGACGCGGTCGCCATCGCCCGACGGGTGGGTGATGAGCGGGCCACCCGCGGGGCCCGCCGGGATCTGGCCGGGCTCGTGACGCGGGGCGAGGCGGGGGCGTCGGCGATGCTGGGACTGCTGGACGACCCGGACGGGGTGTAGGCCCCGTGGCCCTCGTCAGGGGGCCCGGCCTGGCTGCCGGCCGCCCTTACCCCAAGGGCGCCCCGGCGGGCTA
The DNA here is from genome assembly GCA_964586865.1 of uncultured Enterobacteriaceae bacterium. GTDB lineage: Bacteria > Myxococcota_A > UBA796 > UBA796 > REDI01. Next base: position 15,768 of record CAZPJM010000070.1, read on the forward strand.
CCGCTTGCCCTTGCGGCCCTTCTTCCGCTTCTTCTGGGCCTTGGTCTTGCGGTTGAAGGGGTTGCGGAAGCCGGGACGGGCGGCGACGGCACCCTCGTGCTTGGTGAAGAGGTCCCGCATCTGGGGCGGGACGTGGGCGGGTGCCTGGCCCGCGTCGGCGGGCTTGCGGGCGGGGGACTCGGCGGTGTCCTCGGACGGGTCCTGGCTCATGCGGCCTCCTGGTCCCCACCCCCTAGCCCGGTCACGGGTGGGTGCCCGGCGGCGGGCGGGGCTTGTGTCCCGCGGGACCGTGGCATACCGCGGGACGACCAGGAGGGCGGCATGGAGCTGGCAGAGCAGGTGGCCATCGTGACGGGCGGCGCGCGCGGTATCGGCGCGGCCATCGCCCGGGCCCTGGCGGCGGGGGGCGCGCGGGTGGTGGTGAACTACCGCTCCTCGGCCGACGCGGCGGCCGCCCTGGCCACGGAGATCGGCGGGCTAGCGGTCCAGGCCGACGTCTCCACCACCGAGGGCGCCAACCACCTGGTGGCCGAGGCGGAGCGCCTGGGCGAGGGCCGGGTGGACATCCTGGTGAACAACGCGGGCATCACCCGCGACGGGCTGCTCATGCGCATGTCCGACGAGCAGTGGGAGGATGTCTTCGCGGTGAACGCCGGCGGACCCTTCCGGTGCACCCGCGCGGTGCTGCCCCTCATGGCCCGGCAGCGCGCGGGCAGCATCGTCAACGTGGTCAGCGTCTCGGCCCTCCGCGGGAACCCGGGCCAGGCCAACTACGGGGCCGCCAAGGCCGCCATCGTGGCCTTCACCCGGGCCGCCGCCCGCGAGATGGCCAAGCGCAAGGTCCGGGTGAACGCCGTGGCCCCCGGCTTCATCGAGACCGACATGACCGACGCCCTGAACCCGAAGGTCATCGAGGCGGCCAAGGAGCAGATCCCCCTCCGCCGTCTGGGTCGCCCCGACGAGGTGGCCCCGGTGGTCCGCTTCCTGGCCGGTCCCGGGGCCAGCTACGTGACCGGCCAGGTCTTCGTCGTCGACGGCGGCCTGTCGGCCTGACCCCTGGACCCATGCCGGACCATGCCGTGATCGACACCTACGAGGACCTGCTCTACGAGGAAGCCCCCTACACGGAGGCCCACCCGAGCCTGCTGCTGGCCCGGGTGGCGCTGGCGGGGCTGACGCCGCCCGATCCGTCGCGGATCCGGGTGCTCGAGCTGGGCTGCGCGCTGGGCGGGCACCTGCTCCCGCTGGCGGCCCTGTGGCCTCAGGCCACGTGGGTGGGCCTGGATCTCTCCGAGCCCCAGATCGCCAGGGCGCGGGCCCGAGCGCGGGCTGCGGGCCTGGAACGGGTGGACCTGCGGGTGGCGGACGTGGCGACGGTGGACCCCGACAGCCTGGGGACCTTCGATGTCATCGTGTGCCACGGCGTCTACACCTGGGTCCCCCCGGCGGCCCGGCGCGGGATCCGGCGCATCCTGGCCCGGTGCCTGGCGCCGCGCGGGATCGCCTACGTCAGCGTCAACACCGAGCCCGGCTGGGGGCTTCGCGGCATCCTGCGGCGGGTGCTGGCGCGCACGGATCGCCCCGAGGCCCCGGATGCGGAGCGGGTGAAGCGGGCCCGCGAGGTGCTCGCGGTGTGGTCGCAGGCCCTGGCCGGCCGCGAGTCCGCCCCCAGCGTCGCGCTCCGGGAAGAGGTGGACCGGCTGCGGGGCACCGGGGATCCCTACATCCGCTACGAGCACCTGGCCGCCATCAACGAGCCCGTCTGGCTCGATGCGCTGGCGGGGGACATGGCCGAGGCGGGTCTCCTCTACCTGGGCGACGCCTCCCTGCTGCGCTCGCTGCCCACCTTCGACCCACAGGTGGCGTCCTGGATCGAGGCCGAGGCGGCCGGGGCCCGGGACCCGATGGTGGCCCGCGAGACGCTCCACGACCAGTTCCTGGTGCGCATGTTCCGACGCACCCTGTGGATGCGGCGCGAGGCCCGGCCGGATCGGCGGCTGGTCGGGGAGCGGCTCGCCGGGCTCACCCTGGTCTCCCGGCTCGTGCCTGACGACGCCGACGACATCGACTGGCGGATCCCGGACGGTCTCCACCTGACCGACGTGCCGCCCCACCTCGACGCCGCCCTCCACGCCCTGCACCGGGCGCGTCCGGGGGGGCTGTCCACCGAGGCCATCCACGAGGCCGTGGCCCGGGCCGGCCACCTCCCGGACCCCCGGGTCCGTCGCCGCTTGAACGCCGATCTCCTCGAGCTGCTCCGCCTCGAGGGCCTCCACGCGTGGCACGGCTTCCCGCCCCTCGCCACGACGCCACCCCATCGACCCCGCGCCACGGCCCTGGCCCGCCTCCAGGCGGCGGCGGCCGGGGACACGCCCTTCGTGGCCGACCTCCTCCACCGCCAGCAGGCCCTCCGCCGGACCGAGGCGGCCCTGCTCCGGGGCTGTGACGGCACCCGGGATCGGGAGGCCCTGGTCGACGTGCTGCTCGAAGCGCTGGACGCCGGGCAGATCCGCATCACGGGCGACGATGGGCCCGTGACCGACCGGGCCACCCTCGGGCAGGTGGTGGACGCGCTGCTCGCCGATCTGACCCGGCGCGCCCTGTTCCTCCAGGGGTGAGCGCGGGCGCGGGTCAGGGCTCGAAGCGCAGGACCTGCCCATTGAGGGCTGTCCCCACGAGAACGCCGTCCAAGAAGGGGTCGAAGACGATGGAGCCGGTGGAGGCGCCGTAGTTGGTGATGGTCCCCACCGATGCGGCCCGGTCGTCCAGGTGGGTGCCGTCCCAGATCCCCACCAGGACGTCCTGGGAGTCCACGGTGTCGTAGGCGATCTCGACCGTGCCGTCCGCCAGGAGCTCCAGGGTGGCCGTGTTGTCCCAGGTGAGATCGTCGAAGTCCTGGAGGGCCTCGTAGTAGACGTAGAAGGCGTCGTCGCACTGCTGATACGCCATCTGATCGGCGCGGGAGGGGGCGTCGCCGGCGTTCATGTCGCCCCAGAACACCCTGATCCCGGGGTCCGCGATCTCTGTCGAGGTGGGGTCGAAGGTGTTGTCGCCGCTCCCGAAGGTCATGCCGCCATTGGTGTTGAGCCACACGCTGCTGTAGGTGGTCCCGTAGAAGTCGAAGCGGAAGCCCCGGGAGAAGACGACCTCGAGCGCGGCGTCGTCGGTATCCACGAAGAGGCTGGTACTGGAAGTGACCGGGGCGGGGAACAGGTCCACCACCGGGTCGCAGTCCACGTCGGTATCCGTGTCGGTGTCGGTGTCCGTGTCGGTGTCCGTGTCCGTGTCGGTGTCGGTGTCCGT
>CAZPJM010000071.1:0-6721 GCA_964586865.1 uncultured Enterobacteriaceae bacterium
ACCCCCCGGCCGCGCCCCACCCCGGACCCGGACCCGGACCCGCCGCCGTCCACCACCCGGCCGGTCTCGCTGGCCCCGCCCTCCGTCCCCGAGACCCGCGACGACGACGATGACCTGCTGGCCAGCGCAGCACCCCCCGACACCGTGCCCCCCGAGAGCCTGGAGGACCTGGACCGGTACTCGAGCAAGGCCGCCGACGGCGGGCTCTCGGCCGCGGATCGCCTCCAGCTCCAGATGGTCGAGAGCTCGGACCCCCGGTACACCCGGGCGAACATGCTCCTCTACATCGACGCCAAGAGCCGTGGCGACGAGCGGGAGCGCCGGCGCTACCTGGACAAGATGCTCGTCGAGCCCGAGAACCGGTACAACCCGCTGATCCTGGCCGAGGCAGCACAGCTCGACATCACCGACGAGGACTACGACCGCGCCCTCGACCGGGCCACCACCGCCGAGCGGTACTGGCACCGCATGCCCTCCGAGCTCATCTTCAACCGCAAGGCGCTCATCTACCAGACCCAGGCCGCCGCCTGGCAGGGCAAGTTCTACACCTCCGGCGGCCAGGACCTGTCCGCGCTCCGCAACGCCATCGCCGCCTGGGAGAAGTACCAGCGGCACGTCTCCAGCAAGCGCCGCAACGACTTGTCCCGCATCGCCGACGAGCAGCTCGCCAAGCTGTACGACGCGCGCCGACGCCTGGAGTGACCCCATGAGCCGCACCCTGCTCGCCCTGCTGGCCCTGGCCACCGCGCTGCCCGCTGCGGCCGGCAAGCACTACATCGCAGGCCGCGTCATCGACCGGAACGGCGACCCCATCGACCAGGCCGTGGTGACCCTGACCCCCCAGGTCGAGGACGCCGGTGAGGAGGCCGCCAACGTCCAGCTCGTCACCGACCGCGAGGGGCGCTTCCTGGTGGACTACCTGCGCGACGACGACGGCGAGCGCACCCGCCTCGAGCGCCGGGTCGAGTACGCCCTCGAGGTCTACAAGCCGGGCTTCCACACCCGCGAGATCGCCTTCTACTACAAGAAGGGCGAGCTCCAGGTGGACACGCTCATGATGACCGAGGACACCATCGAGGTGCGCGAGGAGGAGGTGGACCTGGACCCGGGCACCTACGAGCAGAGCACCCACTCCGCCGGCGCCAACTACGAGGGGCAGTAGCATCCGCCGGGGTCTGGCCATCGCCGCGATGGTGCTGACGGCCTGCTCCGGCACCGCCACCCCCGAGCCGGCCCCGGTGGAGGCCCCCGTGTCGCTCGGCTGGGCCTCCCGGATCGTCGCCCGCCCCGCGGACTTCGAGGCGCTCATGCAGGCCACGGGCCGTCCGCCCTGGATCGCGCTCCACGCCAATGACCACCGCGCCGCCCTCGCGGCCTTCGCACCGGACAGCCAGGCGGGGGCGGTGGGCCAGGCCCGGGCCCACCTGGCCGAGATCCTGATCCAGCAGGACCTGGCCCGCCTCGAGGACCGGGTGACGGCCACCCTCTTCTCGGGGCTGGAGGCCCGCAGCCCCCTGGCGTCGGGCGACCCCGTGCTCCACGCGGCGGTCGCCGCCGCCCACTGCCATGGCCGGGATCCCGGCGCGCTGGCCGACCGGGTGGACGACGCGGTCGGTCCGGCCCTGGACGACTGGCCCACCTCCCCCATCGACGAGGTGCCCGCCGGCAGCTCGCCCTGGCACCAGCGCGCCCGGCAGCACCTGGCCGCCGTCCAGGGGGCCGCCCTCAGCCCCGACCCGGGCGCCGCCCTGCGCCAGGCCGCCGCCCACCCGGTGACGTCCCGAGCGCGGGCCGGCGTCCAGGACCCGGTGCCCGACCCCTGCCTCCACGCCACCCTCTCCCGGGCGGGTGTCATCGGCCTCGATCCCGGCCAGGCCGTCCCCCTGGCCGAGGGCTGGTCCGAGCCCGAGCTGGCGGGCGTGCTCTTCGCCCCCTGGCCCACCGAGGACGACCTCCGGCACGAGGCCGGCGTGGATCGGGACCTGGCCCTGGTGGGCGACGCGCCCCCCTCCCTCAGCACCTGGGAGCTCCCCGTCTCGGACGAGGACTCGGCGGGGGCGGCCCAGGCCTATGTGCGGGCCCTCGACGCCCGCCTCGACGGCCTCCGCCGCCACCTGGCCGAGGTGGCCGATCCGGACGGCCAGGCCCTGCTCGCCCAGGTGGATCCGCTCCACCGGTGGCGGCAGGAGCACCTGGTGGTCCGGGCCCGGGTCCACCTCCGCGCCGACCGGCCCCACCGCGCCCGCACCCTCCTCCTCCTCGCCCGGGACGTGTCCGAGCGGGGAATCGGACCCCGCAACAGCCCCGCCTTGCTCGCGCTGCTCGCAGAGGCGAATCTTCGCACCGGGCGGACCCGCGAGGCGCTCGACGCCCTGCTGGTCCTCTCCCGGGCCCTCCCCGAGGTCCGGGGCCTCCAGGAGCTCGTCGGTGACCTGGCCGTGCTCGAGGGCATGGACCGCCAGGGCGACAGCAAGGAGCACTGATCCCATGACCCCCGCCTCCCCGCGCACCGCCAGCCGCCTCCTCCCCCACCGGGCGCCCGGCCGCCTCGTCCGGGCCGGGGGCCTGCTCGCGCTCCTGGTCGCCACCGCCTCTCACGGGGCCCCCCTGCGCTACGCCGAGGACCGGGCGCCGGGCATCGTCAACCCGGTCTACGCCACCACCATGTCCGAGGCGCGCCTCAACGAGCTGGTGTTCGAGGGCCTCTTCACCGACAGCCAGGAGCTGGCCTCGGTGCCCCAGCTCGCCAGCGACGCCACCATCTCGCCCGACAAGAAGGCGATGCGGATCCGCCTGCGCACCGACGTGACCTGGCACGACGGCCGGCCCTTCACCGCCCGCGACGTGGTCTTCACCATCACCGCCATGAAGGACCCCAACGTGGGCTCCCCCGAGGCCGGTCGGGTCGCCTGGATCGAGAGCGCCGAGGCCATCGACGAGCACACGGTGGAGCTGCGCTTCGGGCAGCCGGAGTACGCCCCCGAGGACAAGCTCCACTTCAAGATCCTGCCGGCCCACCCCTTCCAGGGTGACGGCATCTCCCGCACCCACCCCTTCCGCAGCCGGCCGGTGGGGACGGGCCCCTGGAAGGTCCAGGCCTTCGAGGAAGACAACTCCATCACCCTGGCGCGCTACGCCGACCACTGGGCCGACCCGGGGATCGAGCAGGTCGTCATGCGCGAGGTGGCCGACAAGAACTACCAGGCCAAGCTGCTCGTCTACGAGTCCCTCGAGACCCTGGTCCGGGTCCTGCCCCGCGACCTGGCCACCCTCCAGAACGACCGGAAGACCGAGCTCTACCCGTACCAGACCAACTCCTGGTGGTACGTGGGCTTCAACAACCGCCGGGCCCCCTTCGACGACCCCCGCGTGCGGGAGGCCCTCTCCCTGATGGTGGACGTGCCGGCCCTGCTCGAGCCCATCGGCACCGGCGATCGGGTCACCGGGCCCTTCGTGCCCTCCTCCCCCTTCTACAACCACGACGTGCCCGCCCGGGAGCCGGACCCGGACCGCGCCCGTCAGCTCCTCGAGGAGGCGGGCTTCACCCGGACCGAGCGGACCTGGGAGAAGGACGGCGCCCCGCTCAAGCTGGAGATCGCCACCCTGAAGAACCTGGAGACCGCCCAGGACGTGCTCATCAACCTGCAGACCCAGCTCAAGAACGCCGGCGTGCAGGTCGAGACCACCTTCGTCGCGCGGGCGGCCTGGAAGCAGAAGGTGTGGGGCCAGAAGGACTTCGACCTCATCCTCTCCCAGTGGTCCTTCGACCGGAACGAGGACATCTACGAGCAATTCCACAGCGAGGGGGCCCGCAACTTCGTGGGCTACGCCGACGAGGAGGTGGACGAGCTCCTCGACCGGGCCCGCGCCACCACCGACCCCCTGGAGAAGCGGGTGCTGCTCCAGCAGGTCCACGAGAAGGTCTCGGCCGACACCCCGATGGTGTTCCTGTGGACCCTCGACAGCTACGCGGCCATGTCCACCAAGGTGCAGGACGTGGTGGTCCACCCCTTCTACTTCTTCACCTTCGCCCGGTCCTGGTCGCTCCGCTGAGCGGGCGCGCTGCCTCCGCCGCCGCCCTCGCCCGGGCCCTGCTGCTGCACCTGGGTCGCTTCGTCCTCACGGTGGTCGGCGCGGTGGTGGCGGTCCAGCTCCTGCTCGTCCTGGCGCCGGGAGACGCCATCGACCTGCTGCCCAACGCCGCCGAGGTGCGCCCCCTCCTCGAGGCCGAGTGGCACCTGGACGCCTCTCCTCCGGTCCAGATCGCCCTCTACCTGCTGGACCTGATCCAGGGCGATCTCCGAACCTCGCTCGTGTACCGACCCGGGATGCCGGTCCGGGAGGTCATCGCCGGGCCCGCGGTGCGGAGCCTGGGGATCCTGGCCACGGCCACGGTGCTGGCGGTGGGGGTGGGCGTCGGGCTCGCGGCGCTGACGGGAGGGCGCCGCCACGCGGTCCGGCCCCTCGTATGGGGGATCTCCATCGTCCCCGTTTTCCTGCTGGCCCGCCTCTCCATCGCCGGCCTCAACGCCGGGGCCTGGTCCCTCGTGCAGGCCGGGCGCATCGACCGCCCCGGCTGGTTCGCCCTGCCCCTCGAGGACCATCCCCTGCGCTGGGCCCTGGCGGTCACCCTGCTGGCGGTGGGCAGCGGCGCCCTGGCCGAGCTCCACGCCGAGGCCGAGGGGCTCCTCCAGCAGATCCGCGCCTCGGGCTATGTCGAGGCGGCCCGGGCCCGGGGGGCGCCGGTGTGGCCCCACGTGCTCCGCAACCTGATCCCGCCCCTGACCACGCTCGTGACGAGCCGGGTGGCCTTCTTGGTGGGTGGGCTCGTCATCCTGGAGCGCATGCTCAACCTGAACGGCCTGGGGGCCATCCTGTGGCGGGCGGCCCTGGACCGGGACGTGCCGCTGGTGCTCGGGATCACGCTGGTGACGGCGGCGGTGGTGGCCCTGACCCGGCTCATGGGCGATGCCCTGCGCACCACCCTCGACCCCCGGCGGCGGGCGTGAGGGCGAGCGGCCTGGCGGGCCTGGCCATCCTCGGGGGGGTGGTGGTGCTCGGCGTGGTGGGCCCGTACCTGGGCTACGACGTGGTGGGCGATGCCTACGCGAACGAGCGGTTCGCCGGCCCCTCGGCGGCGCACTGGCTCGGGACGGACCGGGCGGGGCGGGACATCGCGTGGCGGATGGTGGTGGCGGCCCGCCACTTCGTGGTGCCGGGGGTCCTGGCCTGCGCGATCTGCGCCCTCGTGGGCGGGGTCCTGGGGACCCTGGCCGGCGCGGCGGGGGGCGTCACGGCGGCGGTGGTGCGCTTCGTCTTCACCGTCGCGGACAGCATCCCCCGCTTCGTCCTCGTCCTGCTGGTCCTCTCCATCCACGGCAACGACCCGACGGTGCTCGCGGTGGCCGCCGGCGTGGCCTACGCGCCCACCCTCGGCGAGGCCCTCCACGAGCGGCTCGAGGGGCTGCGCGCCGCCGAGACCCTGGCCGCCAGCCGGGCCCACGGCGTCCCAGGCTGGCGCCTGCTGCTCCTCCACCAGGTGTGGGGGGCGTGCCGGCGGCGGGTGGCCCGGCACCTGACCGGCCTGTTCGGCTACTTCCTCGTCCTCGAGACCACCTTGTCCTACCTGGGCTTCGGGGTGCAGCAGCCCCAGCCGTCCTGGGGGAACATGCTGGCGTTCGACCTCGACTACGGACAGGTCCACTGGGTCGCGCTGCTGGCGCCGGCCGCCGCCATCTGGGTGGTGGTGGCGGCGACGGTGTGGGTGCGGGCCTCCCTCGCCGAGGACGAGCATGGCTGACGGGATCCGGCTGCGGGGCCTGCGGATCCAGGCGGGCGAGCGGGTGCTGGTGGACGGGGTCGACCTGGACCTGCAGGCGGGGCGGCTGGTGGCGCTGGTGGGGCGCTCGGGCTCGGGAAAGTCCCTGACCACCCGGGCCTTGCTCGGGCTGGTGGATCTCGTCCCGGGGGTGGTGGAGGGGCGCCTCGAGATCGCGGTGGGGGAGGCGCTCCACACGCCCTATGCCCGGCCCTCTCGGACCCGTCGCCAGCGCGACCGGGCCTTTCGGGGCCTGCGGGGCTCGGTGCTGGGCTACCTCCCCCAGGACGCCCGCGCCGCCCTCGATCCCCTCGCCCGGGCGGGCCCCCAGGTGGCCGCCGCGGCCCGGCTGGGACCAGGCGACCCGGACCCGGCGCCGTGGCTCGCCCGGGCGGGCCTCCAGGACACGGAGCGGGTGCGGCGCCTGTGGCCCCACGAGCTCTCCGGTGGGATGGCCCAGCGGGTGGTCATCGCCCAGGCCCTGGCCCGGGGCAGCCGCTTCCTGCTCTGCGACGAGCCCACCAGCGCCCTGGACCCCACGGTGCAGCGGGCGATCCTGGAGGCCCTGCGCGGCCTGGCCGACGCCGGCATCGGGGTGCTCCTCATCACCCACGACCTGCGGGTGCTGCCGGGGCTGGCCGACGAGGTGCGGATCCTGGACGAGGGAAGGCTCGCCGAGGTGACCACCGCCGACGCCCTGCGCGATGGCCGGCTCGGCAGCCCGGCGGGGCGCCGGCTGTGGGAGGCCACCCGGGTGGTGGCCGCGGGGGTGCTCGGGTGAGCGAGGCGTCGGTCTGGCAGGTGACGGGGCTCCACAAGGCCTTCCGCACCCGGCGCTGGGGAGGCGCGCTCCACCGCGCCCTCGACGGGGCGGACCTCACCGTGGCCCCCGGCGAGAGGGTG
>CAZPJM010000071.1:6821-19037 GCA_964586865.1 uncultured Enterobacteriaceae bacterium
GCTCCACCGCGCCCTCGACGGGGCGGACCTCACCGTGGCCCCCGGCGAGAGGGTGGGGATCATCGGTGAGTCGGGCAGCGGAAAGACCACCCTGGCGCGGGTGGGGCTGGGGCTGGTGCCCGCCGACGCCGGGACCATCCGCCTGTTCGGGGAGGACACGGCGACCTGGTCCCGCGCCCGGTGGCGGCGCGCCCGCGAGCGGGCCCAGCTCCTCTTCCAGGACCCGAGGGCCATGCTCCACCCGGGCCTGCGCCTGGGCACCCTCCTCCGGGAGTCGGTCCGGATCCACCGCCCCGAGGTCGCCGATCCGACGGCCGAAGTCGCCCAGGTCCTGGACGCGGTCGGCCTGGCTGGCCGGGAGGGAGCCCGGCCCCACGAGCTCTCGGGCGGGGAGCGGCGCCGGGCGGGGCTGGCGCGGGTGCTCCTGGCCCGGCCGGAGCTGCTGGTGGCCGACGAGCCCACCGCCGGCCTGGACGCCGATCTCAAGGCCGAGCTGGTCACCCTGGTGAAAGACCGGGTCGGCCCCCGCTGCGCCATCGTCCTGGTCTCCCATGACCTGCCCATGGTGGCGTGGGCCTGCGATCGGGTGGTGGTCATGGACCGCGGGCGGGTGGTAGACCGGTTCGCGGCCCGGGACCTGCAGCGCCGGGAGCCCCACCCCCGCACCGCCGAGCTGCTCCACGCCGCCGGCCTGCGCCCGGCCCCCTGAACGCGGAGCCCCATGCCGCTGCTGCTCGCCGCCCTGCTCTTCCTGGCCGCTCCGGCCGACGCCGCCCCGGACCCCTCCGAGGACGTCGACTACCGAGGCTTCGTGGACCAGGCGCGCTTCCAGATCCGCAAGGAGTACTGGGACCAGGCCGAGCGGGACCTGGAGCGGGCGGTGGCCCACCCCGACGGCGCCCTCGACGCCGAGGCCTGGTGGATGCTCGCCCAGGTCCGCCTCCAGCTCGCCCGGGTGCCCGAGGCCCTCGAGGCCGCGGCCCAGTCCCTCAAGCACGCCCGCACCCCGGAGCAGACCTCCCAGGCGGCGGCCCTGGTGGACCAGCTCCGGTACCAGTTCGGCGTGGTCCGGATCGTGGGCGCCCAGCCGGGGGTCCGCCTGCGCCCGGACCTGGACCCGGACGGCGCCCTGCTGGACCCCAGCACCGAGGCCCTGGTGGTGCGCCTCGAGAAGAGGCTCCGCCAGGAGCGGCCGGTGCTCCCCGTGACCGTGGGCCTGCCCGTCGGTGGCTGGGTCATCAATGATGACCCCGTCGAGGTGGTGCCCGGCGAGACCGCCCGGGTGGAGCTGGGCACGGTCCAGGCCGGCGGCAACCTGGCCACCGCCCGGCTGGCCTGGCTCGAGCTCTCCCCGGGCCTGGCCGTGGACCTCTCCGGCGAGGACCATGTCTTCCCCTCCCCCGACGTCCAGGTCGCCCTCACCGTGCCCGTCCACCGCTTCTGGGTGGTGGGGCTGGTGGGCCACTGGACGCCTGCCGCCCTGCGCACCGCCGACGGGGCCTGGCGCTACGACCCGCGCCAGCTCTCGGGCGGGGTGCGGGTGGGCCCGCTGCTCGACGACGCCGCGCGCTTCCTGGTCCGGCCCGCCGTGGGCTACCGCTTCGGCACCCTCGCCGGGATCGCCCTGCCCTGCTCGGTGGAGACCTCGCCCTGGTCCTGCGGAGAGGGCGCGCGCGACGTGGTCCTGTACGCCCGCGGGCCCGCGCACATCCTGTTCGCCGAGGTCGCGGCCGACTACCTGGACCGTCGCCGCACCTCGGGACTCGGGGCCGGCGTCAAGGTGTCCCTGGAGCGGGCGATGGGTCGTCTGCCGGCCGCCGGCACCGCCACCGGTCGCCCCTCGGACGACTACACCGTGGCCCCCTCCCAGCGGGCCTTCGCCCGGACCACCCTCCGCATCCTGGCCAACCTCTCCATCGCCTTCTGAGGCCGCCATGCCCCTCCCCCTGCCCCGCACCGTGCTTCTCGCCGCCGTCCTGCTCCTCCCCGGCCTGGCCGCCGGCGGAGAGGGGGTCGAGGTGGCCTCCCGGGCCGGCGCCAATGCCCAGCGCCCCGTGTGGTCGGCGGACGGCCGCCAGCTCTCCTGGGAGGCCAACTTCCACGACCGCAAGGTCATCGAGCTGTACGTCGGCGACCCGAAGCGCAAGGCCTGGCGTCGGATCCTCCCGGCGGCCGGGACCGGCAGCAGCATCGCCAGCGGCTTCGGCGGCGGCGGCGGCGCGCCCGGCAAGGTGGCCCACGAGCTCACCTTCTCCCCCCCCAGCCAGGGCCGGTTCGTCTACAGCGCCAGCTCCGGGGCCGACGACTACGAGCTCCACACCTTCGGCGGCGCCCCCCTGGCCCCCGCCCCCGGCGCCGATGGGGGGCCGGTGTGGTCCCCGGACGGCCGCCACATCGTCTTCACCTCGGCCCGCACCGGACAGGGGGATCTGTACCTGATCCACACCCCGACCCTGGGGGCCCCGCCCAAGCGGCTCACGCGCGATGCCACCTCGGCCGAGCTCTTCCCGGCCTGGAGCCCGGACGGCGAGCGGCTCGTCTACGTGGGGCGCGGCGAGGAGGGGGACAACCTCTGGCTGCTGGACAGCCTCACGGGCACCCCCGAGCCCCTCACCGACTGGCCCCGCACCCAGACCGCCCCCGCCTTCAGCCCCGACGGACGCCGGGTGGCCTTCTTCGCCAACCGGGACCAGGAGGACCGCTTCGACCTCTACGTGGTCGAGGCCCGGGCCGGGGCCCGCCCGACGCGGGTGGCCACGTCGGTCAAGATCAACCCCACCGGTCCCCAGTGGACCCCCGACGGCCGGCACCTGGTGGTGACCTGCGAGGATGATGCCGCCTACGACCCCATCTGCGTGGCCCCTGCCGAGGGGGGCCAGGTCCGCCGGCTGGACCTCGGCACGGTGGGCCACGGCGATCTGGCGCTGGTCCAGGCCGCGGACGGGGGCCTCCTCCTGGCCTACACCGCCCAGGGGCACGTGGTCGACGACGAGCGATCCTGGAAGCGGCTCTTCGTGGCCGAGGTCTCGCTGTAGGCTGCGCCCGGAGGTGCCGTGCCCCAGGTCCGCCCCTACCCCGTCTCCCTCCTGACCCCGGCCCGCGAGGCCCTCTCCACCCTGGCCGATGGCCGGGCCGACGGCGTCCTGGCCCTGGTGGTGGCGGCCCGGGATGCGCTCGAGGATCTGGACCCGGACGAGGTGCGGCTCCCGGTCCTCGACCATCCCCACGCCGGAGAGCGGGACAAGGCGGCCTGGCGCGCCGCCCTCGACGTGGCGGACACCTTCGAGGGGGTGGTGGCCGTGGGGGCCACCATCGGGCCCGCGCCCCGGCTGCGCGGCTTCCTCCTGACCTGCGCCGCGGTGCGCGATCTGGGGCTCTCGCCCGACCTGTCGGACTTCAAGGCGCTGTGTCGTGGAGGCCCGCTCCCGGGTCTGGGGCCCGAGGACGCGGCCCTCTACGGACTCCTCCCGGTGCTGGTGGGGCTGGGGCCCGACCTGGCCGTGCCCGCGCCCGACCCGGTCCCCGACGGGGCCCGCCCGGTGGTGGATCTCCTGGGTCTCTCGGTGGGGGACGTGGCCGGGATCGACCCGCTGGACGGTCTGGCCCTCCCGGCGGACGCCTGCGTCGACGGCCCCGAGGCCTGGTCGGGGCTCCTGGCCCGCGGGCGGCCGGCGGGGGGGCTGATGGTGCGTCCCGACCCCTGATCCGAGCCGCCCCTCAGGCGGCCCGGACGACCTGGTCCCGCAGGGCCTCGGCGGTGGCCTGGAGGATGCCGATCAGCCCGTCGACCTGCCCCTGGAGGTCGGCATGGGTCACATCGGCCCCGAGCCGGGCCAGCTCGTCGCAGGCCTCCACCAGGGCCGTGGCCCCCAGGTGGGCGGCGGCGGGCTTGAGTCGACGGGCCAGCGCCGAGAGCTCGTCGGGGTGGGCGTCACGGCGTGCCTCGCGCCACGCCGCCACCTCGGCGGGGAGGTCCTGGAGGAACAGGCCCACCACCTCGTCCACCGAAGCACCGATGAGCTCCCGCAGGCTCTCGAGCACCGTCTCGTCCAGGACCACCGGGGTGCGGCTCCGGGACAGGACCTGCTCCAGGGTGCGGCGCAGCACGGGCCCGCGCAGGGGCTTGGTCAGGAAGGCGGCGGCCCCGGCCCGCTCCACCGCCATGCGCACCTCGGGGGCGTCCTGGGCGGTGGCCACCACCACCGGAGCGTCCACCCCCGCGGCGCGGAGGCGGCGGATCACCTGGTCCCCCTGCGCGTCTCCGAGGGCGAAGTCGAGCAGCACCACCCGTGGCGGGGCCTCCCGGGCCTTCACCAGGGCATCCCGCCCCGAGGCCGCCTCCACCGGGCTCCAGCCCAGGCGCCGCAGCAGGTGGGCCAGGAGGGTGCGCTGAACCAGGTTGTCCTCGACGATGAGCACGCGGCCTTGGGGCTCGGGACCGCCGCTGCTCCCCTTCCCGGACGCCGAGCCCGAGGCGGCGGAGGGGGCCAGGGCCGCCGCGAGGGCCTCGGCGAGGACCCCCGCATCTCCCGAGACGGCGTCCGCCCGCACCACCACCGCCTTCTCGAGGCGCGGGTCCCGGGCCACCCGGCCGGCGAGGAGGCCCCCACGCGGCCCGTCGTCCACCACCACCAGGCGGAAGGGGCGGGCGTGGCGGGCGGCCGCGATGAGCCGGGCCAGGCCCTGGGGGGCGTCGGGCACCACCTCGGGGGTGGGCAGCCCGCACTGCTTGAGCGCCTCCACGATGCGCGAGCGGGTGGCCGGCCCGGGCGCGACGGCGAGCACGCGCAGCTCGGTGTCGCGGGTGGCGCTGCCGGCCTGGCCGTCGGAGAGCGCGAGCCGCTCGCGGGCCTCGTCGCGCAGCGCCCGGGCCACGCTGACGGTCCCCTCGTCCATGCGGCCGATCAGGGCGCCATCCAGCCGCTCCACCACCCGCTCGCAGCTCTCCGGGCGCCCCTCGGGCTCGGGGTGGAGGAGGTCCTGGAGCAGATCCACCAGCCGGTCGGGGAGGCCGTCCACCAGCGTGCGGGGGTCGGTGTAGTCGCGGCGGTTGATCCGGTCGAGGAGGTCGATGACGTCCGAGCCCCGGAACGGGGGCCGCCCCACCAGCATGGCGTAGAGCAGGCACCCCAGCCCGTAGAGGTCGGCCCGGTGGTCCACCCGGCTGGCGTCGCGGATCTGCTCGGGCGGCATGTAGGAGGGGGTGCCGAGGGTGGCCCCCGAGCGGGTCTTCATGGTGCCCTCGTCCACCAGGCTCTTGGCCAGGCCGAAGTCGGTCACCATCGGGAGGAGGGTGGGACCCACCTGGATGAGCACGTTGGAGGGCTTGAGATCCCGGTGCACCACCCCCCGCTCGTGGGCGTGGCCCAGGCCCAGCGCCAGGCCGCGGAAGAGGGCGGCGGCGGTGTGCATGGGGAGCCGGTGTCGGCGGAGCAGGCCCGACAGGGTGGGCCCGGCCACGTAGGCCATCACCAGGCCCGCCCGCTCCCCCAGGTCGATGACGTCGGTCACCGGGACCACGTTGGGGTGGTGCAGACGCGCCTGCAGGCGGCCCTCCCGCGCGAAGCGGCGCTTGATGCTCCGCTTGGTGGCGGTGTGGACCTTCAGCGCATGTTCCGACCCGAGAATCGTGTGCTGCACCAGGTAGACCCTGGCCATGCCGCCCGCCCCCAATGCGGCGCGCACCCGGTACCGGTCGACGATCTGACCGACCTCCAGCATGCGGGCGTCTCCAATACGGTTCGCCCCGGTGTTCGGATCATCCGCACCGGGCCTCAACCCTCGACGCATCGCGGACGAGGCGGGGGCCGGGAGCCCCCTGACCTCCGGACTCGAGCCGCCCGGATCCCCGAGGGGACCGCTCGGGCCGGGACCCGACCTCCCCCGCCAGCCCGACCCGCCCCGGGTCCGTCCCATGGGCTACCCTCCCACCCATGTCCGACCTGCGCTCCCTCCCCGACGGCACGCTCAAGGCCTACCTCTACGCCCTCGGGGCGTGGGCCCTCGGCCTGGCGGTCCTGTACCCCATGGATCTGCTGCCCTGGAGCCTCACCCTGTGCTTTCCGCTGGCCGCCTGGTTCGGCGCGCTGACCGCCGTGTGGTGGGTGCGCACGCGCCGCGCGCGAGACCGGGCCGCGCTCACCGAGCCCGAGGTCTCCTCCGGGGTGCGCTCCGTGGCGCGGATCCTGGCCCTGGCCGGCCTGCTGCCCGGGGTGGTCTTCCTGGCCCGGGACCCGTTCGCGGCCGCCTCCTGGGGCACCCTCGCCGGGATCGGCCTGCTGTGCGGGCTCGGATGGCTGGTGGCCAACCTGGGCCCGCGCCTCCGGGTGGACGCGGCCCGGATCGGGGTGATGACCGCCTGCTGGGCGGTGCTGCCCGTCAACGCCACCGGCAGCGTGTCGTGGGCGGTGTTCAAGGGCTGGTTCCGCACCCTCTCGGAGCCCGTCCGCGACCTGGGGGTGTCGTGAGCCACGGCCTGGGACTCATGGTCCAGCGGCGCTTCGGGCCCTTGTTCTGGACGCAGTTCTCGGTCGCCTTCAACGACAATGTGTTCAAGAACGGCCTCATCCTCATGGTCACCTACTCGGAGGGCCTGTTCGGCAGCCCGCTCACCGTGCTCGGCATGGAGGCGGACGCCCTGAACCCGGTGAGCAACCTGCTGCTCATCCTGCCCTTCGTGTTGTTCAGCGCCATCGCGGGCCAGGTGAGCGACCGCCACAGCAAGCCCCTGGTCATCCGGTGGGTCAAGCTGGCCGAGATCGGCGTGATGGGGCTCGCCGCCGGGGGCTTCGTGCTGGCCGCCACGGGACGGCCCACCGCCGGGGCCATCACCCTCTTCGCCCTCGTCTTCCTGATGGGACTCCAGTCGGCCTTCTTCGGGCCCAGCAAGTACGCCATCCTCCCCGAGCTGCTCGAGGATCAGGGCGAGCTGGTGGCCGGAAACGCCCTGGTCGAGATGGGCACCTACTTCAGCGTCCTCGGGGGGATCGCCCTCGCCACCCTGCTCATCGAGCTCCCGGGCGGCTTGTGGTGGTTCGCCGTGGCCGTCGTGGTCATCGCGGCGCTCGGCTACCTGGTCGCCCGGCGCATCCCGGCCCTGCCGCCGGTCAACCCCACCCTGAAGGTGGCCCGGGAGCCGTTCACCTCGACCTGGGACGCAGCGCGGGTGCTGTTGAAGGATCGGGACGTCTTCCAGAGCGTCCTGGGCATCTCCTGGTTCTGGGCCCTCGGCGGGGCGGTGCTGGTGCTCTTCGCCACGTATGCCAAGGACGTCCTCTTCGGCGGCCCGGTGGTCTACGCGGTGCTCATGGGCCTCTTCGCCGTCGGGATCGGGGTGGGCTCGCTGCTGTGCGAGCGGCTGTCCTTCGGGCGCCTCGAGATCGGCCTGGTGCCCTTCGGCTCGGCCGGCCTCTTCCTGGGGCTGCTGGGCCTCTTCCTCATCGGCCAGCCTTGGCCGGAGCCCGCCGACGGCGAGCTGCTGGGCCTGTGGGAGGTGGCCGCGCGGCCGCTGTTCTGGGTGCTGGCCGCCGACGTGCTCCTGCTGGCAGGCGCCGGGGGCCTCTTCATGGTGCCGCTGTACACCCTGGTGCAGGACCGCGCCGATCCGACGGAGCGCAGCCGGATCATCGGCGCCAACAACATCGTGAACAGCTTCTTCATCCTGCTGCTGCAGGGGGGCGTCCTCGGCTTCGCCCTGCTGGGCCTGTCCGAGCCCGTGGTCTTCGGCATCCTGGCCGTGCTCAACCTGGCCATCGCCGCCTGGATCTACTTCCGCGTCCCCGAGTTCGCCCTGCGGCTGCTGTCCTGGGTGCTCTCCAACGTGCTGTACCGCCTGCGCGTGGTGGGACTCGGGAACGTCCCCGACGAGGGGGCCGCCCTGCTGGTCTGCAACCACGTGAGCTTCGTGGACTTCCTCGTCATCATGGGGGCCGTCAAGCGGCCCATGCGCTTCGTGATGGACCGGGAGATGGCCCGGATCCCGCTCATGTCCTTCCTCTTCCGCCAGGCCCGGGTCATCCCGATCACCAGCTACAAGAAGGACCCCGAGCTCGTGGAGCGGGCCATGGGGACGGTGAGCGAGGCCCTCCGGGAGGGGTGGCTCGTCATGATCTTCCCCGAGGGCGGCCTGACCTGGGACGGCGAGATGATGGCCTTCAAGAAGGGCGTCGAGCGGATCCTGGCCAAGGACCCGGTGCCGGTGGTGCCCATGGCCCTGAACGGTCTGTGGGGGAGCTTCTTCTCGCGCAAGGGGGGGCCGGCCATGCGCAAGCCCTTCCGGCGGGGCCTCTGGTCGCGGATCCGCCTGACCATCGAGGCACCCCTCCCCCCGGAAGGCCTGACGGCGGAGCACCTGCGCACCGTGGTGCACGGGATCTGGGGCCGGCTGCCGGAGCGGCCGTAGGGGCCGCGGGGGTCGTGGGGGCCCCGCGCCCTCGGTGGAGCGGGGCGGTCAGTCCTCGCCGCGATCCCGGCGGCGGAGCAGGAGGGCGGCGGTCAGGCCGGCGAGGAAGATCCCCAGGATCCCACCGGCCACGAGGGCGGTCTCCTGCTCGGCACCGGCGCCCAGGGTGCGGTCGGCGCGCGGCGGGGCGGGCTCGGGCGAGCCGTGTCGGGCGCGCAGCACCCGGTGACGGGCCTCGTACAGGGCGGCCACCAGCGGAAGGAGCACGGTGCCCAGGCCCGGGAGCGAGGGCTCGAACAGCACCCGGTCCACCAGCTCGACCCGGCCGTCGCGGGCCTCGAGGACCCGCTCGTGCCGGAAGCTGCGGAACCAGAGGCTGCGGCCGTGGGACACCAGGCGCCGCCGGTCCTCGAACACATCGAGGTGGAAGGAGGCCTGGTCCACCGGGACCACGCCGCCGGCCCACACGGTGGTGGTGAAGAGGGGGTCGGACCACCCGGCCAGGCTGTCGGTGAGGCGGTCGTAGCCGAAGGGGGCGGCCTGGGAGAGCCAGGGGCCCCGCTCCTCGTCGACGCTGCGGAGGTCGGTGATGGCGCGCCACACATCGGCCGGCGGGGCGTCGAGGCGCGAGCGCAGGGTGAGGGCGGCGCTGGCGGGCATGGGGCCTCCGGTAGCACGCGCGCCGTAACCGACCGGGGCGCACGCCCCCAGCCTGTCGTCATCGCGGGGAGACCAGCCCCCCGGGGAGGGTGCGACCGCACAAGGGCGGTGGCCCCGAGGTCCCGCGGGGTGCTAGCGTCCGCCCCCAACCCTGCCCGGCCGTGCGCCGGGCTCCCCTGGAGCAATCGCATGGAACCGCCCAGCAACTACAAGACCGCCGGCATCATGATGCTGGTCGCGGGGATCCTGAACCTGCTCGCCGGCCTCCTGCTCACCCTGCTCGTCTTCCTGTACGCCACCATGACGGCGGTCGGCACCTTCGGCATCGGCATCCTCTGCTATGCCTGCTGCGTGATCCCGCTCATCCCGGCCGGCTTCGGCATCTACGAGATGATCTGCGGGCTGGGCGCCATGAACGGCAAGCCGGTCTCCAACATCCAGACCGTGAGCATCATCGGGATCATCATGGGGGCCCTCAACCTGTTCACCGGGCTGGGCATCATCCCCCTCGCCCTCGAGGTCGTGGCCACCGTCATGCTCAGCGATGATGAGGTGAAGGCCTGGCTGGCGCAGGCGGACCCGGACCTGCTCCCCGCGTCCTGATCAGACCCGGCTACGGCCGGGGGGCGCCCTCCATCCGGTGCAGGCCCGTCCCCTGGCGCAAAAAAACGGTGCCCGTGCGGTCCACGGCCACCGCATCCACCGTGTCCCGCGCTGGATGGCGGGGGTCGGGGGCGGTGCCGAAGGCCCGCTCGCCGGTGGGGGTCCAGCGGACCAGCCCCGCGCCCTCGGTGGCCAGCCACACGGCGCCCCACCGATCCACCGCCAGGTCCCGGACCGGATCGTCGGGGCGCACCACCTCGGGGCGCCCCTCGCCCTCCACGCGCAGCAGCCCCCGGGCCCCACCCACGAAGGCCCCCCCGGAGACCAGCGCCAACCGCGCCCAGGCGGGCCCGGGCAGCCGCCGACACCCCCCGCCCTCACGGCACAGGGCCCCCGGCTGGAGCAGCCACACCCGATCCGCCTCGTCGACGGCCAGGTCGACCGCGGGCAGCGGGGCGGGCAGGTCCAGCACGTCGAACACGGCGGTCCAGCGCCCTTCGCGTCGGCACCAGGCCCGGGTGCCGGCGACGCACACCCGGTGGGGGCCCACCGCCACCCGCCGGGCCGGGCCGGGCACGTAGCTGCGCTCCAGCAGCCGCAGGCCATCCCCCCGGAGCAGCACCCCCCGGCGTGAGAGGGCCGCCCACCGGGTCCCGTGGATGGCGAGATCCACGATGGGATCGCGCCGATGGGGATCGCCGAGGGTCCAGCCGGCCACCCGCACCGCCAGCACCCCGTCGAGGGCGCGGACCTCGACGGCGTCGGCGGTCAGGGGCGGCGCGGGGGGCGCCTGCTCGGCGACATCGGCGGCGCGGGCCTGGAGGCCCACCCAGCGCCAGGTGGCGGCGTCGGGGGGCAGGACGTGCAGCCCGTCGGGGTCCCAGCGCCAGAGGGTCCCGTCGCCGCTGCGCAGGAGGGGCCCGCCCGCCCCCAGGACGCGGACCCATCCGTCGGGATCCCGGCGCCACAGGCCGTCCCGGGCGCGGACCTGGGAGAGGCCGCCATCGCGGACGGCGAGCTGGCGCACGCCGGCCACCCACCGAGGCAGCGCGATGGGGGTCGGGCCCTGCTCGTCGATCCGGACCACACCGCCGCCCCGGGCCACCCAGACCCGCCGGCCATCGGGGACCAGGTCGTCCACCGGGGGCGGGAGCCTGCGTCGGGCATCGCTGCCCCGCAGCGTCCAGGCGCCACCCGGCCCCCAGGCCCAGACCTGGCCCTCGGGGAGGCGATCCAGGCGGCGCACGCCGCTGACCGCCCGCCCGGCCTCGTCCACCACCCGCAGGAGCCGCCCCTGCTGATCCCGGGTCAGCAGAGCGGCCTCGGTGACGATCCACGCGCGCCCCGTCTCGGACTCGAGGACGTCCAGCACCGCCGCCTGCTCGGGCAGGTCCACCTGGACGAAGCCGGCCCCCACCCGGCCCACCCGGAGCCCGGCCTCTCCGGCGATCCAGGTCCGGCCGGAGGGGCCGGTGTGGATGACCGCCAGCCGGCGACGGGACCAGCCCCGCAGCCCATCCCCGAAGCCCGGGTGGGGACGCCAGGCAGCCCCCGGGGCATCGAGGCGCCAGAAGCCCTCGGCCGCCGAGAGGAGCACGCCGTCGTCCACCCGGACCAGATCGCCGGCCGGTGGGAGGGGGGCCGGCGCCAGCACATCGACGCGATGCCCATCGGGGGCCAGGCGCGACAGGGTGGCGCCGGCGCGCCCACCGTCCACCGCCGCCCACACGGTGGACCCGTCCCCGGTGGGCGCGACCCAGGGTCCGCCGGGCACATACCCCCGACGCACCGCCAGGGTCCGGGCCTCGGCGCGGTCGGGCGCCAGGCGCACGATGGCCCGATCGCCGGCCAGCCACACCGCGCCATCGGCGGTGGGGACGGCCTGCAGAGGCCGCTCGGGCAGCCCCGGCAGCTCCGGGCGGCTCCAGCCCCCATCCTCCAGCAGCCGCACCAGGCCCGGCGCTGAGTCCCCGGGTCGATCGGGCCGCACCACCACCCAGGGGCCGTCCTCCAGCACGCGGACCGGCCCGGGACGCCCGGCGGGGATCCCGGGATCGGGCGGGTGGGGCACCCGGATGTGGAAGCGACCCGTCTCCGGGTCCAGCAGGGTCAGGCGATCGAGGCTGCTCACCCACAGCCGGCCCCGGGGATCGGTGGAGAGGGCGTCCACCCCGAGCAAGGTCGCCAGGCTGCCCCCGCGGAACCGGAGCTCCCGCCGGGGAGCGTCGGGCCCCTGGTCCTCGGCCCCCGGAAGGAGCCCGCGCAGCCGTCCCCCCTGCCCTCCCAGCCAGACCCGGCCGTCCTCGGCCACGTGCACGGCCCCGACGCTGGCCCCGTCCACGTCGAAGGGGAAGAGGGCGTCGATCCGCCCGGTCTCGCCGTCGACCCGGACCACGTGGGTGGGGGTGATCGCCCAGGCGCCCCCCCGGGAATCCGGGGCGACCGTGGTGAGGCAGCCGGGCGGCAGGCCATCGGCGGCGGTCCAGGTCCGCCGGGCGCCGGTGCGCGGGTCGAGGCGGGTCAGGCCCGCGCGGCAGCGGGCCAGCCAGAGC
>CAZPJM010000072.1:0-19023 GCA_964586865.1 uncultured Enterobacteriaceae bacterium
CGATCTGGGTGAGGACGCGCCGCGCCCCGTCGGCCCGGCTTCGGGCCGACGGGGCGCGGCGCGTCCTCACCCTCCCTCCCGCCGTCGACGTGGGCAGCCTCGGGGGTGATGCCCACCGGGCCCGGCGACGGTGGGACCTGGGCGCCGGGCCGTGGGTCCTCTACGTGGGGAACACCGATGGCTACCAGGATCTCCCCGACCTGGCGACGGCGGTGATCCGGCACCGCCTGCCGCTGCTGGTGGTCACCGCCGATCCCCTGGGGCCGCTCCGTCGCCTGCTCGCCCCCGTGCCCGCCACCCGCCTGCGTCTGGTGCGCACGGCCGGGTTCGCCGCCGTCCGCGACGCCATGGCCGCCGCCACCGTGGGCGCCATCCCTCGGCGGATCTGTGCCGGCTTCCCCATGAAGCTCCTCAACCTGCTCGGCGCCGGGCGAGCCGTGGTGGGCACCACCGGCCTCCCGCCACACCCGGGCCTGGTGCGGGTGCCCCCCGGAGATCCCGACGCGCTGGGCCGAGCCCTCCGGGCCCGCCTGGACGATCCCTCCGGGTCCCAGGCCCTCGGAGCCGCCGGGCGCCACCACCTGCGCGCCCGGGGCGGCTGGGAGGCCCTCGCCCGGGCCCTGGACCGGGCCTGCCACCCGTCCGCGATGGCGTGACGAGGCGCGTCACCCGCCTGCGACCGGCCGTTGCCACCCGTGACATCCGCAGGTAACCTGGGGTCCTGCCCGGACGGAGCTCCCCATGCGATCGGCCCTCCCCCTCGTCCCTGTCGTCCTCCTCGGCCTCGGCTGCAGCGAGCAGACCCTCACCTTCGACGATGACCCCGAGCCGCTGCCGCGCGATGGCTCCATCAGCGGGCGGGTGTGCAGCCCCACCGGCTCGTCCTGGCTCGCCGACGCCCTCGTCTACACCAACATCTACGACGACACCGGCAAGGTGATCGACCTGCGCCAGGCCTACTCGGACCGGGACGGCTTCTGGTCCCTCGAGGACCTGGACCCCAACCGGGAGTACGAGGTCTACATCCAGGACCGCAACCAGACGGTCTTCCAGGAGACCTTCTGGATCGGCGACGGCGAGGACATCCTGCTGCCCGAGCCGGTCTGCTTCGACCCCGAGTCCGTGAACATCGCCGTCGTCGAGGGGGAATACGACGACATGGAGCGCCTCCTCGAGGACATGGGCTTCATCAACTTCACCATCATCGACGGCACCGACCGGAACGCCCTCGAGGACTTCCTCACGCGCCCCGAGAACCTGGAGCCCTTCGACGTGGTCTTCCTCAACGGCGGCCACATCGAGGAGGGCATCTTCTACTCCGAGGACCCCACCGATCGGACCCCCGAGGTCGTGGCGGCCCTGCTCGAGCAGTACGTGGCCGAGGGTGGCAGTGTGATCGCCTCGGACTGGGCCTATGACAGCATCGAGCAGGTCTGGCCCGACGCCATCGACTTCCTGGGGGACGACCTCACCCCCAACGCCGCCCAGCTCGGTGAGTACCGGGACTTCCAGGCCACCGTGACCGACGAGTCCCTGGCGGACTTCATCGGCGCCGACAGCGTCCAGGTCGAGTACGACCTGCCGGTCTGGCCCCCGATGCTCGAGGTCCAGCCCTACGTGAGCGTGCACCTGCGGGGCACGGTGACCTACCGCGAGGGCGTCGAGAGCTTCCCCCTCGAGGATGTCCCCCTGCTGGTCAGCTTCTCCGGGGGCCAGGGCCGGGTGGCCTTCAGCAGCTTCCGCATCGCCGCCAACCAGTCCCCCGAGATGGGTCAGACGCTCCAGTACATCATGTACAACGTGAGCAACTGAGCAGTTCGCGCCGTCAGATCCCCTGCACCGCCTGGGTGAGGCGCATGGCGAGCTCGACCTGCTCGGCGCGGGAGGGGTCGAGGAGGCGGCGCATCCAGCGGCGCGGCTCGCGGGCCTCGAGGGCCACGTCGACGATGAGCGGGCCGGCCTTGCGGTCGAGGGTCAGGAGATGGTCGGCGGCCTGCCGGGCCTCGCGCTCCCGATCGGCGGCGAGGAGAGCGGCCACCAGGGCGGCCTGACCGCGGCGGTGGGCTTCGCGATCCACCGAGGACTCGGCGCCCGTGATGGTGATCTTGGTCTTCTTGTAGGTGGCCAGGCGGGCGTCCATGAGGGCCACCGGATCGGCGATGGCCATCCCGAGGTTGGGCCAGCGGCCGGTCTCGACCAGCATGGGCAGGAGCGGATCCTCGGGGTGGGTGAGGACGTCGTGGAGCACGTCCCGGTCCTTGCTGCGGGCGGTCTCGCCCACCCAGGTGGCGGTGGCGGTGTCCTCTTCGAGGACCCGGTTGAGGGCCATCCAGTCGAGGAGGTCGGGCAGGGACTCGCCCTTGCGGTAGCGGTGCCAGGCCGCATCCCGCGCGGCCACCGTGCGCTCGTGGGCCGTGGGGTCGGCATCGACGCGGGGGGCCAGGGCGTCGAGCACCCGCTCCCGCCGCGCGTCCTGCTGCGGGGTGCCCACCGTCTCGGTCCAGACCTGGAGGAGGGCGACGGCGGCCGCGGCGGGGTTCTCGGCGTCGATCGCAGCCATGAGCCGCGCGTCCAGATCGATCTCCTGGGGCACCGCGCGGGTGGGGGCGGCCTGGGTGACCAGGTTGGCGAGGGCCACATCGCCCGAGCGGGCCACCTCGAGCCAGGCCGCCAGGGCCGGACCGTCCAGGGCCCCCTGGTGCTGACGGAGGAGGCTGTCGCCCTGGAAGGCCAGGATCGCCGGGAGCCGCTCCAGACGGTAGCTCGTGCGCAGGCGCGCCCCCAGGAAGGAGCGGGCGCCCACCCGGGTGGCCACGGCGTGCTCGGAGACCCAGCCCGCGACCTGGGGGTGGGTCCAGGCCTCCCGCTCCATGAAGGTGGCGTCGGGATCGTCCGGGTCGGTCAGGAAGACGATGGACAGCCGGTCTTCGCCGGCCGCCTCGCGGGCCTGGGAGGGGGTGGTGGCCGTGAAGATCTCGCCGGCATGGGCCGGCAGGACCACGCCGAGCACGGCGAGCACACAGAGGGGTCGCAGGAGAGAAGACATCGACACATCGCAGAGCGCACCAGAGCCTAGGCCATCGGCACGGCATCGGCACGCCGGGGGGTGGACCGTTCGGGTGGGGACCGGGCGAGGGCGGCGTGGTGGGCGGGCCTTTGCCGGGCCTTCCGGTCCCGTTACGCGAGCGCTCCCCCGGACGTGGAGGCGCGATGCGCACGCTACAGAGCTACCTCGAGGATCGCTGGGTCGCGGGCGACGCCCCGGCCTCCGTGCTGCACGACGCGGTGACGGGCGAGCCCCTCGCCGAGACCTCCACCCACGGCCTGGACCTGGGCGGCGCGCTCACCCACGCCCGGACCGTGGGCGGCCCGGCGCTGCGGGCCATGAGCTTCGCCGAGCGCGGGGCGCTGCTCTCGCGCCTCTCCTCCACCATCCACCAGCACCGGGACGCGCTCATCGACCTGGCGCGCCAGAACAGCGGCAACACCCGCGGCGACGCCAAGTTCGACATCGACGGGGCCTCGGGCACCCTGGCCTTCTACGCCCGCCTCGGCGAGCAGCTCGGCGACCGCACCTTCCTGCTCGACGGGGGGCATGAGCGGTTCAGCCGCTCCAAGCGCTTCCTGGCCCAGCACCTGTGGGTGCCCCGGCAGGGGGTGGCCATCCACATCAACGCCTTCAACTTCCCGGCATGGGGCCTGGGCGAGAAGGCCGCCACCGCCCTGCTCGCCGGGATGCCGGTCCTGGCCAAGCCCGCCACCGCCACCGCCCTGGTCACGCAGGAGATCGTGCGGCTGTGGGTCGCCGAGGCCGAGCTGCCCCCCGGCGTGCTGTCGCTCCTGTGCGGAAGCGCCGGCGATCTGCTCGACCACGTGGGCCCCCAGGACGTCGTCGCCTTCACCGGCTCGGGCGACACCGGGCGCCGCATCAAGGGCCACCCGGCGGTGCTGGCGAACAACGTGCCGGTCAACGTGGAGGCCGACTCCCTCAACGCCTCGGTGCTCGGCCCCGACGTGGAGCCGGGCTCGGACACCTTCGAGATGTTCATCGGCGACGTGGTCCGGGACATGACCCAGAAGGCGGGCCAGAAGTGCACCGCCACCCGGCGGATCTTCGTGCCCACCGCGCGGGTGGACGCGGTGATCGAGGTGCTCGCCGACCGCCTCGAGCACGAGGCGGTGGGGGATCCCGCCGAGCGGAGCACCGCGGTGGGGCCCCTGGCCAGCGCGGCCCAGCAGCGCGACATCCGCGAGGGGATCGCGACCCTCGGCCAGCACGCCGCGAAGGTGTGGGGCGATCCCGACGCGGTGCCCGAGCACGGCTACTACGTGGGGCCGGTCCTGTTCCGCCACGATGGCGGCCTCGACGCCTCCTTCGTCCACGAGCACGAGGTGTTCGGGCCGGTGGCCACCGTCCTGCCCTGGGACGGCGCCGCCGAGGGCGCGGTGGCCCTCGTGGCGGCGGGCGGGGGCGGTCTCGTGTGCTCGCTCTACACGGACGACCTGGACTTCGGCGGGGCGGTCTGCCTGGGGCTGGCCCCGTGGCATGGCCGCATCTACTGGGGCTCGCGCAAGGTGAGCGACCAGGGGACGGGCCCCGGGACGGTCATGCCCGGCCTGGTGCACGGCGGGCCCGGGAAGGCGGGCGGCGGCGAGGAGCTCGGTGGGCTCCGCGGCCTGTCCTTCTACATGCAGCGCTGCGCCGTCCAGGGCGACACGGCGCTGCTCTCCCGCGCCTTCGGGGCCCCCGGGGATCGCTGACGGGCCGCCGGGGCCCGGGCCTGTCATCCACCTGTCAAGGCGAAGCCGCTGTAAGAACCGGCGGTCCCTCCCGTTGTCCGGATGCCTGCACCCAGGAGGTCCCCATGCGCTCCCTCGCCCTCGCCCTCGTCGCCGCCCTCGCCCTCCCCGGCACCGCGCTCGCCTGCGGCATGTACATCCCCGAAGACGCCAACCTGGCCGAGGTCATGGAGGCCCTGGACGAGGCGCCCTCGCCCGAGCCCGCCGAGGCCGCCACCCTCGCCGAGGTGGTCGAGGTGGCCGACGTGGAGGCCGCGCCCGCCACCGCGCCCGACGCCGCGGCCCAGGTCGACGCGGACGAGGCCCCGGCCACCGAGGCGGCCCCCGCCGCTGCCGATGCTGCGGCAGAGGCTCCCAAGAGCTGATTTTCGGGGCCCGGCCCCTTCCGCCTCGGAGCCCCCATGCGCCGCGCCCCCGCCCTGCTGCTCGCCCTCGCCGGGGTCGTGGCCTCGGGGCCCCCGGCCCTGTCCCGCCCCGCGGCGGGCGATGCCGCCCCGGGCAGTCCTGGCCCCGCCCTCACGGTGGCCCAGCGCGAGGCCCTCGAGGCTGGGGACTGCGCCCGCTGCCACCACGTCCCCCAGGTCGCGCCGGCCGGCCGGCTGGACTCCTGCCAGGGCTGCCACGTCTGGATCCGCGACATCGCCGCCGATCCGGCGCGGCGGGCCCGGGCCCTCGAGGTCTTCCCCCTGTGGGAGCGCTACGAGCGCAACGTGGCCAGCTACCTCCAGGTGCCCTCCCTGGAGGCCGCCATGGCCCGACTCGACCCCGACTGGGTCGAGGGGTGGCTGGCCGATCCCCACGACGTGCGGCCCAACCTCCCCGAGGGCATGCCCCGCTTCGACCTGACCGCCGGCCAGCGGCAGGCCATCGCCCAGGCCTTCGCCGCCCGGACCGTATCGGTCCCCGACACCCCGCCCCCCGAGCCCGCCCGGCTCGCGCTGGGCGGCCGGCTCTTCGTGGAGCGGGGCTGCGCCGGCTGCCACACCCTGGGGGGCCGTCACGTGGACGCCCGGGTCCCCCTGGCGCCCGACCTGGCCCACACCCGCGCCCGCATGCACCCCGACCGGGTGGCCGCGTGGATCCGCGACCCGAGCGCCGTGTCGTCCGCCGCCACCATGCCGACCCTGGAGCTGCCCGAGGAGGAGGTCCTGGCGCTCCGGGACTACGTGCTGCTGGTGGATCCGGCCAGCATCCCCGCCGCGCCGGCGCCCCTCGCGGTCGCTCCCGCCACCGGTCCCATCACCTGGGCCGACGTGGAGGCGCGGGTCTTCGGCCGGATCTGCGTCCACTGCCACATGGACCCGGCCCGGAACCAGGGGCGCGCCGGGCCGGGCAATGGGGGCGGCTTCGGCTATGCCGCCACCGGCATCGAGCTCCAGACCTACGAGGGGGTGGTGGCGGTGGCGGATCGGATCCCCGACGCCCTGGCCCGCCGGGTGGCCGAGGGGCATCGCGACCACGTGGCGCCCGGCGAGGCCCCCGCCGCCCTGGAGCGCCCCGCGGCCCCGGGCATGCCCCTCGGGCTGCCGCCCCTCTCCCCCGAGGATCGGGCGCTGGTGCTCGGCTGGATCGCCCAGGGCATGCCGCGGTGAGGCGGCGCCCCGCAGGGCGGGGGCGGGCCGCGTGGTTCGGCGGCGTTGCGGGCCGGATCCGGCGGGCCGGATCCACCGGGGCGTGCTAGACTGGAGGTCCCTCGCGGGCTGCCCTTCGCGCGGCCCCCCCGGACCCCCGGTCCATCCCCCTGCCCCTGCGCTCGACCCCTCGGAGCCCCCCATGGAGTTCATCGATCCGCCCGGCGGCCGGCCGTGGGCGCTGCTCGGCTTGTGCGGCGCCAGCCTGGCCCTCAACCTGGTCCTCGGCGTGGCCCTGCTGTGGCCCGACCGAGAGGCCCCCACCCCCGATGCCGTGGCCCGGGAAGCCGCCGCCGAGGCCGACGGCGTGCCCGCGAGCCCGATCCCTCCGGACGCCGCTCCCGCCGGCACCGCCAGCGCCGAGTCGGTGGATCCGGCCGCCCTGGCGGCCCAGGACCCGTCGTCCGCAGGCGCCGCCGCGGTCCCCGACCGACCCGAGGGCGTCCGGGTGGCCGCCGCCACCGTGGCCCGCAACCTGGCCTACACCTTCCACCAGGCCATCGGCGATGGCTCCGACGCCCTCTCGGCCACCACCGCCCGCCTCTTCGTGTGGGACCTGGACCTGCGCCGCGACCTCCAGAAGGGCGACCGGGTCCAGGTGGCCTGGGTCGTCGAGGACGAGCTCCCCGTCATCCTGGCCGCCCGCTACACCTCGCGAAAGCTGGGGCGGACCCTCGACGGCTACCGCTTCCAGGCCACCGGCGATGCCCATCCCTCCTACTGGACCGCCGACGGCACCGAGGTCCCGCATCGCCTGGTCGATGGCCCCCTCCGCGGGAACTACCAGCAGGTCACCAGCCTCCTGAAGGACCGGCCCACCCACGCCGGCATGGACTTCAAGACGCCGGTGGGGACCGACGTGGTGACGCCCCGGGCGGGCACCGTGGTGCGGACCGACTGGAACGTGGCCTACAACGGAAACTGCGCCGAGGTCCGCTGGGGCGATGGCACCCTGGCGCGCTTCCTCCACCTCTCCGAGACGGCGGTGAAGGCCGGCCAGCGCCTCCCCGCCGGGGCCCGGATCGGCGCCTCGGGCAACACCGGCCGCTCCACCGCCCCGCACCTCCACTACGAGCTGGAGCGCAGCGGGCGCACGCTGGATCCGGTCGAGGTCCACGGCACCATCCGCCGCACCCTCCCCGAGGCCGACCGCGCCCGCTTCGAGGCCGAGGTGGTCCGTTTGTCGGCCCTCCTGGCCGATCCGGAGAGCTAGCCAGCAGCGTGCGCGGCCATTCGCGGCACCATGGGTGGAAGGCTTGCCAGCGCCCGCCGATGGCGCCGGCCGGTCAGGTCTTCCCCGGATCTCGGAGGTAGGTGGCGGCCACCCGGGCCGGGGCCACCCGCGGGGTCGGGCCCAGGGTGTGGCCGGTCCGGTCCGGTCCCAGGGCCTGCCACACCACGTCCACCTCGGGCAGCACGGCGGGGGCGGGGAGGGGAGCGAGGGCGAGCGCCGCCGGGCCCTCGCCCGCATCCGCCTCCTCTTTCTCCGCCTCCCTGGCATCGGCCTGCTCGCCGTCGGCGCCGTCCCCGTGCCGCTCGGTGGCCCGCACGGGAGCGGCCCCGGCGACCCCGGAAGGTCCGGGTCCCCGGTGGGGGAGGCGGGCGATGTGCAGCGCGCGATCGTCCATGCCCCCTCCGTCGGATCCACCGCCCGCCCCCTGAAACCGCCCCGGATCCGACGCGCCCCTGTCGCCCTTGTCACGGGGGCGAACCCTCCGTCCGATCCCCACGGGGCCGGTCTCGTCCTGTCGCCGCCGGTCTCGGGACGCCGGAACGGGTGGCCACCTCGCGTCGAGGCGTCTACGCTTGACACACGGAGGACGGATGGGCGTCAAGGATTGGATCGCGGGCCTCGGAGAGCGTGTGCGCGAGTGGCTGGATCGCGCCGCCGATGCGCTCCGGCCCGCCCCCGAGCCGGTCCCGGTGCCCGTCCGGGCGCACGATCCCCGGGCCCGCCGCCGCTGACCCCCCGAGGCTCGGGTGACCGACCCCGTCACCATCGCCGTGGCCGCGGTCGCCCTCGCCCTCTCCCTGGCCATCGGCGTGCTCCACGCCCCCCGGTGGCCCGCGCTGGACGGGGAGCGGTGGTTCAAGCTCTGGCTGGCCACCCTGATCCGCGGGCGCGCCGAGGCCGAGGGCCTGGACGCCGAGGCCTGGGCGGCCCGGGTCGTCCGCTTCGTGCCCTACCACCCCGCCGGGCGCCTGCCCGAGCGCAAGATCCTCCGCCCCGAGGCCCCACCCCCCACGCCGGCCCTCGAAGGCGAGGTGGCCCTCCAGGAGGCGCTGGCGGCCCGGCCCGACGCGGCCTCCCGGTGGGCGCTGCTCTACGACGAGGACGAGCGGGGGCTGGTGGCCCGGCTGGCCGATCCCTCCGAGCTGGGGCCCGAGCACGACCCCGCCGTCCGGATCCGGGGTGATGTGGACTGGGAGGCGGTGGCGGTCTCGGCGCGGGGGGAGGGGCCGCTGGACGAGGCCCTGGCGGGCGCCAGCACCGCCACCTGGGTGCTGCTCCCCGGGGGGCCCGAGGGGGCGCCCGACCTGTTGGGGGCGCTGGCCGCCGTGCTGGGCGAGCGGGCCGAGTGGCACCGGACCGACGACCCGCCACCGGCGACCGGGCCGATCCCCGAGAGCCTCGAGGGCGACATCGCGGGCCGGCGGGGCGGGGACGTGGCCTTCGCCCGGCGGGTGATGAACCTGCTGGCCACCCTCGACGCCCTCGCCCCGGCCTACGAGGACCGGCTGGTGATCGTGGCCTCCGGAGCCGCGGTCCACCTGGTCCTGGAGGCGCTCCGGGCGAGCGCCCCGCTCCGCGACCGCATCGAGGCGGTGGTGTCGGTGCACGGCATCGTGGGGGGGCTCGACGGCATCGAGGGCCCCCTCGCCTGGACCCGTGCGACCCCGTGGCTCGACGCCCACTTCCGCCACGATGCCCTCGACCTGGAGGCGGGCCACCGGGTGCCCTTCTTCGCCCTGCAGTGGCTGGACCGCGACCACGCACCCCCGGGCGCCCTGGGGATCCCCCTGGAGCGGGCCCGCTTCCCCGAGCCCACCGATCCGGACTCGCGCCGGCCGGCGGTCGAGCCGGTGGATCTGGGACCCCTGCCGCTGGATCCGGACCTCCCCCTGGACCTGGTCGCCCGGGCCCTCCGCGGCGTGGTGACCGCCTGGGGCACCGCCCGGTGATCCCCCCGGGCCACCGGCTCGGGACCTGATCCGGGGCGGGCGTGATAGGGCGCGCCTCCGGAGGTGCCCGTGCGCATGCATCCCTTCCACCGGACCGAGCTGCTGGTGGGCCGCGACGGCTTCGCCCGGCTCCAGGACGCCGCCGTGTGCGTGATCGGCCTGGGCGGGGTGGGCTCCTACGCCGCCGAGGCCGTGGTCCGCGCCGGCGTCGGCCACGTGACCCTGGTGGACTTCGACGACGTCTGCATCACGAACCTGAACCGTCAGCTCCACGCCACCCGGCGGACGGTGGGCCAGAAGAAGGCCGCGCTCATGGAGGCCCGGGCCCGGGCCATCCAGCCCAAGGCCGACATCCGTGCCCTGCCCGTGTTCTACGGCCCCAGGACCCACGATCAGGTCCTCGACCGCGACTACGACGTGGTCATCGACTGCATCGACAACATGACCGCCAAGGTCCACCTCCTGTCGAGCTGCGTCCGCGAGGGCCGACGGGTGCTCGCGGCCATGGGGGCGGGCGGCCGGATGGACCCGACCCGGATCCGGGTGAGCGACCTCTTCGAGACCCACACCGATCCCTTCGCCCGGCTGTGCCGGGATCTGCTCCGGGATCTTGGCGTGCGCGAGGGCATCGAGGCGGTCTGGACCGACGAGCCGCCCCAGTCCCTCGACGGCGAGGCGCAGGCCGCCTTCCGGTGCATCTGTCCCAACCGGGACGAGAACAACGTCCACTCCTGCGAGAGCCGCCACATGATCCAGGGGACCGTGTCCTGGATGCCGGCCATGTTCGGCCTGACCCTGGCCGGGGTGGCGGTCCATCGCATCCTGGGGCGCGAGCTGCACCCGCCCGAGCGCGCCTCCGGCCCGCACAAGCAGGCGCCCGCCCCCAACAAGCCCACCCCCGAGCGCCGCCGTGAGCTGCTGGCCCGGGCCGGGCACGCGCGTCCCGAGGACGGGCGGTGATCCTGCTGGAGCTGTTCTGGGGCTTCGCCAAGGTGGGCGCCCTGGGGTTCGGGGGCGGTCCCTCCATGCTCCCCCTCATGCAGGCCGAGGTCGTGGCGTCGGGCTGGCTGACCGATGAGCAGTTCCTCGAGGGCCTGGCGGTGGGCAATGCCCTGCCCGGTCCCATCGCCACCAAGATGGCGGTCTACGTGGGCTACGAGGAGGCCGGCCTGCTGGGCGCCACGGCGGCCTTCGCCGGCGTCACCGCCCCCTCGGTGGGACTGATGCTGGGGCTCACCGCCTTCCTGGCGGGCTTCGCGGAGCACCCGCTGGTCCGGGCCGGCCTGGCCGGGGCGCGGCCGGCGGTGGTGGGCATGCTGTTCTGGGTGGCCGTGAGCCTGGCCCCGGGCGGGATCGGCTCGGTGCGTGGCGGCGCGCTGGCGGTGCTGGCCTTCGTGGCCCTGGCCCTCGACGTGCACCCCGGCATCGTCATGGTGGGGGCGGTCCTGGCCGGCATGGTGGTCTTCCAGGGCGCCTGACCGGCCGCCCGTCACTCCTCGATGGGGACCTTGCGGGGGCGGCCGTGCTCGCCCACCGGCACGGTGATGGTCAGGACGCCGTGGGAGAGGTGGGCCTCGACCTGATCGCCGCGGGCCTGGGCCGGCAGGAGGAAGATCCGCTCGAAGGCGCCGTGGCCCCGCTCGGTGGAGCGGATCCGGGCGCCCCGGGGCGGGCCCGGCCGACGGCCCCGGACCACGAGCCGGCTCCCGTCGAGCTCCACGTCGAGGTGCTCGCGGGGTACGCCGGGCACGTCCAGCACCACCCGGTACAGCCCGGGCCGCTCCAGGATGTCGACCTCGGGCTTGAAGGGGCCCGCCTTGCGGGGGCCGGGGGCCTCGCCGGCCAGCAGGTCGGAGAGCATGGGGTCGCGGGAGAGCAGGCGCTCGAGCTGGGAGAGGGCCTCGTCGGCGGTGCGGGGCACGGTTCCTCCGGGAAGGTCTCCAGGGTAGCGCACCGACACCGGACAGGCCGGGTTTCCGGGTCCACAGGTCCCGTCGGTGGCGTTAGGCCCCGCCCCATGCGCGCGACCGCCCGCCACATCGCCGTCGACGGCGACGCCGTCACCCCCCCGCTCCCGGTGCTCACCCTCCAGGCCTCGGCGCCGGGGCCCACCGTGGCCATCACCGCCAATGTCCACGGCGACGAGGTCACCGGCCTGGTGGCCGCCCAGCGTCTCCACGAGCGACTCCCCGACGAGCTCCGCGCGGGCCGGGTCGTCATCTTCCCCACCCTCAACCCGGCCGGCCTGGCCGCCACCTCGCGCACCGTGCCGGCCGACGGGGGCGATCTGAACCGGTGCTTCCCCGGCCGGCGGCGCGGGCGCGCGAGCGAGCGGCTGGCGGACCTCATCTGGCGGGAGATCGAGCAGGCCAGTCCCGACGCGGTGGTGGATCTCCACGCCGATTCCCCGGCCTCCATCCCCTATGCCCTGGTGGATCGGCCGGTCTCCCTGCCGCCGGGGCTCCAGGCCGGCATGCGCGCCCGCCTGGACCGGCTCGCGGCGGCCACCGGCCTGACCGTGGTCCGCGAGTATCCCCGCGATCTCTACCTCCGCTACGCCCTCGACCGGAGCCTGGCCGGCGCCCTGGTCAACCGGGCGCGGATCCCCGCCATCACCATCGAGGCCGGGCCCCGTCGCCGGGCGGATCGGGCCGCGGTCGAGGCGGCGGTGGGCGCGGTCCGGGGCGTGCTGGCCGCCCTCGACCTCCTCGACCCGCACGAGGGGGAGCCCTCCGTCCATCCCACCCGTGCCCCGGGGGGCCCGTGGCGCCGCCAGGCCACGCCCCGCACGGGAATCCCGGGCTGGCTGGATCCGGTGTGCGCCCCGGGCACCCCCTTCGAGCGGGGAGAGGTCCTGGCCCGGATCCGCCACGTGGACGGCCGCATCATCGAAGAGGTGATCGCCCCCCGGACCGGGGTGGTGCTGTCCTGGGTGGACGCGACCTGGCTCGCCGCGGGGAGCGTGGCCGGCACCCTCGGCGTGGTCGAGGCGGACTGATGGGGCGCAAGCGACGCCCGTCCCGCGACGCACCGGCGGTCCAGACCCCGCCCCGGGGGGTCTGGGTGGTGGACGGCTACAGCACCGAGTGGCTCAAGAAGGGCTTCCCCTGGGTCTATCCCAAGGAGGTCCTCGCCCGGGGTGCGCCGGCGCCCACGGTGACCCTCCAGGCCCGCGACGGGACCGTCCTGGGCACGGCCCTGCCCGACGAGGGCTGGATCGCGGCCCGGGTCTACCGCCACGACGGCGGAGCCCTCGACCAGGACTGGCTCCACGCCACCCTCGACGCGGCCCTCGCCCTGCGCGAGCGGGTGGTCGATCCGGACACCACGGCCTACCGGCTGGTCCACGGCGAGAACGACGGCCTGCCCGGCCTGCGGATCGACCGGTGGGACCACGTGATCACCCTGGTGCTGGACAGCCCGGCCGTCGCGCCGCTCCTCGACGGGGTCGTCGCCTGGCTCGAGGCCCGCCTCTCCCCGCGCGCCATCTTCCTCTCCTACCGGCCCGACCCCCGCGACGATCGCGACCCCTCCGCCTTCCGGCCCGCCCCCGGGCGCCTCGCCGGCCACCCGCTCCCCGGCGAGGTCCGCGTCACAGAGCGGGGGATCGCCGCCCGGGTCCGGCCGTGGGAGGGCCCCGATGTGGGCGTCTACCCCGACATGCGCGAGGTGAGGGCCTGGCTGGAGCCCCACTGGGGCGGCCGGCGGGTGCTCAACACCTTCGCCTACACCGGTCTGTTCAGCGTGGCCGCCGCGGTGCACGGCGCCAGCCACGTCACGAGCGTGGATCTCTCCGGGCCCTACCTGGAGCGCGCCCGCGAGAACTTCGTCGCCAACGAGCTGGACCCCGCCCAGCACGACTTCGTCGAGGCCGATGTCTTCAAGGCCCTCGACCGGGCCCGGCGCACCGGAGATCGCTTCGACCTGGTGATCCTGGACCCGCCGAGCTTCAGCCACAGCAAGGCCGGCACCTGGTCCATGAAGCGGGACTACCCCCGCCTGGTGGCGGCGGCGGCCCGGGTGCTCGACCCGGACGGCTGGCTGGTCGCCGCCTCCAACCAGGGGCAGCTCTCCCCGCGGGACTTTCGGGGCTTCGTCATCGACGGGGCGCGCAAGGCCTCGGTGCGGGCCCAGGAGCTCGCCTGGCTGGGGCAGGCTCCCGATCACCCCGCCGCCACCTGGTTCCCCGAGGGGCGCTACCTCAAGGTCGGCGTCTGGCGCATCCTCCCGGGCGAGCCCTGAGTGCGCTTTCCCGGACCCATCCACGACGGCGTGCTGCTGCGTCGCTACAAGCGCTTCCTGGCCGATGTCCGGCTCGCGGACGGCACCGAGGTGGTGGCCCACTGCCCCAACTCGGGTCGCATGACGGCCTGCTGGGCCCCCGGGGTGCCCTGCCGGGTGAGCCACCGGCCCGATCCGCGCCGCAAGCTCGCGTGGACCCTCGAGCAGACCTGCATGGACGGCACCTGGGTCCTCGTGGACACTGCGCTGCCCAATGGCGTGGTCGCCGAGGGGATCCTGGCCGGCACGGTGCCCGACCTGGCCGGCTACGCCACCCTCGAGACCGAGCGTCGCTGGGGCGGATCGCGGATCGACCTGCGCCTGTCCGACCCCGACCGCCCGCGCTGCTGGGTCGAGGTCAAGAATGTGACCCTGGCCGAGGGCGGCGTGGCGCGCTTTCCCGACGCGGTCAGCGCCCGTGCCACCCGGCATCTCCACACCCTCGCCGAGGTGGTGGCGGCCGGCGAGCGCGGCGTCCTCCTCTTCCATGTCGGACGGGCCGACGCCGCGGTGGTCCGGCCCGCGGACGACGTGGATCCCGTCTATGGCGCGGCCCTTCGCGAGGCCGCGGCGGCCGGGATCGAGGTGCTGGCCCACCGCGGGCAGGTCGGTCGCGAACAGGTGGTGCTGGGCGAGGCGGTGCCGGTGGACCTGTCGGGGCCGTGAGCCCGCCGCCCCATCAGGCGCCCGGTCCCGGGGCGTGTCCCAGGGCGGTGAGCAGCTCGCCCACCGCGGCGGGGAGCCCCACCCAGAGCGCCCGGGTGATCACCCAGTGGCCGATGCTCACCTCGTCGATGGGCAGGTCGGCCAGGCCCACCAGGTTGGTGGCGTCCAGATCGTGCCCGGCGTTCACCCCCAGGCCGGCCGCCCGGGCGGCCCGCACGCACGCCGCCACCGCCTCGGTCTCGCGGGACTGCGTCGGGCTTCCCCACGCCCAGGCATAGGGCCCGGTGTAGATCTCGACCCGGTCCGCCCCGGTGAGGGCAGCGGCGGCCATGCCGTCGGGGGCGGGGTCCACGAAGAGGCTGGTGCGGATGCCCTCCGCCTGCAGGTCCCGGATCACGGGCACCAGCCGCTCCTGCTCCCGGGGCAGGTCCCAGCCGTGGTCGCTCGTGATCTCCCCGGGGGTGACGGGGACCAGGGTGCACTGGTCCGGGCGGACCCGGTGGACCCGCTCCAGGATGGGCGGGTGGACCTCGCACTCGATGTTGAGCTCGACGCCCGGGTGGTGCGCCCGGAGGTGCTCCGCCACGACCGGGAGGTCGTCGAAGCGCACATGGCGCTGGTCGCGGCGGGGGTGGACCGTGATCCCCTGGCAGCCCGCGGCGATGCAGGTGTCGACGGCGTCGAGCAGGTTGGGGACGTCGCGGCCGCGGGCGTTGCGGAGCAGGGCCACCTTGTTCACGTTGACGGACAGGGCGATGGGCATCGGGGCCTCCGGACCGCTGTCGTGGCCCCCGCGGGCAGGCCCGGCAAGGTCCGCGTGAAGGGGCTCGACGCCAGGGGCTCGGGGGTGTAGCCTTGCGTCCGCGTCGGACGCGCCGATGCGCCCGAAGGAGACGCCGTTGGGCACTGCCACCCGCACCCGCACCGTGGTGTTCACGGACCTGGCGAACTACACCGCGAAGGTGTCGCGCGCGGATCGCGAGGGTCTCCGGCGGATCCTCCAGGAGCACGAGGCCCTGGTCCGACCCATCGTCACCCGGTACGGCGGCCGGATCGTCAAGAACCTGGGCGATGCCTTCCTCATCCTGTTCACCGCCGCCACCGACGCGGTGCGGGCGAGCCTCGACATCCAGCACCAGGTGATGGCCGACCGCGGCCTGCCGCTGCGCCTCTCCCTGGCCACCGGCGACATCGAGGAGATCGATGGGGACGCCTTCGGCGAGGCGGTCAACCTCTCCGCGCGGATCAACTCCAAGGCCCCGGCCGGCGAGATCTGGTTCTCCCAGGGCACCTGGATCTGCATGAACGCCGCCGAGATCCCCTGGGAGTCGGTGGGGCGCTTCCGGTTCAAGGGCATCCCCGGCGAGCAGGACATCTACCGCGCGGTCCCCCAGCACCGGTGCTGGCTGCCCGAGCCGGTGAAGACGGCGGTGCGGGCCGGCACCCTCATCCGCCTGCATCGGGGGCAGCCGCCCGGCTCCCTGCCGCCCGATCCGGTGGTGCTCCTCGAGGGCTTCACCCCGGGCTCGCCGGCGCTGGACGCGGCCATCGACCGCCTGCCCGTCCTCAACCCGGCCAGCCTGTGGCTGTGCACCTACAACATCTCGATGGAGGACCGGAACCGCTGGACCGAGTCGGGCCGGAGCCTGGTGGTGGGCACGCCCGACGCCATCGAGGACGCCCTGGACGAGACCCGCCGCGCCACCCAGCGGAGCACGGGCTCGGACACCATCGTCCTCGACGTGGGCGGCGGGGCCGATCTGGAGCTGGTCATGGGCGGCCTGGCCCTGCCGGCGGTGCCCCTCTCCGACGTGGTGGCCAGCTACTTCTACGACCTGCTGCCCGATGGCCGCTGGATGAACCGCTCGGACCGCGCCCTGCTTCGGGTCGAGGCCACCCCGGACGGCGCCACCATCGAGTCCATGAGCCCCGGCGTCCAGGTCAACGGCCGCCCCCTCTCCCCGGGCGGCACCCACCGCCTCCAAGACGGCGATCAGATCGCCACCTCCACCGGCACCCACACCTTCCGGGGCTCTGGCGACGGCTACATCGGGCTCATCCTGGCCGACACCGACATGCGGCTCGGGGTGAGCGACGGGCAGACCGCCGAGCTCGGTCGCGAGCCCAACCACCCCGGCCTGGCCCTGCCGGACCGCCGCGGCCAGGACAACATCCGGTGGTGCTCGGGCAACCGGGCGGCCCGGGCCCGCTCGGGCGGGTTCACCCTCGACCGCGCCCTCGCCGGACGGCGCCAGGCCTCGGTCCAGATCGCCGGCGATCGCCTCCAGGTGACGCCGCTGCATCCCCGGTGCCCCACCTACATCGTCCGCAACACCACCGGCCGGATGGAGCGCGCCGAGGCGCCCCAGGTGGTCGACTGGGACGATCTCGTGGTGGCGGGGACGACCATCGTGGGCCTCCGGGCCCCCGAGTGACTCCGGCGCCGGTGCGGCGGGCGGGGACCCCGTGGAGGTGAGCCTCGAGGCCTGGCGGGGCTGGATGGCCCTTCCCCGGGGCGCCCAGCGCGAGGCCCTGAAGGCCTGGCTCGCCGCCCTGCCGCCGGCCGATCCGCCCGAGGCCTGGAACGCCGCCTTCGGCCCCGGCTCCCTGTTCGATGCGTGGACCCGGACCACCGTGGCCCTCGGGGTGCACACCGCCAATGCGGCCTGGCTCCGGGACCGCCTGGACGCGGTGGGCCCGGGCTTCCGGGTCCTCGAGATCGGCGGGGGCGACGGCCGGCTGTGGCGTCGGGTCCTCCGGGACGACGATCGGGGGACGCTGCTGGTGGTCGATCCCATGGACGAGGTTCACCGGGTCCTCCCCGAGGGCCTCCCCGAGGGCGTCGTCGTCGAGCCGGTGGTGGCCCCGGTCGAGGCGGTGCTGGACCGGACCGACCTGTGGGAGGCGCTGGACGCGGTGGTGTGCAGCCTGACCCTTCACCACCTGGCCGGGGCCGACGCGAAGGCCCGGGCGCGGGTGGGCCTCTCCGGGCCGGGCAAGCGGGAGGTGCTGGCGCGGGTGGCGGGGGCGCTGGCGCCGGGCGGGGCGCTCCTCCTCAACGAGGCCGACATCCACTGCGACATCGAGCTGCCCCCGGGCCCGGTCCTCGCCGAGCGGCTCATGGACTCCTACGTCCGCCGATGCGCCGGCTCGGTCCTGCAGGATGTGGCCCTCCGCGAGGACGCCGACGACGATCTGCGCGCGCGGTGGCGGGCCATCGTGCGCCACTGGTGCCTGGAGCAGGTGGGCCTGGCCGAGGTGGCCCTGCCCCACCGCGACGTCTACGAGCTCGACGTGGGGCGCTGGCTCACCCTCCTCGATGCCGCCGGTCTGCGCGTGATCGAGCACGGCTTCACCGACCGGGTCGCCCTGTTCCACCGCTACCTGGCCGTGCCCGCCCCCTGAGGCCCACGGGCGGGGCGTCAGAACGGCCAGGGGAGCCGGCCCGTCGCCGCCCACAGGAGGGCCCAGCCGGCCACGGCCACGGCCACGGCCCCCAGCCCCACCCGGATCCCGCCCAGCACCACGTGGCGGGTGTCGGCGCGGCGCGCGGCCGAGAGGTCGTCCGGGAAGCCGTCGCGCCCCGTGCGCGCGCGCCAGGCCAGCACCCGCATGGGGCGCGGCAGGCGCGACTCCAGGTAGCGCACCACCTCGACGCCGAGGGCCGGCAGGATGGCCGTGGCCAGCTCCTCGGGGGTCCGCTTGTCCAGCACCAGCAGGCTCCCGGCCCACACCGTGATGGCCGCGAAGGCCAGGCCCCGCTCCCGGACCAGGGTGAGCTCGGCGATGCGGGGACGCCCGTCCAGATCGCGGCGTACCCGGAGGTCCACCCGGATCCCCAGCTCCTGGGAGAGGCTGGCCGCCCGCGCCTTCGGGCCCACCCCCGTCTCCCGGTGGCGCTGAGGCAGGTCCAGGAAGGAGAGGTCGTCCAGATCGGCCAGCAGGCGCCACGCCAGCTCGGCGCCCTGTCCCCGCTCGTACCGCGCCAGGTAGGCCGGCAGGACCACCCGGAAGAGGACCTCGTGGACCTCGGCCACGGCTTCGGAGACGGCCCGGGCGTGCTGGCGGAGGGCCGCCACGTCCGGGTCGGAGAGGTCCGCCCCGGGGTTGCGGGACCGGTCGTAGCGGGCACGGGCGGCCGGATCGGACAGGATGGACCAGGCGGCGGCGGCATCCTTGAAGCGTCGCTCCGCCTCCGGGTCGCCGGGGTGGCGATCCGGGTGGGTCTCCCGGGCCAGGCGCTTCCAGGCGGCGCGGATGGTGGCGAGATCCGCATCCGGGGCCACGCCCAGCACGGCGTAGGGATCGGGCGGGCTCACGGCGCCGTCCCTCCCGGGGCGGGATGGCCCGTCTCGCCAGAGGGGGAGGGTGCCGTCACGGCTCCGGGGGCAGCTCGCCCCACGGGCTCGGCGGCTCCTCGTCGGCAGGGGGCTCGGCCGGGGGATCCGGCGTGGGCGTGGGC
>CAZPJM010000073.1:0-18923 GCA_964586865.1 uncultured Enterobacteriaceae bacterium
CCCAACGGGGAGCGCTATCGTGGGGGACGCGCTGGGCGAGCCGGCCCGCCGGGGCCTACGCCCCCGCATCGGGCCCTCCCGCTCCGGGGGCGCGCTGCTCCTCGGGGTGGGGGGGGTGGTGGTGGTGGGCCACGGACGCTCCGGCCCCGACCAGGTCGAGGCGGCCGTCAGGCTCGCCCACCGGGCCGCCTCCCAGGACCTGGCCGGGCACCTCTCGGCGGCCCTGGCCCGTCCCTCCGCGTCCACCGGTCCGTTGCCGGACTGACGGCCTGCGTTATCATCCGGGCCGCTCGCGAGCGGGGCTCCGCCGGTCTGGTCCGGTCGAACCCGTCGGCGCCGCCCTGGTCGCCGCCCGCTCACCTCCCCGACCCATCCTCCGGCCCGCGAGGTCCCCGATGGCCCCCGACGAGATCGCCAACAAGGTGCAGGACATCATCGCCCAGAAGCTGGACGTGAACCGGGACGAGGTGGTGCCCCAGGCCAGCTTCGTGAACGACCTGAACGCGGACAGCCTCGACATCGTCGAGCTCGTCATGGCCATCGAGAAGGGGTTCGACCTCGAGATCCCCGACGACGAGGCCGAGAAGATCCGCACGGTCCAGGACGCCACCGACTACATCGTCGCCCACGTCAAGTAGGGCGCACCCGCGCCCGAGGAGCCCGCGGTGGACCGCCGCATCGTCATCACCGGCCTCGGCACGGTCAACCCGTGCGGGCTGGACGTCCCCACCACCTGGGACGCGGTCACCGCGGGCCGCTCGGGCATCGGCACCCTCACGCGCTTCGACGCCTCGGACCTGCCCTGCCGGATCGCCGGCGAGGTCAAGGGCTTCGACGGGGTGGCCCGGTATGGTCGGAGGGCCACGAGGCGCCTCGGGCTCTTCATGCAGTACGCCCTGGCCGCCGCCGACGAGGCGCTCGCCGACGCGGGCTTCGACCGCGACGCGGGCGTGTGGCCCGACCCGGACCGCTTCGGGGTCTACGTGGGGTCCGGGATCGGGGGCTTCCCCGAGATCGTCGAGGGCGCCGAGGCCCTGGCCGACGAGGGGCCCAAGCGGATCAGCGCCTACTTCATCCCGCGCTCGCTCATCAACCTGGCCACGGGGCAGCTCTCCATCCGCCATGGCGCCCGCGGCCCGAGCCTGTGCATCGCCACCGCCTGCGCCGTCGGCAACCACTCCATCGGAGAGGCCTGGCGGGCCATGAAGCTCGGCGAGGCCGACGTCATGCTGGCCGGGGGGTCGGAGGCCGCCCTCACCCCGCTGGGCTTCGGGGGCTTCATGGTCATGAAGGCCCTCTCCAGCCGCAACGACGACCCCGCGCGGGCCTCCCGCCCCTTCGATGCCCAGCGCGACGGCTTCGTGATGGGGGAGGGGGCCGGCGTGGTGGTGCTCGAGACCCTGGAGCATGCCCGCGCCCGCGGCGCCCGGATCTACGCCGAGCTCATCGGCTACGCCGCCACCACCGACGCCCACCACATCACCGCCCCGGCCCCCGGTGGCGCCGGTGCAGCGCGCTGCATGGCCCGGGCCCTCGAGGTGGCCGGGCTGGCCCCCACCGCGGTCGACCACATCAACGCCCACGGCACCTCCACCCCGGCCAACGACGCCGCCGAGACCGCTGCCATCCGGACCGTCTTCGGTCCCCACGCCGATGCCCTCGCCGTCAGCTCCACCAAGGGGTGCACCGGGCACCTGCTCGGGGCCGCCGGCGGCATCGAGGCCGTCTTCACCGCCCTCGCCATCTACACGGGGACCGTGCCGCCCACGGCCAACCACACCCACCCCGACCCCGAGTGCGACCTGGACGTGGTCGCGGAGGGTGCCCGCCAGGCCTCCCCCCGCGTCGCCCTCTCCAATGCCTTCGGCTTCGGCGGCACCAACTCCACCCTCGTGTTCCAGCGCCTGGAGGACCCATGAAGCTCGCCCTCGGAAGCGACCACGGCGGCGTCACCCTCAAGCAGCACCTCGCCGCCCTCCTGCGCGAGGCCGGCCACGAGGTGGAGGACCTGGGTACCCACGACACCGCCTCCACCGACTACCCCGACCACGCCGCCCGGGTCGCCCGCGCCGTCGCCGAGGGGCGCGCCGAGCGGGGCGTGCTCGTCTGCGGTACCGGGGTCGGCATGTCCATCGCCGCCAACAAGGTCGCCGGGGTGCGCGCCGCCGTGGTCACCGACCCGTTCAGCGCCCGCATGGCCATGGCCCACAACGACGCCCGGGTGCTCTGCATGGGCGAGCGGGTGGTGGGGCCGTCCCTCGCCGCGGAGTGCCTCCACGCCTGGCTCGACACCGCCTTCGAGGGCGGCCGCCACGCCCGGAGGGTCGGCAAGATCATGGGCCTCGAGGGCGACGCGCCCGGCAGCGCCGATCCGAACGGCTGAGCCGCCCGGCCCCCGCCGGCTGCCACGCCCCATGGCACGCGCCGGCACCCGGCCGGATCGTCGGATACGAGCCGGCCACGCCCACGCCCCCCAGGAGGCCCTCATGGAGCCGCTCCAGTCGCAGGATCCCGACGTCTTCGCCGCCATCCAGGCCGAGCGCACCCGCCAGGAGGACGAGCTCGAGCTCATCGCCTCCGAGAACTACGCCAGCCGTGCCGTGATCCAGGCCGTGGGCACCGAGCTCACCAACAAGTACGCCGAGGGCCTGCCCGGCCGCCGCTACTACGGCGGCTGCGAGCACGTGGACACGGTGGAGCGCCTGGCCCGCGACCGCGCCCGGCAGCTCTTCGACAGCTTCGGCGCCAACGTGCAGCCCCACTCCGGCGCCCAGGCCAACGCGGCCATGTACCTGGCCCTCTGCGAGCCCGGCGACACCATCCTGGGCCTGGACCTGACCCATGGCGGTCACCTGACCCACGGGGCCTCCGTCAACAGCTCGGGACTCATCTACCGGGGTGTGCACTTCGGCCTGGACGAGGAGA
Source organism: uncultured Enterobacteriaceae bacterium (assembly GCA_964586865.1). Classification (GTDB taxonomy): domain Bacteria; phylum Myxococcota_A; class UBA796; order UBA796; genus REDI01. Next base: position 2,926 of record CAZPJM010000073.1, read on the forward strand.
CCGGGCGGCTCGACTACGACCGGATCCGCGATCTGGCCCGCGAGCATCGCCCCCGGGTGATCATCAGCGGCTTCTCGGCCTACCCGCGGACCATCGACTTCGAGGCCTTCGGCGCCATCGCCACCGAGGTGGGGGCCCACCACGTGGCCGACATCAGCCACATCTCGGGCCTGGTGGCCTCGGGGGTCCACCCGAGCCCGGTGCCGCACTGCGCCATGGTCACCACCACCACCCACAAGACCCTGCGCGGCCCCCGGGGCGGCCTCATCCTGACGGCCGACAAGGAGATGGCCAAGGCCGCCAACAAGGCCGTGTTCCCGGGCACGCAGGGAGGGCCGCTGATGCACGTCATCGCCGCCAAGGCCGTCGCCTTCGGCGAGGCCCTCGAGCCCTCCTTCCGCACCTACATCGAGCAGGTCGTGGCCAATGCGCGGGCCATGGGCGAGCGGCTGCAGGAGCGGGGCCTGGTGCTGGTCAGCGGCGGCACCGACAACCACCTCCTGCTCGTGGACCTGGGCGAGGCCTGCTCGGGCCGCGACGCCGAGGAGGCCCTGGGCCGGGCCGGCATCACCGTCAACAAGAACACCGTCCCCGGGGAGCGGCGGAGCCCCTTCATCACCTCGGGCATCCGGGTCGGCACGCCGGCCATGACCACCCGGGGCATGAACGCGGACCACGCCCGCCAGGTGGCCGACTGGATGGCCGAGGCCATCGAGAACCGGGACGACCCGGAGGTCCTCGAGCGGATCCGCCTGGAGGTCCGCGACCTCTGCCGCACGCTGCCGGTCTATCCGGAGCTGGCCACCGCCTGATGCGCTGCCCCGCCTGCCAGCAGCCCGAATCCCGGGTCATCGACTCGCGGACGGCGGGCGACCACGTGCGTCGTCGGCGGCAGTGCCGGGCGTGCGGGGAGCGCTTCACCACCTACGAGCGCCACGAGCGGCCGCGCCTCTGGGTGCTCAAGCGCGACGGCCACAAGGAGCCCTACGCCCACGAGAAGGTGCTCGAGGGCATCGCGCTGGCCTGCCGCAAGCGGCCCGTCTCGGCCGAGGCCATGGACGAGGCGGCGCTCCGGGTACGGGCGAGGCTCGAGGCCCGGCGCGAGTCCCCCATCCCCTCGAAGGTGGTGGGCGAGGCGGTGATGGAGGTCCTCCGGGACGTGGACGCCGTGGCCTATGTGCGCTTCGCCAGCGTCTACCGGGCCTTCGACACCGTCGCCGAGTTCGTCGAGGTCATCCGACCCCTCACCGAGCGGGATCGCCGGTGAGCGAGGCGCTGGATCACCGCTTCATGGGGTTGGCCCTGGACGAGGCGCGGGCCGCCCTCGGCCGGACCGCCCCCAACCCCAGCGTGGGCGCGGTGCTGGTGCGTGGCGATCAGGTCCTGGGCCGTGGACGGACCCAGCCGGTGGGGGGCAACCACGCCGAGGTCGAGGCCGTGAACGATGCCCACCGGGCCGGGCACGACGACCTGACCGGTGCGACCCTGTACGTGACCCTCGAGCCGTGCTGTCACTGGGGTCGGACCCCACCCTGCACCGATCTGATCCTCCGCGAGGGCCTGGCTCGCGTGGTGGTGGGGGTGGTGGATCCCTACCCGCCCATGCAGGGCAAGGGGCTGGCGCGCCTGCGGGGCGCCGGGGTGCAGGTCGAGCTCGGCGTCCGCGCCGCCGAGTGCGGCGACGTGGTCCTGGGCTTCACACGCACCCTCACCCGGGGGCTGCCCGAGGTGACCAGCAAGGTGGCCATGAGCCTGGACGGCCGGATCGCCACCCACCGGGGCGAGAGCCGGTGGATCACCGGGCCCCGGTCCCGCGAGGACGGGCACCGCCTGAGGGCCTCCCACGACGCCATCCTCGTCGGAATCGGCACCGTGCTCACCGACGATCCGCGCCTGACCTGCCGCGTGGACGGCGGAAAGGACCCGGTCCCGGTGGTGCTCGACTCGGACCTGCGCCTTCCTCTGGCCGCCCGCCTGCTCACCGCCGGCGCCCCCCCCGTGATCCTGTGCGCCGACGACGCCTCCGAGCGCGTCCTGCCCGCCGAGGTGGCCCGGGTGCCGCGCCGGCCCGAGGGGGGGCTGGAGCCCGTCGAGGCGCTGCGGGCGCTGGCCGACCGTGGCCTGCACCGGGTCCTGGTCGAGGGGGGCGGGCAGGTCCACCGCAGCCTGCTGGACGCGCGCCTGGTGGACACCCTGCACGTCTACCTGTCCGCGGTGGTGGTGCCCGGTGGGGTGCCCTGGATCGGTGGCCCTCCCCTCGACCACCTGGGCGACGCCCTCCGCCTCGGCGCCCCCACCCAGGTCGAGCCCCTCGGCGACGATCTGCGCCTGACCTGGCGGGTGCCGCATCGCCTGGGGGCCGTCCCGTGACGGGCCCCGCCTCGCCACCGGCCGCCTCACCGGCCCCCGAGGGTGCGGTTGCCCCCCTGGTCCGGACGTCGTACCCCTCCCCACCCCCCACCGGAACGGTCTCATGAGCTCCACCGACACCGACTTCACCGTCATGCACCCCGACCCCATCCGGCGGGTCGAGCTGGCCATGGCGGACCTGCGCGCCGGTCACATGGTCATCCTGGTCGACGACGAGGATCGGGAGAACGAGGGGGACCTGGTCTGTGCCGCGGAGCACTGCACCGCCGAGGTCATCAACTTCATGGCCACCCACGGGCGGGGTCTCATCTGCCTGCCCATGGTCGGCAGCCAGATCGAGCGCCTCGGGCTCTCCATGATGGCCCAGCAGAACCAGACCCCGTACAACACGGCCTTCACCGTCTCCATCGAGGCCCGTGAGGGCGTGACCACCGGGATCAGCGCGGCCGATCGCGCCCGCACGGTGCAGGTGGCCATCCGCCCCGACGCCACCTCCCGGGACATCGTCACCCCCGGCCACATGTTCCCCCTCCGCGCCCGCGACGGAGGCGTCCTCGAGCGGGTGGGGCAGACCGAGGGCTCGGTGGACCTGTCGCGCCTGGCCGGCCTCGACCCCAGCGCCGTCATCTGCGAGATCATGAAGGAGGACGGCACCATGGCCCGCCTCCCGGATCTCGAGGCCTTCGGGCGGGAGCACCGGATCCACATCGTGGCGGTGGCCGACATCATCAAGTACCGCATGCGGACCGAGCGGCTGGTGCGCCGCGAGGCCGACGGCCAGGTCGAGGTGCCGGGGCTGGGCACCTGGCGCACCCGTCTCTACCGCGAGGTGACGAGCGGGATGCTCCACTTCGCCATGTGGCAGGGCACCCTCTCCGGCGAGCCCACCCTGGTGCGCGTGCAGGGGGCCCCGCCGGCCTGGGCCCTGGTGGACCCGGATGGCAGCGTCCACGGCAAGGTCCCGCGGACCGCCCTCCGCCGCATCCACGAAGAGGGTTCCGGGGCGCTGGTCTTCATGCACCTCGACGGCGGCGGCCCCGCCAACATCCACAAGGCCTTCGTGCGGACCTTCGGCGGACGCGTCCCCGACACCCCCCAGCCCCGGGCCGATGCCCTGCGGGATCTGGGGACCGGGTGCCAGATCCTCCTCGACCTGGGGCTGCGCCAGCTCCGGCTGCTCACCACCTCCAGCCGCCCCATCCTCGGCGTCGAGGCCTACGGCCTGTCCATCGCCGAGCGCCTCGACATCCCCTGACCCCGGGAGGGCCCCGTGCCCCACGTCTTCGAAGGACACCTGACCGACCCGGGCGGCCGCTTCGCCATCGTGGCGGCCCGCTTCAACGGCTTCATCGTCGAGCACCTGGTGCAGGGGGCCCTGGACGGGCTGCGGCGCCATGGGGTCGACGTGGACGATCGGGTCGACGTCATCCACGTCCCCGGCGCCTGGGAGATCCCGCTGGCCTGCCAGAAGGCCGCTGCCTCCGGCCGTTACGCCGCGGTCATCGCCTGCGGCTGCGTCATCCGGGGCGCCACGGCGCACTTCGACTACGTGGCCGGCGGCGTGGCCAGCGGGACCGCCGACGTGGCCCTCCAGACCGGGGTGCCGGTCCTGTTCGGGGTGCTCACCACCGACACCATCGAGCAGGCCATCGAGCGCTCGGGCACCAAGGCGGGCAACAAGGGCTTCGAGGCCGCGCTGGGCGCGCTCGAGATGGTCGACCTGCTGCGTCGCATGGAGGGCTGATGGCCTCCCGCCGCCGGGCCCGGGGCTTCGCGCTCCAGGCGCTCTACCACGCCGATCTCGCCCAGCAGCCCGCCCGGGCCGCCCTCCAGCACCTGTGGGCGGGTCTGATCGACGGCGAGGGGCTCGGCGACGAGCGGCCCGCCGACAGCGAGGAGGTGGAGTTCGCCACCCGGCTGGTCATGGGCACCGAGGAGCTGCGCCCCGAGCTGGACGCCCTCATCGAGGAGTGCTCCACCAACTGGCGCCTTCCGCGCATGCCGGTGGTGGACCGCAACATCCTGCGCCTGGCCGCCTTCGAGCTCCGGGCCTGCCCCGACATCCCCGCCACGGTGAGCATCAACGAGGCCATCGAGCTGGCGAAGCGGTTCGGCACCAAGGAGAGCCGGGCCTTCGTCAACGGCATCGTGGACCGCCTGGCCCGCCAGCTCGGCCGGCTGCCCTCGGATGGCGGCCGGGGGGGCCGACGATGAGCGCGCCCCGTCGTGGCTGGTGGATCGCCGACGCCACCCTGCTGTCCGTGTGCGCCCTCGGCGTGGGGCTGGCCTTCATCCTGGCGCCCGGGGCCGAGCGGGTGGCCCTGGCCGGCTTCGAGATCCCCGAGATCTGCTTCTGGAAGCGGGTCCTGGGCATGGGCTGCCCCGGGTGCGGCCTCACCCGCTCCTGGGTGTACCTGGCCCACGGCGACATCTGGACCGCCGTCTCCATGAACGCCGCGGGGCCCCTGTTGTTCACCGTGGCCGTGGTGCAGATTCCCGTCACCGGACTGCGTCTGCTGCGGGGCGCCCTCGCGGTCCGCGCCGCCTCCGGGCCCGACGGGGGGGACGAGGAGGGGCGGTGCCCCGCGTGACCCTCGAGCCCCATGCCCCGTTCCAGGTCGCCGCCGGCACCACCCTGCTCGACGCCAGCGAGGACGCCGACGTGCCCCTCGACAGCGACTGTGGCGGCGTGGCGGCGTGCAACGCCTGCCGGGTCGACGTGCTCGAGGGGATGGAGGCCCTCTCGCCGCGACTCCCCGAAGAGGAGCCCTTCCTCGACCGGGACGACCAGCGGCTCGGCTGCCAGGCGCGGGTGCTCGGCGACGTGCGCGTCCGTCCGGCCCCTGGCTTGTGAGCCCCGCGGACGCCCACCCCCACCCGCTCGCCCACGGCTCCTTGCACCCGTCGGGCCGGGTGTTAGAGGGCGGGGGCCGCGCGACGGGGGGCCTCCCCGACCCGCACGGCCGCGGCGTGGACGGGTCCATGGGCCTCCTCCGCCCCCACCATGGCCAGGTAGCTCAGTTGGTAGAGCAGGGGATTGAAAATCCCCGTGTCGGGGGTTCGATTCCCTCCCTGGCCACCACTTTCCCCTGCGGGCTCCCCGCCACGGGCACCGCCACGCCGGCGCTGCTGGCCGGCCTGCTCCTGACGGCGTCGGGAAGCCTCGCCGGGTGCGGGGCGAGCTGTGGGCCCCTGGCCCCGCGGTGCGAGCGGGTGTGCTGCGAGGTGGCCGACGCCCTCGAGCCGTGCATCGGGCCCCGGCTCACCTGGGCCGACGTGGGCGCCCGCGACCGCGTCGACTTCATCCGCCGCTGTCGCAACGACTGGGACCGGGCCCGGGGGGAGCTCAACCCCTACGAGGTCCAGGGGGCCAACGAGGTGTGCGAGCGCACCCGCGACGCCGTCGCCCAGGTGCTCGAGGAGGGCACCGAGGCGGCCTGCGCCGAGCTCGTGCCCCTCTACGCCGTCCCCGAGGACGACGCCGACACCGACGCCCCCTGATCCGGCTACTCGTAGGCGATGTCCTTCACCTGGATGTCCAGCTTCTGGACCCGGTAGTTCAGGTTCGATCGGGACAGGCCGAGGCGCCGTGCCGCCCGCGCCTGCACCCCGTCGCTGGCCTTGAGGGCCTCGACCAGGATGCGCCGCTCATAGGCGGCGAGCGCCTCCTGGAGGCTGGTGCCGACCGGGGGCAGCAGGCTCCCCCCCGCATCCGCCTCGGGGCGCAGCTCGTCCTCGGGCAGGGGGATGTCGAGGGGGTCGCCCCGACCCAGGATCACGGCACGCTCGACCACGTGCTCGAGCTGGCGCACATTGCCCGGCCAGTCGTGGACCTGCAGGCGCTCCATCGTGGCGGGGGCCACCGCCGGGACCGGCCGGCCGTCCCGCAGGGCGTACTTCCGGACGAAGTGGTCCACCAGCAGCGGGATGTCGGCCCGCCGATCGCGGAGGGGCGGGACCTTGAGCTTCACCACGTTCAAGCGGTAGTAGAGGTCCTCGCGGAACCGGCCCGCCCGGACCTCCTCGCGCAGGTCCTTGTTGGTGGCGGCGATGACCCGCACATCCACCGTGACCGCCTCCCGGCCGCCCAGCCGCTGCAGCTCGCCGTTCTCCAGCACCCGGAGGAGCTTGACCTGCATGGAGGTGTCGATCTCGCCGATCTCGTCGAGGAGCAGCGTACCCCCGTCGGCCTGCTCGAACCGGCCGAGGTGCTGGCGGACGGCCCCCGAGAAGGCGCCGCGCTCGTGCCCGAAGAGCTCGCTCTCGAGGAGGGTCTCGGGGATGGCTGCGCAGTTCACCCGCACGAAGGCGCCCTGGGCGCGCCGGCTCCGGTAGTGGATGGCGTGGGCGAGCAGCTCCTTGCCGGTGCCCGTCGGGCCCTCGAGCAGCACCGTGGCGGAGGTGTCGGCCACGGCGGCCACGTCCTCGTAGAGCTGGAGCATCACCGGGGTGGTCCCGATGAGGTTCTCGAAGCCGTACTGCGCCTGGACCTCCTGGCGGAGCTGCTCCACCTCGGCCCGCAGGGCGCGGGTCTCGAGGGCCTTGTGGACCACGACGAGCAGCTCGTCCTTCTCGACGGGCTTGATGAGGTAGTCGGCGGCCCCGCCCTTCATGGCCTGGACCGCGTCGGAGACGGAGCCGTAGCCGGTCATGACCACCACCGGGACGTCGGGCCAGCGCGCACGGACCCGGGCCAGCAACTCCAGGCCGGTGCTGCCGGGCATCTTGACGTCGGTGAGGACCAGGTCGTGGGGCCGGCCGTGGAGGGCCTCGAGCGCCGCGTCGGGGCCCTCCACCACCGTCACGTCCAGGTCGTGCCGCGAGAGGTTGACGCGAAGTGCGGCGCGGACGCCCTTGTCGTCGTCCACGACCAGGATCCGGGGTCGGGCGCTCATGGAAAGGCTCTCCGTCACGGTCTGTCGGAAGGGTAGCGCGAGCGGCGCGCCCGGGTGTCCCTCCAGGCGTGGACCCCGTGAGCACCATCGCCGGCAGGCCATCCTTGTCCCCCGCCCATCTGCGGCTTACGATCGCGATCCCGCCGCGATCCTCCTGCCTCCAGGTGCCGCCCATGGCCCCAGCCCCCCGCGCGTGGCCGACGCTCGCCCTCGTCGGTCTGCTCGCCATCGCCCCCGCCCCCTCGACCCCCCCCGCCGCCGCCGCCGACACCGCCCCCGAGAAGGAAGCGGTCACGGCCGTCACCGCCTCGGACGTGGCCGAGGCCGCCCCCGCGCCGGTGGACTTCGAGGCCCTGCTCGGGCCCATCACCCGGGACCGCCTCTTCCGGGTGTGCCAGGTCGGCCTGCAGGTGACCGACGTGACCACCGGCCAGCCCGTCTTCTCGCACCGGGCGGAGCACGGCCTGGTGCCCGCGTCCACCACCAAGGTCCTCACCGCCGCCGTCGCCCTGCGGACCCTGGGGCCGGCCCATCGCTTCACCACCGACGTCTTCGCCACCGGCGAGGTGGACGCGGCCGGCGTGCTCGACGGCGATCTCTACGTCCAGGGTCACGGAGACCCCACCCTCGTGGTCGAGAAGCTCTGGAAGCTCGTCTACGACCTCAAGGTCGAGGGCATCCGGGAGATCCGCGGCGATGTGGTCTTCGACGAGGGCTACTTCGACACCGAGTACCAGCTCCCGGGGTGGACCAAGCCCCGGGACCTGCGGGAGGGCCCGTCGTATTTCGCCACCAGCTCGGCCCTGTCCCTCAACTTCAACACGGTCGCGCTGGTGGTGGCCCCCGGCACCGAGGTCGGACAGGCGGCGCGGGTGGGCCTCGAGACCCCGGCAAGCCGGTATGTGACAGTCGAGAACGAGGTCCTCACCGGCCCCGTGGGCAGCCGACGCCGCCTGGACATCGACCGCGAGGCGACCGAGGGCGGCATGACCTTCACCGTGACCGGCGTGGTGCCCGCCGACGACACGGTGAAGAAGTACTACCGGACGGTCGCCGATCCCACGGCCCACTTCATGGCCGCCTGGCAGGACCTGGAGGAGACCCACGGGATCGCGGTCAAGGGGCGCCATCGTCGGGGCAGCGTGCCCGCCGCCGCCAGGCTCCTCTACCAGCATCGCTCCGTCCCCCTGACGGCTGTCCTCATGGACATGAACAAGTACTCCAACAACTTCATGGCCGAGCAGGTGCTCAAGACCGTCGGCGCCGAGACGGCGGGCCTGCCCGGCACCACCGCCAAGGGGCTCGACGTGGCCCGGGGCTACCTGGACGAGCTGGGCGTGGCGCGGGACACCTACACGCTGGTGAACGGCAGCGGCCTCTCGCGGGACGCCAGTCTGCCGCCCGACCTGCTGACCCGGGTCATGGTGGACATGGCCCGTGATCCACGGGTGGGCGCGGAGTTTCGGACCTCCCTCTCCATCGCCGGATGGGACGGCACCCTGTGGGCCCGGTTGCGTGAGGATCCAGCCCGTGTCAGGGGAAAGACGGGAACCATCGATGGGGTCCACGGACTGACAGGCTACGTCACGGCCGCAGATGGCCACCTCTACGCCTTTTCATTTCTGGTCAACGACCTCCGCGGCGGCGCCTCACCCGCCCGCCGGCTCCACGACCGCTTCCTGCGCAGGATGTTCAATGCCGGCGCCCCCTGACCGATATGCGTTTCAAGGAGTCTCTGGGTGGACCGTTCCATCGTCGCCCGCGCCACCGCCGTTCGCGTTGACACCCCGTCGGGAGCAGCGCTATATCCGGTACAGCGCTGTCGGACGGCCCGCCACGGACCTGCTCACGTCGTCCGGAGGGAGCTGGAGATGACGGGTCGTACCGCAACGCAGAGGGCCGCCGCGCCCTGCCCGACGGGCAGGTCCCACCGCGGCGTGGCGGCGGTGCTCGTCGCTCTTCTCGCCGGCCTCCTCCTGCTGGCGCCGCCGGCCCTCGCCCAGGACGGTGGGGCAGGGGACAGCCCGTGGGATGCCCCGGCCGACGACCCGGCCCCCGACGCCGGCCGCGCGCCACCCCCCGCCGATCCCACCGCTCCGCCCCCGGTCGAGCCCCCCCCGGCCGAGAGCCTCGCCGGCTCATCCGGCCTGACCGAGGCCGAGCTCGCCGCCCGTCGCCTCCAGGGCCAGCAGAACAAGGAGCTCCTCACGGTCGAGCAGGACGTCTCCAACCTGAAGGAGCGCGTCTTCCGCAGCAAGGCGACCCTCCAGCTCCTCCGCGAGCTGGTCATCGAGGGCGCCACCATCGGCTCGCGGGTGAGCATCTGGCACGTGGACGGCCTCTCCTCGGCGTACACCGTCGAGTCCATCCAGTACTTCCTGGACGGAAAGGCCATCTTCAGCCGCACCGACACCTCCGGTGGTCTGGATGACCTCGACATGGTCGAGATTCACAGCCAGACCCTTCCCCCGGGCTCCCACAACCTGAAGGTGAGCCTGGTCCTCCGCGGCAATGGGCACGGCATCTTCTCGTACCTGCGCTCCTACTCGTTCAAGGTGCAGTCCAGCTACTCCTTCACCGTCGAGGACGGCCAGCTCACCACCGTCCAGGTGCGACTCGACGAGAAGGGCGGGCCCTTCACCCCCTTCGTCGACCGGCCCGATGTCTCCTACGACGAATCCATGGAGAGCCTGCGTGGTGAGTGATCGCGCCGGGACCCCCCGCGCTGCACGCCCGCGCCGGTGGCTCCGGCGTGGGCTCGCGTTGGTGGTGGGCCTCGCCCTGTCCGTGCCGGCGCTGGCGGTGCCCGCTCCGCTCAAGGAGCGCTACGACAACCTGGTGGTCGAGGTCCAGGTGGTCCAGGAGACCGCCGCCGACATGACCCGCAACGTGGCCCCCGGGCGCGGCTTCATCACCCCCGACCAGGCCGAGCAGCGCTACCGGGACTACGTCTTCCTCTACCTGGTGGGGGAGTACCAGCAGGCCGCCGAGGGCTTCTTCAGCCTCGTCACCACCCTCGCGCTGGCCGACGCCGGGCTCCAGTGGGATGCGGAGTGGTACCTGGCCGAGTCCGTCTACAAGATGCAGAACCTGCGCACCGCACGGCAGTACTACGCCGACATCGTCGCCTCGGACGACCACCCCTTCCGCGAGGACGCGGTGCGGCGGCTCCTCGAGATCCACGTGGACCTCGAAGACGACGAAGCCTTCCAGGCGCTCTACGAGCGCGAGATCCTGTCCGGGCGGGTCCGCTCCAGCGACCTGATCACCTACGCGGTCGGCAAGGCCTTCTTCGAGAAGGGCGACTACGTCCAGGCCAAGTCGGCCCTGGGGGATCTGCTCCCCGACAGCCCCTTCTACCGCAAGGCCCGCTACATCCTCGGCGCCATCATGGTGGTCGAAGGCAACCTCGAGACCGCGGCGCAGTACTACCGCTCGGTGGTGGAGCTCTCGGTCGAGACCGTGGATGACCGGCGGGTCCTCGACCTCTCCCTCCTGGCCCTCGGCCGCATCTACCTGGAGCTGGGTCTCTACGAGGAGGCCTCCACCTTCTACAGCCGCATCGCCTCCGACTCGGAGTACCTGGACGACAAGCTCTACGAGGAGGTCTGGACCTACATCAAGCAGAAGGAGGAGATCCGCGCCCTGCGCAACAACGCCAGCGACGAGCTCCCCGAGGAGGAGCGCGAGCTCCTCGCCGCGCGGGAGCGTGAGCTCATCCAGCAGGCACTTCGGGGCATCGACATCTTCCTGCTGGCCTTCCCGGAGCATCCCTACACGCCCCGCCTCAAGCTGCTGCGCGGGCACCTGCACATCCAGGCGGTCGAGTACGACTCGGCGATGCGCTCCTACGAGCAGGTGATCTCGGAGTACGCCCCGGTGCGGGAGCGCTTCGGCGAGCTCGCCCGCTCCACGGACAAGCCGAAGGAGTACTTCCAGCAGATCCTCCGGCTCGGGGAGCGCTTCCAGGGCACCCGGGATCAGCTCCCCGCCTATGCGGTCTCCATGGTCATGGAGGACGCCGACCTCTCCCGGGCCATCACCGTCTACCGCGAGCTCGAGCAGCAGCGGCAGTCCATCGCCACCAGCGAGGCCATCATCGAGGAGCTCCGCTCCGCCCTGGACAACGCCGAGGGTATCGGTGGCTTCGATGCCATGCGCTACGACATCACCTTCAGCCGCTCCCTCGCCGTCCAGCACCACTTCGACCTCCTCGCCCTCGAGGAGGACCTGCTGGAGAGCGCCCTGTCGGGCAGCGAGCGTCGCGAGGTGGAGGCGGTGCGCCGGGATCGCCGCAAGGCGCACGACGTGGCCCTCGAGGCCATCGCCGAGGGCGATGCCGAGCGGGTGGCCCGGGACATCGCCGGGATCCGGGAACGCCTGGAGCGCCTCCGCATCCCCGTGCAGGACCCCGACACCCTCCGCATGCTCCAGGGCATCGACCAGCTCCACCAGGTCCTCGTCGCCGCCGAGGATCGCCTGGCCTCGGCGGGCAGCCGGCTCGGTCCCCTCGAGGCCGACGAGCTGGATCGGATCCGGCAGCGCTTCGAGCGCGAGGTCGCCGAGGTCGAGAAGCAGCGCGGCACCCTGAACGACACCTTCGGCGAGGCCGAGGCCGTGAGCATCGACCTCACCCGCTCCGGCTTCGGCCGCCTCGAGGACTTCTTCGCCGAGTCGGTGCTGCGCGCCGACGTGGGCATCGTCGATGTCTACTGGGCCCAGAAGGTCCAGGTCTCCGAAGAGAAGACCCGGGTCATCGAGGAGCGCAACGCGCTCCGTGACCAGATCTCACGGCGGTTCGAGCTCATCGAGCAGAAGCTGAGCCTGTAGGAGCCCCCGGATGATTCGCCGACTGCCCCTGCTGCTCGCCCTGCTCGCCACCGCCCCGGCGCTCGCCCAGGACGACGGCGCCGCCTCGGCCGGCACCGCCGGCGCGGGCCCCACCCAGGACACGCCCGAGGCGTCGGAGACGGTGGCCGCCGTGGAGCGCGACAACACGCGTGACCCGGCCCAGGTCGAGGCCTACAAGGCCGTCAAGCAGCGCTTCGCCGAGCGGACCGCCGAGTTCGAGGACGACGTGCGGCGCTACCTGCAGGTCCAGCGCCGGGACGAGCTCGCCAAGGTGAGCGATGGCTACGACGCCCTGGTCCAGACCCTCGAGGAGCGGGAGCGCGCCCAGCGCGACCTGGCCATCAAGCGCCTCGAGGAGTTCCTCCTCCGCTACCCGGACGTGCCCGACACCGACAACATCCGCTTCCGCCTCGCCGAGCTCTACTACGAGAAGGCCATCGAGGACTGGCTCGAGGCCCAGGCCGGCTTCTCCGACAAGGAGGAAGAGTACGACCGGAAGTACGACGAGGCCGTGAAGGCCCTCGAGGCCGGCGACCCCACCCTCTTCGAGCAGCTCGAGGAGCTCGAGACGCCCATGAAGGACCTGGGCCGGTCCATCGAGCTGTACGGGGCGATCATCTCGCGCAACGAGCCGCTCCCTCCCGAGGAGCGCTGGGAGAACCTGGACCGGGCCTACTACAGCCTGGGCTTCGCCTACATGGACACCCAGTCCAAGCAGCACGACTACCTCCAGGCGCGCAAGGCCTTCCAGGAGCTCCTCCGCGTGGCCGGCGAGGAATCGGATCTGGCCGACGCCGCGCACATGTTCCTGGGCAAGCTCCTCTTCGAGGAGGAGAAGCGCTTCGAGGACGCCCTGGCCGAGTACGCCGCGGTGGTCGAGAAGGGTCCCAAGGGCGACTACTACGACGACGCCATGTTCCAGCTCGCCTGGACCTACTACAAGCTGGCGGGCACCAACCCCGACTACGAGCCCCGCGCCCTCGAGCTCTTCGCGAAGATCCTGGACGACAGCGAGATCGAGATGCAGGAGTCGGGCACCGAGTCGGCCTATGCGCCCGACGCCCGGCTCAACATGGCGCGCACCCTGGCCGACGTGGCCGACCGGCTGCCCTTCGACGACGAGCGCACCGCCATCGACATCGCCGACGCCTTCTTCGCCGAGGTGGGGCAGCGGCCCTGGGAGCGCGACGTCTACATCGCCCTCGCCGAGGTCCTGGCCGGCTGCATCCCGGTCCCCGACGCCTGCCCCCCGGGCGAGCAGAACTTCGGGATGTTCCGGGTCGACTGGGCCATCGACGTCTACGAGCGGCTCCAGACCGACCCGCGCTGGGTCAAGGAGCCCGACAACCCCGCCTTCCAGATGAAGAAGATCTGGCTGCTGCGCCACAAGGACGTCCCGAACCTGGACGAGGACCTCCCGCGCGAGCAGGCCCTGTTCGTCGACCGCTACGGCGAGACCACCCGGGACGCCTACACGGGCGAGGAGAAGCCCAACCCGTGGTGGGTCGCCAACCGGAACAACCCCGAGGCCCTCGACCTGGTCCGACAGGCCGTCGAGAAGAGCCTCTCGCAGGTCGCCATCGGCATCATGAAGCAGGCCCAGCAGGAGAACGACCCGGGCCTCTACCGCTCGGCGGCCGACAAGTTCCGCGAGTACCTGGACAACTTCCCCATCGCCGACAACTTCTTCGAGAACCAGTGGTACCTGGCGAACGCCCTGCTGAAGGCCGAGCCCCGCGACGCCGGACAGCCGTGGGGCCCCCACGCCGAGGCCCTGCGGGAGTACCGCAGCCTGGTCCAGAGCCGCGACAACCACCCCTACGGTGACGGCGCCCTGTTCGGCGTCATGTCCGCCCGGCAGAACATCCTGCTGGCCCAGGGCAAGCCGCTGGACCAGCTCCCCGCCGACGCCGAGGTCGAGGAGGTCTACACCACCGACCAGGGCAAGGAGATCACCCGGTACAAGCTGTCCGACGACCACGTGGCCCTCATCGACAGCATGGATCTGATCCTCGGCCACGAGTTCACCGAGCCGGCCAAGGAGGGGATCCCCGACTACCGCGAGGCCCTGGCGTCGAACCGCGACTTCCTCATGTACACCCCGGCGCTCATCTACCGGCAGCACAACCACCTCGACAAGGCCCGGGAGCGCGCCGAGGTCCTGCTGGCGGCGGGCGCGGAGGACCTGGACTATCGGTGCAACACCGAGGAGGTCAGCTTCGCGGCCAACATCATCGCCCAGACCTACGAGCAGGAGGGCGATCTGGAGGCCTACTCGGCCGCCACGAAGCGGTTCCGCCAGTACTTCGACCAGTGCGGAGCCAAGAAGGAGTCTTGGGAGAAGCTCGGCGAGCAGGTGGACTTCATCATCTGCCAGAACAAGAAGGACGGGGGCGACCGGCTCGCCGCCGCCCAGTGCTTCGAGGGCTGGTTCGAGGAGCGGGACTGCGAGGACCGCGCCAACCGCGAGAACGAGAAGTGTCGCTTCGCCCTCTACAACGCGGCCAACAGCTACGACATCGTGGGCCGCGCCGAGCAGGCCAACGACATGTTCGAGCGCTATGTCTCGCTCTACCCGAAGGACGACCTCTCCCTGCCGCTCTTCATGCGGATCGCCAACAACTACGAGTCGACCTTCGATCTCGACCAGGCCATCTCCTACTACGAGCGGCTGGTCGCCAACGACCCTCGCCGCGAGTACGCGGGCACCGCCGATGCCATGTACAACGCGGCCTTCCTCAAGGTGGGCATCGGGGATCACCGCGGGGCGGCCGAGGGCTACGAGCGCTACGCCCGGGTGAACAGCGAGCTCGCCGACGCCGAGGACGTCATGTTCCGGGCCGGCGAGCAGTGGGAGGAGGTCTCGGACCGGGAGGCGCTCCGCTTCTACGACCGGTACCTGCGCACCTACGGGCCGGGCAAGCCGGGCTCCAACCCGAGCCACGTGGTTGAGGTCAAGTACCGCATCGCCCAGCTCCGCGAGGGGAACCGCCGGGCCTACGAGCGCGCCATGGACGAGATGCAGCAGACCTTCGACGACTACCTGGAGCAGGGGGTCGCGCTCTCGCCCAAGGCCAACCGCCTGGCCGCCGAGTGGGCCTTCGACAAGCTCCAGGACGCCTACGCCACCCTCACCGACGACCAGCTCTCCGGCGATCAGGACCGCGACAACGCCATGCTGGAGGAGAAGGACGCCGAGGAGATCCCCGCCTTCGAGACCGAGGCGAGGGAGCTCATCCGGAAGTACAAGGACTTCGAGTACGGCACCGGGGCCTTCTACTACCTGGGCGCGGCCAAGCTCTACATCGCCGAGCTCATCTACGCGATGGACTGCCCCTTCGACGACATGGAGACCTGCGACGTCTGGTGGGAGCTCTACGAAGAGAACTGGCGGCCGCTGGCCGTCGAGTTCGAGGACGTGGCCCGCAAGCGCTTCCAGGCCCTCATCCAGCAGGGCAAGGAGGCCAAGATGCACAGCGAGTGGATCGACCGCGCCTACGAGACCCTCAACAAGCTCGACCCCTTCAACTTCCCCGATGTGAAGTCCGAGGCGCGTGGCGGCACGGACCTCGAGGGTCTGCCCCGGGTTCGGCCCCTCGACATCCCCGACCCCTCCGATCCCTCCGCGGAACGTCCCGGCGAGACCGGCGGCGTCGATGCGCCCCCTGCGCCCGAGGGCGACGTCCCCTCCGCCCCCGACGGGGCCCCCGACGAGGCCCCCGTGCCCGAGCCGGCCGGCGCCCCGGAGCCGGCGGGCACCCCCCCGGCCGAAACCACGCCCTCCGAGGGCGGTGACAGCCCCTGGGGGAATCGATGATTCGCATGCTCCCCCTGGTCCTCCTCCTCGCCGCCGCGTGCAACCGCCGGACCCCGCCCGAGCCC
>CAZPJM010000074.1:0-18834 GCA_964586865.1 uncultured Enterobacteriaceae bacterium
GTCTCGGCCTTGTTCAAGCCCTGCAACGCCCCATAATGCCGCTCGTTCAAACGCCCGCCCCGGCCCGCGCGCCCGGCGGTCGGGCGGATGTGTCCCCCCGGTCCGGCCCCCGCCGGGCCCCCCCGCAGGAGAAGCCGATGCCCTCCATCGACCGCATGTACCTTCGCCCCCACTCCGACGGCTGGATGCTCCAGGTCGACGAACTCGACGAGCCCGCCTGGGTCGTCGACACCAAGCGCAAGGCGGTGGAGGCGGCGAAGGACGCAGCGCGCTACCACGGCTCCACCCTGTCCGTGTTCACCCGGGCCGGTGACCTGCAGGCGCGCCACGACTACGCGAGCTAGTCGCGCGCCGTTCGGCCGCCCGGCCCTTCCCCCTTCGGAGAGACCGACACATGTATCGCTGTGAAGCCTGCAACAAGGTGGTCCCCGCCGGGACCTCCCAGGTCCGCGTGGTCCTCGAGACCCGCAAGAAGACCTACGACACCACCCCCGAGCCCAGCGACAAGGACAAGCGCCGGGCGCGGCGTCGTGGCTACCAGATCGAGCAGCAGCGCGAGTTCGCGACCGGCTGGGAGATCGCCAAGGAGGCCGCGCTCTGCCCGCAGTGCGCCACCGCCTGGGCCGCCCAGCAGGAAGAGGCACAGGCCGAGGCCGCCGAGGCCGAGCCGCACGACGACGACGCCCCCCAGCCCTACGCCGAGGCCGGGCCCGACGGGGCCAGCCAGCACGCCTGATGGCGCCCGACCGGGCGGATCATCCCTGACGGCCACCCTGCGCCGTCCGCCGCGCCCCCTCCCCCCGAGGGCGGCGCGGCGCTCGATTCCGGGCGGCGCCCTCGGCGGGGCCCGGTCCCGGCGGCGGACCCGCCGGGGGGCAGGCTCACTTCGCCGGGGGGGCGCTCGAGAGCAGCGCCCAGCCCTCGGAGAGGCTCTGGTAGGCCCCATCGCGGCGGATGAGCGTGTCCCGCTTCAGGATCCGGGCCTTGTCGGGGGCGTCGGTGAGGAGCGGCAGGATCTCCTTGAGCTTGCCGGGCTTGCCTTTCACCGTCACCAGCTCCACCTCGATGGCGGGGACCTCGCCGGGGCGCACCTCGAGGGTGCGGATCATGGGCCGGATGTCGACCGTCCGGTAGACGACGGCCCGCTTGCCCTTGCTCCCCCGGCCGCCCTGGCTCCGCTTCTTGGTCTTGCCCCGGCGCTGGATCTCGAGGGTCTCCCGCCCGAGCAGGTCCCGGACCCGCTCGGCCAGGGCATCGCGGTCCTCGTGGGGCAGGAAGACGGTGAAGACCATGCCCTCCGACAGGGACATGAGGGAGGCCGAGGACAGGTCGACCTCCTCGATGCCCAGCACGCAGAAGGCCTCGGGCAGGGTGGCGTTGAGCCGCTCCATGAGCGTGGCCGGGTCCACCCGCTCCACCAGCGTCACGTCCAGGTAGTCGCCGATGGACTCCTGGTTCTGCGGGGTGGCGGCGGCGAAGGCCACCTTCGGGTGAGGGTGGAAGCCCTGGGTGTAGGCCATGGGGGCCCGGGCCCGGCGCAGGGCGCGGATCCAGGCGTTCATCACCTCGAGGTGGGAGAGGAAGCGCCCATTGCCGGTGCGCGCGATCCGCAGCCACAGCCGCTGGACCGGGTCGGGCTCGACGAAGTCGGGCAGCGGCTCCCGCTCCCAGGCGTCCTCCTCCTTGCGGCCGGCGATCTGGTTGCGGAGCATGTGGGCGCACAGCTCGCGCTCCTCGTCGATGACCCCGCAGCGGTTGCAGCGCTTGTGGCGGCAGTCCTGAGCCCACTGCAGCTGCTTCGCGCGGGCCCAGTCGTCCTTGAACCACTGCTTCGGGATCATCACGTCGATGTGGTCCCAGGGGAGCCGCTCGTCCAGGTCCCGCTCCCGGAGGGCGTCCTCGGTGTCGTAGCCGACCTCGTCGATGGCCTCGGTCCACAGGTCGAAGCGCAGGTGCTCCCGCCAGGCGTCGAAGCGGCAGCCCTTCTCGAAGGCGCGCTGGAGCAGATCGGCGGCCCGCCGGTCGGCCCGGCTCACCAGCCCCTCCAGGAAGGTCTCCTCGGGGTCGTGGCGGCCGAACTTGATGTCGCGCTCGTTCCGCAGCTCGCCCGAGAGGATGTCCTGCTTGCGCACGGTCTCGTCGAGGCCGATCTGGGCCGCCCACTGGAACGGCGTGAAGGGCTTGGGCACGAAGGTGCTCACCCCCATGTTGACCCGGGCCTTGGCATTGACCGCCTTGCCCGAGCGGACGGTGCGCTTGCACAGGTCCGAGATGGCGAGGATGTCGTCGTCACGCTCGGTGGGCAGGCCGATCATGAAGTAGAGCTTCACATGGCGCCAGCCCTTCTCGAAGGCGCCCCGAGACATGTCGAGGAGCTCCTCGTCGGGGATCCACTTGTTGATCACCGAGCGGAGGCGCGGGCTGGCCGCCTCGGGCGCGAAGGTGATGCCGGTCTTGCGCTCGGTGGCCGCCATGTCCGACAGGTCGACCGAGTAGCTGTCGAGCCGCAGGGAGGGCAGGGACACGGCGAAGCGCTCGCTGCGGGCCTTCTTCGCGGTGTTCTCGACGAGCTGCCGCACCCGGCTGTGGTCGCAGGTGGACAGGCTGACCAGGCTGACCTCCTCATAGCCGGTGGTCTCGAGGGTGCGGTCGAGGAGCTCGTCGACCTTGTCGAGGGTGCGCTCCCGGACCGGGCGGGTGGTCATGCCGGCCTGGCAGAAGCGGCAGCCCTGGGTGCAGCCGCGCAGGACCTCGAGGCTGATCCGGTCGTGGACCTGCTGGGTGTAGGGCACGATGTAGTCGACGGGGAAGGTGGCGCCGTCCAGATCACGGGTGATCCGCTTGCGGACCTTGGGGGCCCCTTCGACGGGCAGGACGCGGCCGTCGGGGAGGGTCTCGAAGGGGTAGAGGGCCGGGACGTAGACACCCTCGAGCAGGGCGAGGGCGCGCAGCTTGTCCCGGCGGGAGCGGCCCTTCATGCGGCGCAGCAGCCGGGTGATCTCGAGGATGGCGTCCTCGCCGTCGCCGATGACGAAGAAGTCCATGAAGGGGGCGATGGGCTCGGGGTTGAACACCGCCGGCCCCCCCGCGAAGGTGAGCGGGTGATGATCCTCGCGATCGGCGGTCCGGAGGGGGATCCGGGCCAGGTCGATCATGTTCAGGATGTTGGTGTACGTGAGCTCGGACTGGAGCGTGAAGCCGATGCCGTCGAAGTCCTCCACCGAGTCGTGGGACTCGAGGGCGAACAGGGGCAGATCCCTGTCGCGGAGCTCCGTCTCCATGTCGGGGGCGGGGGCGTACAGGCGCTCGCACCAGGCCCAGGGCTGCTGGTTGACCACCGCGTAGAGGATGTGGACGCCCAGGTTGCCCAGGCCCAGGTCGTACATGTCCGGGAAGGCCAGGGCCATGCGGACCTCGACCTGGTCGCGGTCCTTGTGCACGCTGTTGACCTCGGTGCCGAGGTAGCGGCTGGGCTTGTCGACGCGGGGGAGGATCTCGTCGTCGAGGACCTGGGACAGATTCATGGCCACGCTCCGGGGGATCGCAGGGCGAGCCGGGCCCATATCGCGGAGGCCGGTGCCGTGGCCAGCGACGGGGCGGCGGCACGCCCACGTCAGACCGGCGACGTCCGGCCCGATAGGGAAGCCGCGGAGGTCCCGTGCGACTGCTCCCCCCTGCCCTGCCCCTGGCCCTCGTCCTGTCCGCCTGCGCGAGCGGGCCCCTCGAGGCCCTCCCCGACGACCGCAGGCCCAGCACCTACCGGGTCGGCGTGGCCGCGGCCTCGGGCGATCGGACCGTGACGAGCATCTACACCCTGCGGGTGGTGCCCCGCCGGGACGACGTGTGGGCCTTCACCACCACCGACGCCGAGGGATCCTGGGAGGAGGGGGCGGCGGCCATCACCTGGGACTCGGACCAGCCCCAGGGCAGCGATCCGTGGCCCATCACGCTGCAGCACGCCATCAGCAGCATCCCGGCACCCATCCAGATGGGCCCCCGCGGGGCCCCCGAGCGGCTGGTGGACCCGGAGACCTGGCGGAGCGCGGCCCGCCAGGCCCTGGAGGACACCGATCTCCCACCCGCGGCGGTCGCCTCGGGGGCCTCCCTGGTGGATCCGGAGGGGGTGGTGCGGGACCTGCGCCGGAACTTCCCGGGCCTGCCCCCCGAGGAGGGGCCCTGGATCCGCGACGAGACCATCGCCGGGGTCTCGGCGCGCCGGGTCGAGGCCTGCCGCCGGGAACGGTCCCGGGGCCGGACCACCTGGACCTGCCAGGGCCGGGTGGAGGGCCCCACCGAGGGCGCGGCCCGCCTGGTGGACGCCACCTCCTCGACCACACTGGTGGTGGACCGCCGGGGGCTGTCGAGCCTGGAGTACAGCTACGACGGCACCCTGGTGGTGCTGGCGCCCGACGGCCAGCAGGCGCTGGACCGGGCCGTCGCCGGACGGCGGAAGGTGGTACGGATCGACGACGCGGACCGGGGCCCGGTGGGAAGATGAGCCGGCCCACCGGTGTCCGTCCCTCCCACCCCGGAGCCCCCATGCGACCTCTCCTGGCCCTGTGCGCCCTGCTCCTCGCCACCCCGGCCCTGGCCCAGTCCCGCCAGCCCCTGGCCGTCCCCGACGGCAGCCGGGTCCAGTACCCCGGTGATGCCGAGGTGCAGGAGCTGGAGCGGCTGATCCGCGATCTGGAAGGCCTGGCCGACGCCTCGGGCCACCCGGCCATCGCCCGGGAGCTGCGGCGCAAGCTGGCGGCCATCCGGGCCGATGTCCGGGGCCTGGACGACGCCCGCTGGCTGATCATCGACGAGGCCGCCGCCCTCGAGCAGGAGCTCATGCGCTGCAACCGGGACGCCCGCCGCCGGGATGATCGCCCCCCCGTGGTGATCATCCAGCCGGCTCCGCCCCCCCCGGCACCGCCCCCGCCGGTGGAGGCCGAGGCCCCGGTGCCCATCTCCGAGGCCGACTTCGGCAGGGTCCTGCGCACGGTGCAGAGCCAGTCCTTCTCCAGCGACCAGCTCGCCACCCTCCGCTCCGCCGCCCGGAGCCGGTGGTTCACGGTGGGCCAGGTGGTCCGCCTCCTCGAGGTGTTCAGCTTCGACAAGGACAAGGTGGAGGCCGCGGCCCTGCTCCACGAGGCGGTGGTGGACCCCCAGGAGTGGTACCGGGTCTACGACGCCCTCACCTTCAGCGCCTCCAAGAACGACCTGCGGCGGCGCGTCGGGGACTGAGGCGTCCCCTCAGCCGCCCTGGGCCTCCAGCTCCATGCTGCGGCGGAGCAGGCGCAGGGCGAGGCGCACGTCGTTCGAGATGGCGGCGGCGGGCTGGACCATGCGCTCCCCCTCCCGGCTCGGGGTGGTGGCCGCACGGAAGCGCTCCCGGGCGGCCTTGCGGCTGCCGGCGTGCCCCCCCCGGGCCCGCGCCAGGTCCAGGTGGCCCTCGTGGACGTGCAGGGCCGCGAGCCCGAGCGGGTCGTCCACCGCCTCGAGGTGCTCCCGGGCGATGGCGAAGGCCTGGCTGGCCTCCGAGGTCCGGCCCAGATCGGCGAACAGGGCTCCGTGCCGCGCCCACACGAGCCCGGCGAACCGCCGCTCCCCACAGCCCTCGAGGAGCTCCCGGGCGGCGATGTAGGACGCGCCCGCCTCCTCGAGGCGCCCCTGCTCGTGCTGCAGCGCGGCGAGCACCCCCCGGAAGATCCCCTGCCAGCGCACGGCACCCGCGGTCTCCAGCGCCTCCAGGCACCGCTCGTACGCCTCCTCGGCCTCGGCGCCGCGCCCCTCGTGGTGGTGCATCCGCCCCAGGTTGCCCCGGACCATCGAGGCGGCGAGGGCGTCCCCCACCTCCTCGGTGAGGGCCTCGGAGCGCTCGAAGGCCTCGCGGGCCGCCTCGTTCTGGCGCAGGTCCAGCGAGACCGAGCCGTAGCGGGCGAGGAGCTGGGCCTCGCGGGGCTTGTCCCCCCGGGACCGGCACAGGCCCAGGGCCTCCTCGTAGTGGGACCGGCCCCGCTCGGGCTCGCCCTGGTGGCGGGCCAGATCCCCGAGGGCGGTGAGGACGTCCACCTCGAGCCAGGCATCGCGGGCCCGCTGGACCAGGACCCGCGCGGCCGACAGATCCTCCCGGGCTTCCTCCACCAGGCCGGCCTCCAGGCGAGCGCGCCCCAGACGGTACCGCGCGATGGGCCCGTGGGGGTGGTTCAGCCCGCCGAGGGTGGCGGCGGCGGTCTCGAGGGCCGGGATGCCGTCCCGGACCTTCCCGAGCCGGGTGAGGGTCCAGCCGTTGACGGCGGAGGCCCAGGCGCGGACGTCGGTGCCAGCCGTGTCGGTCAGGGCCTCCAGCGCCTCCGAGACGGCCTCGGCGGCCTCCGTCAGGCGACCCCGGGTGAGCAGGGCCTCGGCCCGGGCCAGCCGCGCGGGGACCTGCAGGCTGCCCTTGATGTTGAGGCCCGCCCGGACCGCCCCGTCCAGCACCTCCAGGTGGAGGTCGAAGGGCCCCCGCGTGGCCAGCACCGGGTCCAGCGCCAGGGCGGCGCGGATGGCGGTGCGCGGGTGACGCTCCACGAAGCGCTCGTGGACCGCGAGCAGGTTGTCCAGCTCGGCCGCCACCCGGTCCATGTGCTGGGCGCCCTCGGGACCGCGGACGTGGGGGAGGTGGGTGTCGGCCAGGGCGAGCAGGGTCCTTGCGTGCCGCTGCTCGAGGGTGGCCCGCAGGCCGCCGACCCGGAGCTTCTCCGCGGCGAACTCCTGGACGCTCTCGTACAGCGTCCAGCGGATCATGCCGGGCTGGAGGCTGGACTCCACCGTCGCCACCAGGCTCGTGTCCCGCAGCCGCTTCAGGACGGTGAGGGGGGCCGGGGCGTGACGGTAGCGGGACAGGTCGACCACCTGCTGGGCCAGCTCGGCGGTGAAGCCGCCGCGGAAGACGGAGCAGCTCGCCAGGGCCTCCCGCTCCCACGGCGAGAGGAGCTCCCAGGAGCTCTCCATGACCTGGGCGAGGGAGCGGTGACGCGGGTGGACCTCCGCGGAGGCCTCGGCCCCGTCGAGCCCGCGGTGCCCGCCCTCGAGGCGCTGGGCCACGCCCTCGATGGTGAGGACCGACAGCCAGGCCGCCGCCAGCTCCACCGCCAGCGGCATGCACTCCACCCGCTCCACCACGTCGTGGATGGTCTCCCGCGCCGCCTCGTCCAGGTCCAGGTCCGGCCGGAGATCCGCCGCCCGGGCCTCGAACAGGGCCACCGCCTCGTCCGAGTCCAGCGGCGTCACCTCGACGATGGCCTCGCCCGGGACCCCCAGGCGGTGGCGGCTGGTCACCAGGATGCGGAGGCGCGGGGCCTTGCGGGCCCACAGGGCGGCCGTGTACTCGGCGTACTGCTCCACCTGCTCGAAGTTGTCCAGGATGAGCAGGCACCGTCCCCGCGACGCCAGGGCGGCGGCGAGCTGCTGGGTCCCCTTCAGGGACCGGGCGGTGAGGGGGATGGAGAGGGCCCGGGCCACGGCGTGGCAGACCCCGTCGATGGACCGGGCGCCGGCCAGGTCGCAGAACCAGACGCCGCCGCCATCCCCGTACTCGTGGACGTGGAGGCCGCCGTAGCGCAGGGCGAGGCGGGTCTTGCCGATCCCACCGGGCCCCTTCAGGGTCACCACCTTGCGGCCCTTCTGGAAGTACCGGTCGATGGCGGCCAGGAGGCGATCCCGGCCCAGGAAGAGTCCCGGGTCGCTGGGGAGGTTGGTCTTGAGGTTGAGGGCGGTCCGGACGTCGGGGAAGGTGCGGTTGGCCACCCGCCACGGCAGCAGCTGGACCAGCCCCACCGCCTCCTCGCGTCCCGGGAAGCGGTGCCGACCCAGGTCGGTGACGTCGGCGTCGAGCAGGTGGGTGCCGGCCTCCTCCACCTGGCCCCAGGCCTCGGCGGTGAGCAGGATCTGCCCGCCCTGGACCGCGCCCACGACCCGCTCCACCCAGGCCACGTCCGGGCCCTCGTACTCGGTGCGCCGCGAGCGGTCGTCCTGGATGATCTCGGGCTGGCCCACGTGGATGGCCATGCCCACCCGAAGGCCACGCTGGACCACATTGCCCTCGGGATCCGTCAGCTCCCCCGCCTCGGGGATGGCCAGCAGCGCCTCGGGCCACTCGGCCTCGAGGAGCGCCTCCTGCAGGTCCAGGCAGAAGCGGGCGGCGGCCAGGGCGGCGGGGAAGGCCACCAGGAAGCGCTCCCCATCGGCCCGGACCTCGTAGCCCCGGTGGTCGACGAGGAGTCGCTTGAACAGGGCCGACGCCAGGCGGAGGGCCGCGCTGGTGGCTTCGGGATCGCGATCCCACAGGGCGCTGCCCCCGGCGACATTGGTGGCGACCAGCGCCACGCGGCCCGTGGGGGCGGGCACCGGCGGCGTGGCCATGGTGAGGGCGGCGGAGATGCCAGCCGACATGGAGGGCTCCCGGGGTGACGAGGCGGTCACGTGGGAGATCGGCACCGGGAGGCCCGGGCTGGAGGGGGAGCGCCCGAAGAACCGTCCAGGGCAGGCCCTGTGGCCGCCCCGGGCGACCCATCAGGAGTCCAGGACCAGCTCGGGCGCCACCTCGCGCAGGTTGTACCGGCTTCCCATGGCGCTGCCGTAGGCGCCCGTCACGTCGACGAGCAGCACGTCCCCCTCGCGGGTCTCGGGGAGCAGCCTGTCCCGGCCGAGGGTGTCGGCGCTCTCGCAGATGGGCCCCACCACGGTGCCGGTCCAGTCCGCCGGAGCGCCCCACCGGCTCAGGTTGACGATGTCGTGCCAGGCCCCGTAGAGCGCCGGCCGGAGCAGGCTGTTCATGCCCGTCTCGACGCCCACGTAGCGGACCCCGTCCTTCTCCTTGAGCTGGGTGACCCGGGCCAGCAACACGCCGGCGGGCGCCACCAGGTAGCGGCCGGGCTCGATCCACAGGTCCAGGTCGGGGTGGGCCTGGCGGATCTCGGCGAGGGCGGCGTCCAGGGCGGCCAGATCCAGCGGGGCTTCGCCGGGCTTCTCGGGAACGCCCAGGCCCCCGCCCAGGTCCAGGTGCCGCACATCGGGGAGGTCGGCGGCGAGGCGGGCCAGGAGGGTGGCCACCTCGGCCCAGTGACCGGGCGTGCGGATGCCGCTGCCGGCGTGGGCATGCAGGCCCACGATACGGGCCCCCACCTGCCGGGCCCGGTCGACGGCCTCGGGCAGGTCGGCGATGCGGATGCCGAACTTGGAGCGCGCCCCGGCGGTCCGGACGTGGTCGTGGTGACCCCGGCCGGTGCCCGGATCGATGCGGAGCTGCAGGTCGACGCCGTCGAGGACCTCGCCCCAGTGCCGCAGCGGGTGCAGGGCGTCCAGGCCGATGCGCACCCCGCGCTGCACCGCGTGGGCCAGCTCGTCGCGGTGGGCGAAGTTGGGCGTGAACAGCACCCGGTCCGGGTCCAGGTCGGGGACCGCGGCGAAGGCGGCCTCGATCTCGCCGACACTGACGGTCTCGATGCCCACGCCCCGCCCCGCCAGACGGCGGAGGACGTCGGGGTGGGGGTTGGCCTTCATGGCGTAGAGGACCCGGTCCACCGCCTCGAGGCCCAGGAGCCCGTCGGCGGCCGCGTCGATGGTGGGCCCATGGAGCACGTACCGCGGCCCGTCGGCGGCCAGGTCCAGCAGGGCCTGGCGGTGGTCCTCCCACCACCGGCGCCGGCGGGTGGGGGCGGCGTCGGTGCCGGGCGCGCCCTCGTCGCGCAGTGCCCTCCAGGTGGGGCCCAGGCCATCCGGATCGGCCCCCTCGAAGAGCAGGGCGTGGAGGGTGCCCACCAGGCGGTCGGCCTGGGCCTCGTCCACCACCACGGTCAGGTTCAGGTCGCTGGCGGCCTGGGTGACCAGGTGGATGCGGTGCTCCTCGAAGGCCTCCAGGGCGGGCCCGAGCCGGTGCAGCAGCCCCCGGATCCGCCGCCCCACCAGGCTGACGGCGCTGCAGGGACCGATGGTGCGGGCATGGCAGAGGGGGGCCAGATCCCGGAGCAGGCCCTCGAGCACCGCCGGGTCGTGGGCGGTCTCCGAGGCATCGAGCGAGACGGTCACGTTGGTCTCGGAGGTGCTCACCAGGTCCACCGACAGGCCCCGGGCCTTGAAGGCGGCGAAGACGTCGGCCAGGAAGCCCACCTGCTGCCACATGTCCTGGGCGTCCATCCGGACGAGGGTGACGCCCCGCTTCGCGCTGATGGCGTGGACCCGCGGCCCATCGCCCCCGTCGCCCACGCGCTCGACGACGGTCCCGGGCCAGTCGGGGTGCGGGGTGCAGCGGACGTGCAGGGGGATGCCGTGGCGCGCCACCGGTCCCAGGCACCGGGGGTGCAGGACCTTGGCCCCCATGCTGGCGAGCTCCTGGGCCTCGTCGTAGCCCAGGCGCCGGAGCAGGCGGGCCCCGGGGATCCGCCGGGGATCGGCGGTGAACAGCCCGGGCACGTCGGTCCAGATCTCGCAGCGGGCGGCCTTCACCCGGGCGGCGAAGAGGGCGGCCGAGGTGTCGGAGCCGCCGCGCCCCAGCAGGACCGTGGCGCCGTCGGCATCCCGGGCGATGAAGCCCTGGGTCAGCACCACCGGCGGGCCGTCCCGCAGGCGGGCCTCGAGGGCGGGATCGGCGTGGTCGTCGACGGCGGCGGAGAGGTAGCGGGCCGCCGGGCGGCCGTCGGCCGGACGGGAGCGGAGGACCGAGCGGGCGTCGAGCCAGTGGACGTCCAGGCCGGCCTGCTCGAGGAAGGCGGCGCCCAGACGGGTGCTCAGGAGCTCGCCGGCGGAGAGGACCCGGGCGTGCTGGCGGGGGCTGGCCTCCTGGAGGAGGGAGATGCCGAGGAGGAGCCGCTCCAGATCCTCGGCCAGGTCGCCGACGGTGGCTTCGAAGTCCACCCCCAGGTCCCGGGCGTGGGCCCGGTGGCGCTCGACCAGGGCGGCCAGGGTCTCCTCGTGGGCGCCGCGCGCCGCCTCGGCCACGGCGCGCTCGAGCTGGTTGCTCACCTGGGAGACGGCCGAGCAGACCACCAGCGGCCGCTCCCCGGCCTCCAGGACCTGGCGGATCCGGCGGGCGACGGTCTCCCACCGGGCCCGGCTCGACACACTGGTGCCGCCGAACTTGAGGACCACCCACGGCTGGGGCTCGGACACGGGACCTCCACGCATCGCATCTCCAACCCGGTGTCGCACGACACGCCGCCCCGCGCACCCCCGGGGCGGGCCGGAGGTCGAGGCCCGTCGAGTCCGATCCGACGGGGATCGACCGAAGACGTGAAGATCCGCGACACCGCGCACGTCTGGACCGGGGCACAATACCTTCCGGAGGTCTCATGCGCCCGATCATCCCGCTGACCCTGCTCGCCCTCGCCGCCGGCTGCGCCTCGGATGCCGGGCCCGACCTGCGCCTGACGGCCGTGCTCGACGCCGAGACCGTCGGCGTGCGGCTCCACCCGGGGGCGACCACCGGCGTGGCCGGCATGATGGATCAGCTCTGCACCTTCGATGCGGGCTCCGGCGAGGTCCTCGGCGAGATGAACCTGGGCGCGGGCCGCGAGGACCTGCTCGATGCCCACGGCCCCCACTCCCTGGCCCGCCACGGTGGCCGGCTCTACAAGGTCCAGGTCGGCGACACCTCGGGCCTGAGCTGGGGCCTGGACGCCCTGGATGCCGGCCTGGGCGACCGCGAGACCCTGGCGGTGGTCCCCTACGAGGACAGCTGCGCGGTGGCCTGGCTGGATGATGGCGGCGAGCACCGGGCCTTCGCCGTGCCTGGGACCGACTGCTCCGGCGCGGTGCAGCTCGCGGTCGACCCAGAGCAGCACGTGGCCTGGCTCTCTGACGGCGAGACCCTGGCCCGGGTGCGGCCGGGGGGGCAGGTGCTCCTCCACGAGGGCGTGAACGCCGACCAGCTCGCCTTCAACGCCGCCACCGGTGGCGTGGTGCTCGGCCGGACCGGCGAGACCTGGGTGCAGGGGCTCGACGCGGCGGGCGAGCTCGCCTGGGAGCGCACCCTCCCCCACCCCCTCGTGAGCCTGGACGCCGCCGGCGGGCCCGGCCTGGTCGCCCTGGTGGGCGAGGACGAGCGCGGCGGGGTCCTGGAGATCCTCGACCCGGAGGCGGGCGGCGCGGTGGCGGTCCATCCCCTGCCGGAGCCCGCCCAGGTCTCGACCAGCAGCGATGGCGAGCGCCTCGCCCTGGTCACCGGCGACCGGGCCTACCTCTACGAGGTCCACCACGGCGGCACCCTGGTCGACGGGCCCACCACCAGCACCGTGGCCGACCGCGACGCGGCCCGGGCTGGCGGGGTCATCGCCGGCGGCGGGGCCACCGTGGCCGGCCTGGCTGTCCTGCTCATCCTGGACTGACCGGCTCCTGCCGACGGGCCAGCCCCCGCTGGCGCCAGGCCAGCCCCGCCGAGAGCGCCAGCAGGGCCAGGGCCAGCCCCCCGCCCCCGGCCCAGGCCTGCCAGGGGCGGATCCAGGTGATGAGCTCGCCGCTCACGGGCGAGGTGTAGGCCTCGTCCGGCACCTGGGCACACCGGGCCGCCTGGGACGGGCCCCACGCGAAGGGCGTCCCGGCCACCGTGCGGGGGTAGAGCCGCTGGATCAGGCGCTCCTCGGCGCAGGCCACCGCCACGTCCCCGCGGGAGAGGCGCACGTCCCGCCGGAAGAGGTGGACCCGCAGCTCGTAGAGGAAGGGATCGTCGCGGTAGGCCCGGAGGAAGTCGTCGTAGGGCATGGCGGCGCCCCGCACCAGGGCCTGTCGCGGCCCGTCGTCGGCCGAGGCATCGATGCGGCGCACCTCCTCGGGGGACAGCCGGCTGTTCCAGGTGAGGCCCTCCTCGGTGTAGCGGCCGCCGAAGCCCGCCGTGACCTGCTGGAAGCCCACCACCCAGACCAGCAGCACCGCCCCGACCCCGGGCACCCAGGCCCACGCGACCGGCCGCCCCGGCCAGAAGCGCACCCCCTGCCACCCCAGCACGGCCCCGATGGCGGCGGCCCGGGTGTCGAGCCAGACGTCGTCGAAGGCCCCGGTCCTGGCCGGGTGCCACCACTGGATGGACTCGTCCGCGAGCCCGGCCGTGAGCCCCACCAGCACCGCCAGCGCCGCGGTGGAGGCGCCGCCGTGCCCGCCCAGGGCGAGGGCCCGGTAGGCCAGGAGCCCCAGGAGGGCGTACTCCAGGATGTGGAGCGCCTCGATGGGGATGTGGAAGGAGCCCGAGAGGAGCCAGCCCAGCACCCCCAGGCAGCCGGCGGTCCACGCCAGCCGCTCGGGCCAGGCGGGCGGGCGCAGCAGCACCAGCGCCAGCAACCCGCCCAGGATGGCGAGCCCGGCCAGGGCGCCCACCCCGTAGATGGCCGCGTCGCGGGTGGGGGCCAGGCCCATCCGCTGCAGGCTGCCGTCCGGCCCCAGGCAGGTGAGCTTGCCCGTCCGGGCCCAGCAGGTGCGGGCCTGGGAGACGGGGCCCCCCGGGGTGGACCACCACCACACCCCCACCCGGCTGTCCCGGAGGATCCGCGCCGGGTGCCCCTCGACGAAGACCCACGTCACCGTGGAGAGGGGCCGGGCCAGGTCGGTGACGGGCCCGGGTGCCGCGCGATCCACCAGGATGGCCGGGCCGCCCGGGGCGTCCAGGTCGAGCTGGACCAGCCGGGCCCCCGCCGCCACCAGGCCGAGCTCGGCGATGTAGTCCACCGCGGCCACCGGATCCCCCAGGCCCACCCGGAAGGCCTCGCGGGTGGAGCCATCGGGCGCCAGGCGGACCCCCACCAGCTCGCTCCCCTGCCCCACCAGCGCCGTGTCGCCCCGGGAGACCACCCGCACCGGGGCCGGCCCGCCGAGGCGGTGACGGGCGCGCTCCACGGTCTCCCCGCCCTCCAGGTCCAGGAAGATCACTGTGCCGTCCTCGAGGCCGGCGGCGATCCGGGTGCCACCCAGGCCCGCCGAGACCACCCGCTCGCCCTCCAGGGCCAGCCGCACCGCCGGGCGGCCCTCGGCCGAGGCGTCCACCAGCGCGAGCCCCGCGTCGAGGGCACAGGTGGCCAGGAGCCCCTTGCGGTAGCCGAGCTGTCGGCAGGGTCCGGGCAGCGGCACCGTCACGACCTCGCCCCGGGCCGGCACCCACCGCAGGCTCCCATCCCGGTCCAGCACCAGCGCTCCCCCCGGCAGATCCGCCACATCCACCGGGTCGCCGGGGACCGGGACGGCCTCCTCCACCGTCTCGGGCGTCAACCGGTAGAGGGTCTGGGAGACCAGGTGGCCCAGGGGGACGGTGGCCAGGATGGCCGCGAAGACGGCCAGGACCGCCAGCCAGGCCAGCACGCGTCGCAGGGCCAGGGAGATGGGCACCTCCAGCGGGGACGGTCCCCGGGCTCTACCACGCCCAGCCGATGCTGATGTCGAGGGCGGTCCACAAGGCCTGGTCGTCGGGGGTGCCGGAGGGCCCGCCCAGGAGCACGCCCGCGTGCAGGTGGACGACGCTGTCGGGGATCTCGGCCTGGAGACCGCCCATGACGACGGGCACCCACACCGCGTTGCGGCGGGCGCCCCCCAGGCTCCCGGTGAGCTGGAGGATGGGCCCACCGAGGGGCGCCTCGACGCCGGCCAGCAGGGTGGGCTGGACCAGGGTGTCGTTGGGCAGCGAGGAGAGGAGCCCCGCCCGGAGAGCGAGCTGGGGCAGCCGGGCCGAGCGGCCGGGCTGGAGCTCCAGGCGGAGGCCCATGAGCAGCCCGAGATCGAAGCCCACCCGCAGATCCCACTCGCGGAGCGGCCCGATGCTCGGGGGGACATCGGTGGGGCCCTCGTAGGGGGCGGCCGCCCCGACCCAGGCGTGCTGGACGTGGACCATGAGGGAGGCCTGGAAGTGAGGGTTCTGGCCGTTCATGAAGGTGAAGCGAGCCTCGACCCCGCGGATCCCCAGCCCCGGACGCGGCACCGGCAGCATGCGCACCCGGCCCCCCATCCCCCAGGCAGCGCCGTTGGCGGCGAAGAGCGGGCCGGCGTGCCACCCCTTCGAGAGCGGGATGTCGAACCCCAGCAGCCACACGCCCAGCAGGCTGGTGCGCACACCGAGCCGACGGTAGCTGTGCTGGAGCGTGGGCACCGCCTCGGCCCCGAGCCAGAAGCCGCGGGCCACGCCCTCGCCCACCCAGCCGCAGTGCAGCCCCACCGCGGGCGAGAGCGACCAGGCGCCGCGGGGCGAGGAGAGGTCCCAGCCCCGACCTGGGGGCGCCACATTGCCGGCCATGCCCACCGAGAGGCCGCAGGCCGCGCCGAGCTCGTCCATCACCACCTCGGTCCGGTCCTCCGGGATGGCCGGGTCAGCGGGGGCCTCGTCCGGAGGGGCCTCGTCCTGGGGTGCTTGCTCCGGAGGCGTCTCGTCCGCGGGGGCCTGGTCAGGGGGGGCCTCGGCCGGGGATGGCTGCTCCGGAGGCGTCTCGTCCGCGGGGGCCTCTTCCGGAGGGGCCTCGTCCGCGGTGTCGTCGGGGGCCGGGGCCTCGTCGTCCGCCGGCTCGGCGGGGGGGTCCGGCCCCTCCTGCGCCCACGCCGCGCTGCCCACCGCCCCGAGGCACAGGGCGAGGGCCATCCGCACCGCGTGTGGACGCCAGGCCGACATGGGACCTCCTAGCTCGGCTGACCCGACGGGACCGGTCCCGGAGCGGGTGGCCGGTCACGCACCCGTCATGGTACGGACGCGGCCCCGTTCCATTCATCGCCGCCGGTCCCCGCCCCGAGGAGCCCATGCGCCTGCCACCCCCCGCACGGTCCTGGATGGTCCTGGCCCTCGTGCTCCTGGCCGCCGTGCTGCCGGTCCGGACCGCCTCGGCGGCCGAGGTGTGCGCCCCCGCCGAGCCGCCCGAGCTCTCCCTCGCCGAGCGGATCGACAAGGCCTTCGGGGACTGGCTGGTCACGCCGCTGGCCAACGCCCTCTTCTTCGACCTGGCCTTCTGGGACAACCACCTGCCCATGGGCACCCTGCCCGACGAGCCCGACGTGGCGGCCATGGCGCCCGAGGACCGCGAGGATCACCTGCGGCGGGCGGTCAAGAAGCGCGATCCCGAGGTGGTGGGCTTCCGCGAGGGCGAGGGCTACGTCTACCGCTGTCGGCACCCGGCCCGGCTGCGGGACGTGACCCCGGTGCTCTCCGAGGGCGCCACCCTGCGGCGCGGCGTCCTCACCCTCACCCTCGTCGAGCGGGACGGCCGGGTGATGGGCACCTGGGAGGCCACGCCGGTGGACCTCCAGAGCGTCGGGCTGGTCCCCGCCGAGGGCACCGACCCCGACGCCCCCCGCCCTGGCACCACCGAGCCCGTCGACGAGGACGACGGCGGAGAGGCCGACGCCGCCGAGGAGGGCCCCCGCGAGCTGGCGCGCGTCTCCCTCGAGGCCCTGGCCCCCTTCCCCGTGGTCGTCGACCTGACCCGCGCCGAGATCCGCCCCGGCGAGGTCGAGATCCCCCGCAGCGCCATCCCGGTCCAGCCCAGCGACCGGGTCCGCCACGAGGGCGAGGTCTACGAGGTCGCCGCCATGACCGGGAAGCGGCTGGGCCTGCGCACCCTCGAGGACGAGGTGGACGACGACCCCCTGCCCAACCCCGACCAGATCGACCTGCCCCTCGTGGTCGTGTGGCTGGTGGTGGGGGCGGTCTTCTTCACCCTGCGCTTCGGCTTCGTGAACCTGCGCGCCTTCGGCCACGCCATCCTGGTGACCGCCGGGCGCTACGACCACGAGGGCGACGAGGGCGAGGTCAGCCACTTCCAGGCGCTGTCCTCCGCCCTCTCGGCCACGGTGGGCCTGGGCAACATCGCGGGCGTGGCGGTGGCGGTGAGCGCCGGCGGCCCCGGGGCGGTGGTCTGGATGGTCATCGCCGCCTTCTTCGGCATGTCCTCCAAGTTCACCGAGGTCACCCTGGGGCAGATGTACCGGAAGGTCCAGGCCGATGGCACCGTGCTCGGCGGGCCCATGCGCTACCTCTACGAGGGCCTCAAGGAGCGGAAGCTCGGTGGGCTCGGCATGGTCCTGGCCGTCGTCTTCTCGGTGATGGCCATCGGGGGCAGCCTGGGCGGCGGCAACATGTTCCAGGGCAACCAGTCCTTCCAGGCCCTCGCCGACGTGGCTCCCATGCTCAAGCCCGCCGCCACGGGCTCGGTGGTCTTCGAGCGGCTGCCCGGCGAGGAGGGCGCCATCACCATCCCCGCCCGCACCGCGGTCCAGGTCTCGGGCGGCCCGGCCTTCCTGGTCACCGAAGAGGCGGTCATCCCGGCCGATCAGGCCACCTCCCCCCAGGTCGTGGTCCAGGCCCTGCGCGGCGGCTACGCGGGCAACGTCGAGGCCGGCACCATCCGGGTGGTCGCCGGGATCGCCGACGCCCAGGGCCGCTTCGAGGACTCCCCCCTGGACGACCAGGTGCTCGTCACCAACCCCGCCGCCACCGCCGGGGGGGGCTCCTATGGCCTCTTCTACGGAATCCTCCTCACCGTCGTGGTGGGCCTGGTCATCGTGGGGGGGATCCGCCGGATCGGCGCCACCGCCGGCTACATCGTCCCAGCCATGGGCGTCATCTACGTGATCGCCGGTGTCGCCATCATCGTCAGCGCCTCGGTGAGCGATCCGGGCTCGGTCCTCGAGGCCGCCGGGCTGCTCCTGCGGCAGGCCTTCACCCTCGAGGCCGGCGTGGGCGGGCTGCTCGGCGTGCTGATCACGGGCTTCCAGCGGGCCTCCTTCAGCAACGAGGCCGGGGTGGGCTCGGCCTCCATCGCCCACTCGGCCGCCGCCACCAGCGAGCCGGTCCGGGAGGGCGTGGTGGCCCTGCTCGAGCCCTTCATCGACACGGTCATCGTCTGCACCATCACCGGCCTGGTGGTGGTCGTGACCGACGCCTGGCAGATCCAGGGGATCGACGGGATCACCATGACCTCCGCGGCCTTCGACGCGGGGCTCCCCGGTGCCCGGTACGTCCTCGCCCTGGCGGTCACCCTGTTCGCCTTCTCGACGATGATCTCGTGGAGCTACTACGGCGACCGCGCCGCCACCTGGCTCTTCGGGCCCCACGCCAGCCTGCCGTACAAGGGCGTCTTCCTGCTGTGCGTGCTCCTGGGCCCGGTCTTCACCCTGGGCAACGTCATCGGCTTCTCCGACCTGATGGTGCTCGGCATGGCCTTCCCCAACATCCTGGGGATGTACTTCCTCACCGGCCGGGTGGGCTCGGCCTTGTCGGACTACCTGGGCAAGCTGCGCTCGGGGGCCTTCGACCCCGAGTGAGCCCGCCGACCCGGCCGAGGCCCCGGTGACCGCAGGCGCCGCGATGGGCGGCAGGTCGCGCTACCCTGCGGCGTCATGGCGCTGATCCTCCTGCTCTTGCTGGGCCTGTCGCGCGCGGCGCCCGCCGTGCCGGTGGAGCTCCCCGACCCCACCGGCGAGGGCTGGAGGGCGGCGGCGGCGCTGCACGGCTTCATCCCGGGGCCCGCCCGGGGTCCCCAGTGGGTGCGCATCGAGCCGGGGGCGCGCTGGACGGTGGCCGCCCAGGGTGCGGACGGGGTGGTGCGCACCCGTCGGGTGGACCCGCCGGTGAGCGACGAGGACCGGGAGGATGTGCTGGCGCTCGGGCGGGCCCTGCTGCGGGCGGGCGCGCCCCCCGAGCTGCCGACCTTCACCCTGCCGCCCCCGGCGGAGCCACCTCCGGAGGAGCCGCCCATCGCCCGAGCACCGCGCCCCGAGCCCCCACCGCCGGCCCGTCCGCGGCCGCCCATCCCCGCAGCCCCGGACGAGGACTCACCCTCCGACCCCGAGATGGCGCGGGACGATGCGGTGGCCCAGGCGCCGCCCATCGCCCGAGCACCGCGCCCCGAGCCC